>JAKCCH010000039.1 GCA_021838945.1 Actinomycetes bacterium
TCCTGCTCATCATCGGTATCCTGTTGGCGATCGCGATCCCGACGTTCCTGAGCGTCACCAAGGGCGCGAACGGCACGGCCGCTCAGTCGAACCTGCAGACGGCTCTCACCGGTGGCGACACGTACTTCACCGACAACAACCAGTCGTACTCGGGCATCATGACAGCCGGCGGGTCGACTTCCGATCTGTCACAGATCGACACCGGCCTCACGTACCTGAGCACCTCGGGGGCTGGCGTCTCCAAGGCGACGAACCAGATCGGGTGGGAGACCGCTGCCGACTTCAACTCGATCGCCTTCTGGGCGTACGCGCCGGGCCAGGACCGCTGCTACGCCGTCGTCGACGTGAAGGCGACGGGCTCGGTGCCTGCGAGCGTCACGGGCCTTCCGACCCCGACCCCGACGAGTACGTTCTACGGGTGGAGCACACCAAAAACGAGTGGGCAGTGTGCAATCACGGACGTTGCCACCATCAGCAACTGGGCTCAGACGGGGTTCCCGAAGTAGTCCGACCGTAGTCTTGCCGACGAGCCCCGAGCAGCGTGCTCGGGGCTCGTTCGCGTTTACAGCCACCCGCTCCGTCAGGCCGAGACGCCACCGCCCGGTGCCACCATGGCTCCACCGTCCACGACGAGGGTCTGCCCGGTGATCCAGGAGGCGGCGTCGGAGGCGAGGAAGAGGGCAGCCTTGGCGATGTCGTCCGGCTCGCCGATGCGGCGCATCGGTAGGCGCCTCGAGACGGCCTCCTCGGCGTTCTCCCAGAGCGCTCGGGCGAGGTGGGTCCGCACGAGGCCGGGAGCGATGGCGTTGACCCGCACCGCCGGCCCGAGCTCGCCTGCGAGCTGGCGGGTCAGGTGGATGACGGCGGCTTTCGTGACGTTGTACCAGCCGATGCCGGGCTCTACGGAGTAGCCGCCGACCGAAGCCACGTTGATGACACAGCCGCCGCGCTCGCGCATGGACTGCTCGACCGCGAGCTGTGTCCACACGAGCACCGCCGTCTGGTTCAACTGGACGGTCTTGGTCGCCCGCGGGAGGTCGAGCCCGACGAGCGGCCCGAAGTAGGGGTTGGTCCCGGCGTTGTTCACGAGGACGTCGACCCGACCGAAGCGCTCGATCGTCGCCTCCACGCAATCCTTCGCCTGATCCGGATCGCCGGCGTTGGCGGAGAACCAGGCGACCTCGCCCGGGATCTCCTTCGACGCCGCTTCGAGCGCGTCGGCCTTACGCGAGGTGATCATCACGGAGGCACCCGCTTCCGCAAACCTTCGTGCCGTCGCCAGCCCGATCCCCCGCGACCCTCCGGTCACGAGCGCGACCTGTCCGTCCAACCTGAGATCCATGAGCGTCACCATAGAGTCCTGCGGGTGGCGCCCCCGGAGAATCGCCTGGCGCGCGAGACGAGCCCGTACCTGCGACAGCATCGCTTCGATCCGGTGGAGTGGTTCCCCTGGGGAGAAGAGGCGCTCCAGCGGGCACGGGAGCTCGACCGGCCGCTCTTCCTCTCGATCGGCTACTCCGCCTGCCACTGGTGCCACGTGATGGCGCACGAGTCTTTCTCCGACCCGGCGACGGCGGCGGAGATGAACGAGTCGGTCGTGGCGGTCAAGATCGACCGGGAGGAGCGCCCGGACCTGGACGCCGTCTACATGGAAGCCGTCATCGCCGCGAACGGACACGGCGGGTGGCCGATGAGCGTGTTCGCGACGCCGGACGGTCGCCCTTTCATGGCAGGCACCTACTTCCCGGACCGTCCGCGCCAGGGCATGCCGTCGTTCCGGCAGGTCCTCGCAGCCGTCCGGGACGTCTGGTCGACTCGCCGGACCGACATCGAGGAGCAGGCAGACCGGCTTGCCGAGGCCGTCGCCGGGCGGCTCCGGCTCCCGCCCGAGCCTCAGCCGGGAGTCGACACGACTGCGGGACGGCTCATCGTGACCCCCGACGACGTCGCTCGCGCCACCGGCGCGGCCGTGCGGCGACTGCAGGAGATGGCCGATCCCGAGCTCGGCGGCTTCGGTCGTGCTCCGAAGTTCCCACAGCCGCTCTTGCTCGACCTGCTGCTGCGGGCCTCGGTGGGCGGGGGGGCGACGTCCGACGAATTGGGTCGAGGAGCGCTCGCCGTTGCTCTCCGTGCGCTCGAAGCAATGGCCGCAGGCGGTGTCTACGACCAGGTCGGCGGCGGCTTCCACCGGTACTCGGTCGATCGCGAGTGGCTCGTCCCGCACTTCGAGAAGATGCTCTACGACCAGGCACTGCTCGCACGGGTGTACCTGCACGCCTGGCAGGTCACGAAGGACCAGCGCTGGCGCCAGGTCATGGACGAAACGGTCGGTTACGTGCTCGACCGCCTCGCTCACCCTTCAGGGGCCTTGTGCTCAGCGGAGGATGCCGACTCCGAGGGGGAGGAGGGGCGGTACTACGTCTGGGATGCGGCCGAATTCGACCTCGCGGTTGGGCCGGACCGCGCCCGAGCTGCCCGCGAGTGGTACGGCGTCGGGGAGCGCCCCAACTTCGAGTCGAACCGTTACGTCCTCACCTGCGCACACCCGGCACAGCTGATCCGACCGCCGGAGATAGAAGCTGCCCGTCAGCTCCTGCTCGCCCGGCGGTCCGTGAGGACACCGCCCGGTCTCGACGACAAGGTCCTCACGGAGTGGAACGCCATGGCCTGCGCCGTGCTCGCAGAGATCGCGGGCGCGACGGGAACGGAGGCGTACGAGGTCGCCGCTGAGGGCATAGCGGCGGTGCTGATGGATGCGCGCTCGCGCAACGGCGGGATCACCCCGCGTGCTGTCAGGGAGGACGGGGGTCCGGTGCTGGCGGGTTACGCCACGGATGTCTCATGGCTGGCGGACGCGCTGGTCCGCCTGTTCGAGCTCACCGGCCGCACCCGGCATCTCGAGGCAGCACGGGAGGTCGCCGAGGAGCTCGTCTCCCAGTTCGTCGACGAAGCCACCGGGGCGATCCACACGACTCGGGCCGGCGCTCTCGTCCCTGTCGTCCGGCCCGTCGAGTCGACGGACGGTGTCACCCCGAGCGCGGCGTCGGTGGCTGCCCGGGCCTTGATCCGTCTCGGGACGCTTGTCGGCGACGACCATCTCGTCCAAGTGGCAGAGCGCCTCGTCGGATCATTGGCCGGCGTCCTTGCGCAGGCGCCGACGGCCGTGCCTGAGCTGCTGTGGGCAGCCGAGCTCGTGGTGAACGGTCCGGTCGAGGTCGTCGCGACCGGGGCCGGTCGCGCTCTGCTCGGCGAGGTACGCCGGCGTTACCTGCCGACCGCGGTGACAGCGTTCGTGGCCGATGATGGGCGGCAGAGCGAGCTGCAGCTTCCGCTCCTCGAAGGGCGGGATGACGACGCCGTGTATGTCTGCCGAGCCGGGGCGTGCCGCTTGCCGGCGCACGACGCGTCGACGGTGCACCGCGAGCTGGACGCCGTCCTGATCAGGTGAGACCGCCACCGAGCTGACATCGTCGCCCGCTCCACGACGGGTAGAGTCGCTCGACGGGGGTCTGGAACGATGGCTCGAGCTCGTACGCAAGTGGTCCGCCGTGTCGCGCCGGGAACGCCGCGCTCCGATGCGACAGATGGGCGCGTCGCCTGCCTGTTGCTCGCTCCCGCGCCTCAATGGGTGGCAGTGGACACCTCGACCGGAGCTCTCTTGCGGAGCCACATCGGTGCGGCCGAGGACGCGGAGCTGCTCGCCGCCGGTGCGCCGCTCTCGGCGGTCGCCCTCGACCTGGTCCCGGTCGCCGAAGCGTGGGATCCGTCGCGACCCGAGGCGGTGAGAGTGGCTCAGGTCAGCCAGATCCCGAGCCCGTCCCGGCGCTCTCAGCACCGGCTCCTCACAGAGATCGCAGGACCCTACGGCGGCACCGGCCTCCTCGGGGGTGTCGGTCCCTCGCTGCCGTTCGTCGAGCTACGCGGCGATCGGCCGTCGGTCACGGTGTTGGCGCCTAGCGGGGGGCGCGTACGTTTCGGCGGGGACGACCAGATGGCTGCCCATTTCCGGATCGGCCAGCAGGCGCACGCACTGCCTCTTGCCGAGGGGGCGACACGGTGGCTGAGAGCCGGCGAGATCCCCACCGCCTCGAGTCAGTTGGCTGCAGGCCATCGTGGCCGCCGCCTCCGCAGGAGTCAGATGCTCGGCCCGGGCTTGGAGCCGACCATCCCGGTGTTGCTCGTGGTCGGCCTCGGCGAGCCGGTCGCAGGACAGGTCCGCAAGCTCGTGCTCGGGGTGGTCCCCGCGATCTGAGCGGGACGGTATGCGGCCGGGCTCAGGCCGCCACTTCCTCCTGCCACTCCTGCACCTTCGAGGACCGACGGAACGCTCGCACCGTCTCCTCGAACGCCACCTTCGCCACGCCCACAAGGCCCGTGCCGCGCATCAGGTTGACTCCCTGGACCGCGACCTCGAGCGGGCCTGGCGCGAGCATCAGGACGTCGACGCCTCGGCGGCGGAGTCGAGCGGCGTCCCGAACGAGCAGTCTCGTCGGGACCTCACGGATCAGGCGATTCCGAGTGTCGGGCGGCCGCCGTGGGTCGTATGACATCGGCGCGATGCAGATCACGCGAGCTACGCCTGCGGCGGCAGCGAGATCGAGGTTCGTGAGAGACCACGCACCGCCGTCGACGAGGACGGCGCCGCCGGCTTGCACGGGCGCGTAGAGGCCGGGGATGGCGCAACTCGCCCGCACGGCTTGCGGAGGAGGCATGTACGGAGCGCGATTCGCCCCGAGCACGACCCGCCGCCGGGACACGAGGTCATAGGCAGGCAGCCACAGCGTCCGCTCCGGCCAGCTCCGGGAGAGCTCTCGTTCGAGGATGCCGATCCCGTGTCCGAGCGAGACGAGCCCGGCCGGGAACGCACGGCGGAGGCTCGGCAGCGGCGACAGCGACAGCAGGCTCGGGATTCGCACCGTCGATCGGGCGATCACGTAGGCAGATCCGATCCCGTGGCGGAGGAGATCGACCGGACGAGTGGCCACTGGTCCCGGAGCGGCCGCCGCGAGCTCGTGCATCCGCGACATCAGCTCACTCGGGCTGTAGCCGGCACGGAGATATGCCGCCACGACGCTTCCGGCCGAGGTGCCGACGAGCAGGTCGATCCGGTCCTCCGTGAGGCCCATCTCCTGCTCGAGCGCGCCGAGGACACCGACATGGTGTGCGATACCGACGAGCCCGCCGGCACCGAGGACGACTCCGAGTCTCACAGGGTGCAAGTGTTGCCGGTCAGGTTGCCGGAAGCGGGGATCCTCAGGTGGGAAGACGTCGAGGCTGGCGCGAAGACGGATCCATACCCCGGCAGCCAGGCTCGCTACCGCCAGTCGGGATGGCAGACGGCAACGCTGCCGACGACGGTAGGCGCGCGGGAGGCGAGGCTTACTGGCTTACTTCGGAAGCGTGCCGGCGGCGAGCGCCTCTGCCATCGCCCACCCGAAGGCGACGAGAGTGTCGCGGCGCGACGCGCTCAGCTGCGGGAAGCCGACGGCGAACGAGGTGGCTTCCTTCGGCTCCCTCGTCGGTTCGAAGTCGAGCAGCCCGGCGGAATTGTCGTCACCGGCGATGACGAAGGTCCGGTCGTCGAGGCGGCCGTCGGCGCCGAAGCGCTTCGCCAGGCGCCGTCCCCAGGCACGCTCCTCACCGCTCGCCTTGTGCTCGGGACGAGGAACGATGTCCTCGAGGCCGACGAACGCGCGGTAGGCCGACGGGTGGGCGAAACGTGTGCCGACGAGGACGTCCTCGTCCGGGAAGGCGAGCACCGCGCGCCGGTACAGGTCGTGCATGACGGCGTCGATGGCAGCGTTCGCACACCGCGTGTGGGTGAAGCAAGCCAGGCCGACGAGCAGGCTCGGCGTCCCGCCGATGCGCTCGAGCGTCGACATCGCGTACCCGCGCAGCTTCCCGTCCTCGCGGGCGTGCGTCACGAGCACCCACTCCTCGCGCTGCTTGGACAGGAATCCGATCTCGAACGCGGCCGCTCGAGAAGCGGTCGACAGGTCGGCCATCTCGGCGAGCTCGGCGTCGGTGAGCGCCGTGCAATCCTTCGTGGAGACCTCGATGCCGTTGGACATATGCGTGTCGTGCTCCCGTAACGTTGCACTCTCATCTGCCGCCTCGGGTGACGAGCGCCTCAGGGGCGCGCCCGGCACGTCAGGCGGAGCCGAGGCAGGATGCGCGTGCTCGGCGGCGATCACACCCGGGCTCGCCTCTATTCTACGTCGCGGCCGAGCGCCCCTGCCACGGCGGAGCTCAGGACGCGACGGCACCGCCCCCGAACAGCTCCTTCAAGGCGCCGATTATCCCTGATCGGGGGTCGACGTTGAACTGGGGGGGGAGCCTCAGCTCCTTGTCACCGACGCGCAGGTGGACGGGCGAGGGCCCGGGATGCTCGGACACGAGGTCGCGCAGCTGGCGCACCATCGAGTCGGTCAAGCGATGCAGCGGCAGCGTCACGACGATCGGCGCGCTGTCGTCCGCCGGCACGAGCTCGGGCCGTCGGACCTCCATCGCTATGAGCTTCGGCTGCTCCTCACGGGAGTCGATCCGGCCCCTCACCACCACGACGGCATCCTCCTCGAGGAGGCCGCCGTACTCCTGCATCGTCTTCGGGAAGACCATGACCTCGACGGCGGCCTCGAGGTCCTCGAGGGTGAAGGTCGCCATCAGCTCGCCACGTCGCGTGTAGCGGCGCACGAGGCCCGTGACGATGCCGGCCGTCGTGAACGAACCGAGCGTCGCGAGAGCACCTTCTGAGTTGTTGGCGCCGGAGGCCGAACCGGGCTGCTGTGCCTCGAGGACGTCGCGCACAGGGTGCTCCGCCACGCGCCGCAGCGCGTGCTCGAGCCCGAGCAGGGGGTGGTCCGAGACGTAGAGGCCGAGCATCTCCTTCTCGAACACGAGCCGGTCCTTCTTCTGGAACTCGGTGTCGGGTATCGGGATCTGGATCGTGAAGCCGTCGGGATCGTCGGTGCTCGGCGTGTCGTCGAAGAGCCGGAGGATGCCTTGCTCGGAGTCCCTCCGGCGGTCGAGCGCCTGGTCGATGATCCCGTCGAGGGCGAGGCAGAGCCCCTGGCGGGGATGGCCGAGCGAGTCGAACGCGCCCGCCTTCGAAAGGGACTCGACGGCGCGCTTGTTGAGGACGCTTGTGTCGACGCGATGACAGAAGTCGTAGAAGTCCGTGAACGGACCGTTCGCCTCGCGCTCTGCGACGACGAGGTCGACGATCGCCGAGCCGACGTTGCGGACGGCGGAGAGACCGAACACGATGACGCCGGGGGAGCCGGGTGGACGGCCGTGAGCGCCGCCGGCAGATGTCGCACCGGACGGATCGTTCGTCGTGCCATGGGCTGCCGGCAGGGTCGTGAAGTTGGACATCGAGGTGTTGATGTCCGGGCAGCGGACCTCGATGCCGAGCGAACGGCACTCGGCGAGGTACACGGCCGTCCTGTCCTTGTCGTCCTTCACCGACGACAGGAGGGCGGCGAGGTACTCGACGGGATGGTTCGCCTTCAGCCAGGCGGTCTGGTAGGCGACGAGCCCGTAGCCGAAGGAGTGCGACTTGTTGAAGGCGTAGTCGGCGAACGGCTCGATGATGTCGAACAGCTTCGTGCCGAGGGCACTGCCGTAACCCTGCGCATCGCAGCCGGCCACGAATTTCTCGCGCTCGGCGGCGATGGCGGAGCGGATCTTCTTGCCGCAGGCCTTGCGAAGGTTGTCGGCTTCCTCGAGCGTGTAGCCGGCGAACTTCTGGGCGACCCGCATCATCGACTCCTGGTACAGGATGAGCCCGTAGGTGTCCCCGAGGATGTCCGCCATGTCCGGGTGGACGTACTGGAGCGCCTTCCGCCCGTTCTTCAGCTCGGGGTAGTCGCGGTGCATGTTCGCCGCCATCGGCCCCGGTCGGTACAGCGCCACGAGGGCTGCTACGTCGTTGAAGGACGTTGGGGCGAGCGCCCGCAGCGTGGAACGCATCGCGTTCCCTTCGAGCTGGAAGACGCCGATGGTCTCCGCCCGCCGCAGCATCTCGAAGGTCCTCTCGTCGTCGAGCGGCACGTCGTCGATGTCCGGGCGCGCCCCGGTGCCCTGCTCGATGAGATCGAGCGCCATCTCGATCACCGAGAGGTTGCGGAGCCCGAGGAAGTCCATCTTGAGAAGGCCGAGGTCCTCGACCCCGTGCATCTCGTACTGGGTGACGATGGGGGCGTCCTCGGGAGGCTGTCCGGGCTCCGGCTTGCGCTGGATCGGCAGGTACTCGGTGAGCGGCTCGTCGGTGATCACCACTGCGGCTGCATGGATCCCGTCCTGGCGGCGCAGGTTCTCGAGACCCTTCGCCACGTCTATGACCCGTCGGGCATCCGGCTCCGACTCGTAGATCTGTCGAAGCTCGGCGGCCGCCACGTATCCGTCCTCGTGCCCCTCGGTCTTCTCGAGGCAGGCCTTGAGGGGGGTGTCGCGGCCCATGACGAGCGGGGGCATGGCCTTCGCGATCCGGTCGCCGAGGGCGTAGGGGTAGCCGAGCACTCGGGCGGCGTCGCGGACGGCAGCGCGTGCTTTGATCGTCGAGAACGTGACGATCTGGGCGACCCGGTCTGCGCCGTATCGCTCCGTCGCGTAGCGGATCATCTCGCCGCGTCGCCGCTCGTCGAAGTCCATGTCGATGTCCGGCATCTGCTTGCGGCCGGGGTTCAAGAAACGTTCGAACAGCAGGTCGTACCGGATCGGGTCCAGATCGACGATGCGCAGGCAGTACGCGACGCAGCAGCCCGCGGCGGATCCACGTCCCGGCCCGACGCGGATCCCTGACTCGCGCGCGTAGCGGATGAGATCCCAGACGACGAGGAAATAGGCGGGAAAGCCCATGTCGGAGATGACACCGAGCTCGTAGTCGAGGCGCTCTTGCACCTCCGGAGGGAGCGGGTCGCCATAGCGCTCCCGCGCTCCTTCGAGGGTGAGGTGGCGGAGGTACCGAGCGGCGGACTCCTCGTAGGAGTCGCGACGGAACTCCTCTGGGACTGGGAACCGCGGGAGGGCCGACCTTCCGAGCTCGATCTCGACGTTGGCCCGTTCGGCGATCCAGAGCGTGTTGTCACAGGCCTCCGGGACTTCGGCGAACAGGTGCCGCATCTCGGCGGCGCTCTTCAGGTAGTGCTCCTCGCCCTCGAACTTGAAGCGCTTCGGGTCGTCGATGTTGGCACCGGTCTGCACGCAGAGCAGCGCGCCGTGGGAGACGGCGTCCTCGCGCCTGCAGTAGTGGCTGTCG
Source organism: Actinomycetes bacterium (assembly GCA_021838945.1). Classification (GTDB taxonomy): domain Bacteria; phylum Actinomycetota; class Acidimicrobiia; order Acidimicrobiales; family Bog-793; genus JAKCCH01. The sequence continues at coordinate 9,260 of JAKCCH010000039.1, forward strand.
TTCGTGGCGACGAGCGGCGCACCGATCGACCGGGCGATCTCGATGAGCTGTGGGTTGGTGCGTCGCTGGTCGGCGAGGCCGTGATCCTGGAGCTCGACGAAGAGGTGGTCCGGTCCGAAGATGTCCTGCAGGCGGGCGGCGAGCATCTTCGCCTCGGCCGTCTCACCCGCGAGAAGCGCCTGCAGAACGACGCCGCCGAGGCAGCCGGTCGTCGCGACCAGCCCGGCATGATGACGCTCGAGAAGCTCCCAGTCGACACGGGGCTTGTAGTAGTAGCCCTCGAGGTAGGCCGCAGACGAGAGCTTGACGAGGTTGCGGTAGCCCTCCGTCGTCTCGGCGAGCAGGGTCAGGTGGTAGTAGAGCTTCTCGCCCCGGTCGCCCTCGCCACCGGTGTCGTCGATGCGGCCACGCCGTACGGGCCTCTCGTGGCGGGAGTTCGCCGCCATGTAGGCCTCCGTACCGATGATCGGTCTGATCCCCTGCTCACCGCACTCCTTGTAGAAGTCGAGGACCCCGTACATGTTGCCGTGGTCGGTGATGGCGAGCGCGGGCTGACCGTCCTCCACCGCGCAGCTGACGACCTCGCCGATCCGGGACGCGCCATCGAGCATGGAGTACTCCGTGTGCGTGTGCAGGTGGACGAACGAGCGGTCGGCCCTCGTGGACCCGGCGTCCGTCCCTGGTTGCACAGCCTTTCCCATCCCCTGTCCACAGCCTTTCTCCACAGGCTGTGGACGAATGACAGCGTTGTGATTTGGCGTGAGCCGACGATATCGCGCCGGAGCGCGCTCAGAGATAGTTCCCTGGCCGGGATTCGCGAGAGTCGGGCCGTTGCCCCGGCGGCAGTCCGCGTTGGCGGAAGTCCTCGAGCTGAGACCGTGCAGCCATCTGCTGGGCGAAGAGCGTCGCCTGGATCCCATGGAACAGCCCTTCGAGCCAGCCGACGAGCTGCGCCTGCGCGACGCGGATCTCGGCTTCGCTCGGCGTGGCGTTGTCGAACGGAAGCGCCAGCCGGTCGAGCTCCCCGGCGAGGTCCGGCGAGAGGCTGCTCGCGAGCTCGCGGACGGACGTCTCGTAGATCTCCTTCAGCCGGGCGCGACTGGCGGCGTCGAGCGGAGCCTGCCTGACCTCTTCGAGCAGCTGGCGCGTCATGGCGCCGATCCGCATGACCTTGGCCGGCTGTTCGACCGAGTCGACCGGGTTCGCTTCCTCGACCGCCTCCCCTGGAGCTCCCGGGTCCGCAGAGCCTTCCTCGAGGAGGACGGGACGCAGGAGATCGGAGCGCTCGGCCCCGGTCAGGTCGTGCTGCGGCTCGCTCGGGGGTTGCTGCGGCTCGCTCGTAGGTTGCTGCGGCTCGCTCGTGGTCACCTAGTCAGACTAGGCGTGCGAGAGCCGGCGCAGGTCCTCCAGCGAGAGCTCGGTCGTCTGCTCGCTCTCGCACTGTTCGCAGCCGTTCACGTGACGCCAGGAACGGATGCGGCGGGTGCCGGCGGTGTTCAGCACGACAACGAAGGCCTCCGATCCTTCGGACAGCTCGAGCCGTTCGTAAGGACGCCAGTCGGTCGCCGCCAGGGCGGGGTCGACATCAAGGCCCTTCAGCACGCGGCGGAACCGTTTGCCCGCGACGTCGAAGAGCCACGTGCTGTGACACGAGTCGAGCACGAGGAAGTCGCCATCGTCCGGCTGTGCTCCGAACGGCGAGGCGGTGGTCGCTGTCGGTGCTGCTTGCCGGGGGTCCCAGGTGGATGCCGAGGCGGGGGGCAGCGTCGTCATGGCAGCATCTTGACGGTCGTTCCTTTGCGTTGAAACAGAATTCCGTTCCGATTCCGTGACGATTCCAGTGGTGTCTGTCCATCGACTGCGCTGACGTGGTGTTCCACGGCGCATTGGGGAATTGGCAGGAAAGATCACAGATGGCTCACCGCCTCACTCTCCGTGGCCGGCAGACCACTGAGCGAGGCGGGAGTTGCCCCACGATCAGCGAAGCCGAAAACCCTTCTTCGCACCGACCAGCCCTTTGTGGGCATAACGGGTGGACATGGCGCCGAGCGCCCCCTGCAGGGCTTCCGCGCTCACGTTCGGCACGACGAAGCGGTGCTGCTTGCGGTCGCTCGTGATGCCGAGTTCGACATGCTGCTGGCCGGACTTCGAGGTCTGCAGGCGTGCGCCGAGACGACGAAGGCTGACCCATGGGATCAGCACGACCTCGTCCCCGTCAGGCCGTCGCACGGCGACGCCCTTCGCGTCGAAACGGAGCCGCAAACGCGGAACCTCCCTCGTCCGCCCACCCGCGTCGCTCAAGAGCGTGACGTCGATCAGGTCGAGCCTCTCGACGCCGCTCAGGTCGGTACCCGGGGTCGCGCTTACGCCGCGCTTGTTGAACCTGCCCAGAGCGCCCATCCGGCTCCGCTCCCCTCGCTTCACATCATCAAACCAGCCGGCTCGCTGAACCAACTCGTTCTACGCACAGGATACCCTGATCAGGACAACCGTGCACACGCTCCGTGGTCAAAACAGAAACAATTGCCACTTGGCGTGGAATGTGCGACGATGGCAACCGTATGAACCGCGGTGATGTCGACAGACTGCTTCGCCGATTGGCCGATGCGGACGGCTCGGACCTGCACCTCAAGGTTGGTTCCCCGCCGAGGATCCGGGTCAACGGCGACCTCTTCCGCCTCCAGGACGAGACGGGGCCACTGCCTGCGGACCTCGAGTCCACAGCTCGGGAGATCATGCCCGAGCGCCTCTGGGAGAGCTTCGAGGAGCATCACGAGGCGGACTTCGCCTACGCGATCATGGGCCTCGGGCGCTTTCGCGTGAACGCCTATCGTCAGCGCGGCTCGGTCGGCATGGTCTTCCGTCGCGTGCGCGGCTCGGCTCGCAGCTTCGAGGACCTCAACCTGCCGGACTCGGTGCGTCGCCTGGCAGACGAGCAGCGAGGCCTGGTGCTCGTGACCGGCCCCACCGGCTCTGGCAAGACCACGACCCTTGCGGCCATGGTCGACCACATCAACCGGACGCGTGAGTGTCACATCGTCACGATCGAGGACCCGATCGAGGTGCTCCACCGGGATGAGGTGGCGGCGATCAGCCAGCGCGAAGTCGGGTTCGACACCGAGAGCTTCCTGAAGGCGCTCCGGTCGGCGCTGCGTGAGGACCCCGACGTCATCCTCGTCGGAGAGATGAGAGACCCCGAGACGGTCGCGACGGCGCTCTCCGCCGCCGAGACAGGGCACCTCGTCCTGTCGACGCTCCACACCGTCGACTGCGTCGAGACGATCAACCGTGTCATCGACTTCTTCCCCGCCAACCAGCAGAAGCAGACGAGGATCACCCTTGCCGGGGCGCTCAAGGGCACGATCTGCCAGCGTCTCGTGCCGACCATCGACGGCTCGGGCCGGTTGCCTGCTCTCGAGGTGATGATCATCAACGGCCGTATCCAGCAGACGATCATCGACCCGGTCCGCGGCACCGACATCAACCAGGTCATACGCGAGGGCGAGTACTACGGGATGCAGACGTTCGACCAGTCTCTCGTCAACATGCTCGAACAGGGGATGATCGACCTCCGAGCCGCGACGCAGGCTGCATCGAACCCGCACGACCTCCGCGTCGCCCTCCAGCAGCGCGGGCTCGTGCCTTCCGGGGCCCACTGAGCCGGACGGCTCAGAACACCCCGAGCGACTGGATGATGGCCTCGCCGAACAAGACGGCGGCTAGAGCTCCGAGGGCCAGATAAGGCCCGAAGGGAAACTGGCTCTTCCGGTTGACCTTGCCGAGGATGAGCAGGGTGAGTGCCGGCAGCCCGGCGATGAGGAACGCGATCACCATGCCGAGGGGTACGACGCGCAGCCCGAGCCATCCGAGGAATCCACCGCAGAGCCCCGCCAGCCTCACGTCGCCGAAGCCCATGCCCTTCGGCACGGCGAACCACACCGCATAGAAGGCGGCAAAACACCCAGCAGCGCCGATGAGTGCCTCCAGCAACCGGTTGAAGTCCGACGTGAGCGCGCTCGCGATCACGAGCAGCACACCGCCGATTGCAGCGGTCCAGTAGACGATGACGGTCGGTAGGCGACGCTGGCGGAGGTCGATCGCCGAGAGCGCGACCAGTCCGGCCGCGAAGACGCAGTAGCCGGGCAGCGCCCACAGAGTCGGCAAGCGCAGTGCCAGCGCCGCGAACAAGACACCGGTCGCGATCTCTACGAGCACATCGTGGAGGGGGATCTCGGCTCCGCAAGCGCGGCACTTTCCGCGGAGCAGCAAGTAGGACACGACCGGGATGTTGTCGCGCGCCTCGAGGGGCTTCCCACAGGCCTCGCAGTGCGACGGTGGCCGCACGACCGAATCCCCGTGTGGCACCCGGTCGATCACGACACCGACGAACGACCCGACCACGAGCCCGACGAGCCCGGCAGGTACTGCTACCAGGGCGTTCACTTAGCTTGTCTGCATTCGCGTTGGCCTCGGCTGGATCGTCGTGGCGTGTGTGTCGATGGGCGAGAACCCGGAGGGTTGCCCGCGAGTGACACGCTCGGGAGGCGTGTCAGACCGGCGACATCAGCTTGCGCTCGCAAGCCTTGTAGTGCCGACCGGCCGGGCGTAGCCTACAATCTGCCACAGCCCGAACGCTGTGGGCGCGATTCTGACCGCTGAGTGTGGCAGAATCTCGCTGGGGGGCGAGAAGGAAGGGAAGCGGATGCGGGTTCACGACAGGTGGAGTCGGGACGCGGTCCACCCTGGCGGCAGCCGGGAGAAGGGGGCCTTGCAATGAGCACCACCGAGGCTCGGGGCCGTGTCGCCCCGTCCAAGGCGGAGGTCGACGAGGCCAGAGGGCTCGCTCGCGAGGTCGGCCTCGAGTACGTCGACCTCGACCGCTACCCGCTGAACGCAGCGGCCGCGTCGCTCTTGCCGGAGCAGCTCGCGAAGCACCGGCACGCTCTCGCCGTCGGCTGGAAGTACGGCACGCCGGTCGTCGCCGTCTCGACACCGGACAACGTCCTCGCCATGGACGACATCCGCACGGTCATCGGGCGCGACATCCACGCCGTCGTCGCCTGTGCCTCACAGATCGACGCCTACATCGAGCGCATGTACTCGCACGGAGGTGGTCCGGTGAGTGACCGCGCCGTCACTCCCGCCGCTCCTCCGGAAGCGGCACCTGCGGCGGCCCCGCCGCCACCTGCGCCGCCTGGTGAGACTCCGGCGCCCTCCGACGCGGTCGCTCCTGTGGAGCCGGAAGCGGCGGATGCGGCAGACAAAGCAGAGGGTATGGCCACAGAACCCGGGGCTGCGCCTCGGAGCGAACCCGAGACAGAGGCTGACCTCATCTCGGCCGCCGAGTTCGAGGCAACGCTCAACGCGGCCCTTCCCGACGTCGAAGCTGCGAGCGATGCCGAACCGGGTCAGTCCCCGGCACCAGCGCTCGCCGACGTGCTCGTGCAGTCGGGGCAGGTCACGCGTGAAGAGATGGCAGCGGCTCTGCGTGAGCAGGCGGCCACGGGGCGCCCGCTCGGGGAGATCCTGTCCGACCTCGCGCTCGTCTCGGACGAGGACCTCATCCGGGCGATGGCGGCAGAGGTCGGCATGGAGTTCGTCGACCTCAACGAGTGGATGCTCGACGCGACAGCGGTCAACCTCCTGCCCGAGGCCATGGCTCGGCGGCACCAGGTGCTCGTGATCGGATACCGCAACGGGATCCCGATCGTGGCGCTCGCCAACCCATCGGACGTGTTCGCGCTGGACGACCTGCGCACGCTTCTCGGGCGTGACTTCCACGCCGTCGTCTCGAGCCCCCGCCAGGTCGCTGACTACATCTCGCGGATGTACCGAAGAGACGAGGAGGCCGAGGCAGCGGCTCGCTCTGCGGTGAGCCAGCAGCACGCTGGCGGGGCGGAGCAGGCGCTCACCGAGCTGACCGACCTTCATGCCGTCGTCGAGGACGCGCCGATCGTGAAGTACGTCAACCTGATCCTGCGCCAGGCGCTACAGGAGCGGGCGAGCGACGTCCACATCGAGCCGACCGCAGACGACCTCCGGATCCGGTTCCGGATCGACGGGGTGCTGCACGACGTCACGAGGTCGCCGAAGGCCATCCACGGAGGCGTCGTCACGCGCCTCAAGGTCATGGCGAGCATCGACATCGCCGAGCACCGGATCCCTCAGGACGGCCGCATGTCGCTGTCCGCCGGCCATCGGCAGATCGACCTCCGCGTCGCCACGCTGCCGACGGTCCACGGCGAGAAGGTCGTCATGCGCATTCTCGACAAGTCGAACGCAATGCTGGACTTGGGCGAGCTGGGGTTCCTGCCGGCGATCCAGAAGCGATACGAGACCGCCTTCCGCAAGCCGTACGGGACCATCCTCGTGACCGGGCCGACCGGCTGCGGCAAGTCGACCACGCTCTACGCGACGCTCAATGCGTTGAACTCGCCCGAGCGCCACCTCATCACGGTCGAGGACCCGGTCGAGTACCAACTCCCCGGCGTGAACCAGGTGCAGGTGAACCCGAAGGCGGGACTCACCTTCGCGAACACGCTGCGGTCGATCTTGCGCTCGGACCCCGACATCATCCTCGTCGGCGAGATGCGAGACCGGGAGACGGCCGTCATCGGGATCGAGGCCGCCCTCACGGGCCACCTCGTCCTCTCGAGCCTTCACACGAACGACGCAGCCGGCACCCCGATGCGGCTCGTGGAGATGGGGGTCGAGCCGTTCCTCGTCGGCTCCGCCCTCGACTGCGTCCTCGCCCAGCGGCTTGCGCGCCAGCTCTGCGACAACTGCAACGAGCCACATGAGCCGACGGCGGAGGAGCTGGCTTCCTTCGGCTGGAGCGACGAGGACGCTCCGCCGAACTCGAAGCTCAGCTTCCGTCGCGCTGTCGGCTGCCAGGCGTGCAGCCGTACCGGCTATCGCGGCCGGATCGCGATCCACGAGCTCGTCCTCATCGACGAGGAGATCGAGCGGGCGATCATCCAGGGCTCCTCGATGGAGGAGCTCAACCGCCTCGGCAAGGAGCAGGGCATGATCCCACTCCGCCACGACGGTCTCCGTAAGGCAGCGCTCGGACTCACGAGCCTGGAAGAAGTGCTGAGGGTTGTGGCATGAGCATCGGTGGAACACGTGCGCCGTCTGACTGGTCGAAGCGGCTGGTGGCGGCTTTGGTCGAGCAGGAGCTGATCTCCGTCGAGGCCGGCGAGGATGCGCTCGAGGAGGCCGGCCGCAGCGGGCGACCTGTGGCCGCGGTACTCGCTCAGCAGAGGACGCTCGACGGGCGGGTCGCGCTCGGTGAGCTGGCGAAGCTGTCGGGTCTCCAGACGGTCGACATCTTCGAGGAGCGCCCGATGGGCGAGGCCTTCAAGCTCGTCCCCCAGATGCTCGCCCGCGAGATCGGAGCGATCGGCTACCGCCTCGATCACGACCGCCTGACCCTGGCCGCCTGCGAGCCACTGCCGGCCGACGAGCTGAGGCAGCTCTCGGAGTTCCTCGAGCGCGAAGTTGCCGGCTGCGTGCTCGCCGACGCCATCGGCATCGAGCGGATCATGGAGGCCGTCTATCCGCGGCTGTCGGCTGCCGGCGCGCAAGCCTCGGGCGACGCTCGGTCCGAGTCACCCGGGGCGCCGGTACCAGGGGCGGTGGCTGCGGAAGCACTGCTCGCAACGGCGTCTGTCCAATCGAGTCTCGGCAACGACGTCCCGAGGTCCGCGAGCGGGCCTGCAAGCTACGACCCGAGTGGGACGAGCCTCTCGGCTCCACCGCCACCGCCGGAAGCCGGCTTACGCGGCGGGCCCGCCGACGTGCTCGGGACCACGTCGCAGCACGGTCGATCGGTCACCGACGAGGGCGCGGGTGGGCATGTCATACCCTCCTTCGAGGAGATCGCGAGCGGGCTCGTCGAGTTCTCGCCCTTCCATGCGTCCGGCGCGACCGGTGGTGTGGACCTGGACGAGCTGCTCACATACGCCGTTGAGAGTGGCGCCTCCGACCTCCACCTCACCAACCAGCTGCCGCCGACGATCCGCATCGATGGTTCGCTTCGCCCGATCGAAGGTGTGCCGAGGCTCGACAACGAGCAGATCCGCGAGATGATCTACCGGGTCCTGACCCAGGTCCTGCGAGAGAGGTTCGAGGCCGACAAGGAGCTCGACACCTCGCACAACATCATCGGTGTCGGTCGCTTCCGTGTGAACGTCTTCCAGCAGCGCGGATCCATCGGCGCCGTGCTGCGGGCCATCCCGCACGAGATCCCGGCATTCGAGTCGCTCGGGTTGCCCGACATCGTGGCGAGCTTCGCAGAGCTCCGGCGTGGGCTCGTCCTCGTGACGGGACCGACGGGCTCCGGCAAGTCCACCACCCTTGCCTCGCTGGTCAGCATCATCAACCGGACCAAGCCGCTCCACATCATGACGATCGAGGACCCGATCGAGTTCCTCCACAGCCACCAGCGGGCGATCGTCAACCAGCGGGAGGTCGGAGCGGACACGGTCTCGTTCTCCGAGGGCCTTCGTCACGTCCTTCGCCAGGACCCCGATGTCATCCTCGTCGGCGAGATGCGCGACATCGACACCATCGCGACCGCGCTCACAGCGGCCGAGACCGGTCACCTTGTCTTCGCCACGCTCCACACCCAGGACGCGCCGCAGACGGTCGACCGCGTGATCGACGTGTTCCCGACCGCCCAGCAGGACCAGGTCCGCATCCAGCTCGCCAGCTCCCTCGAAGCGGTCGTCACCCAGCAGCTGATCATCAGCGCGACCGGGCTCGGCCGGGTCCCGGTTGCCGAGGTCATGGTCTGCACGCCCGCGATCCGGAACCTCATCCGGTCGGCGAAGACTCACCAGATCTACTCCCTCATGCAGACGGGTGGGGCGGCAGGGATGCAGACGATGGACCAGGGTCTCGCCAGGGCGGTGAAGAGCGGCCGGATCACCGAGGCCGTCGCTTTCGATCGCTGCCATGATCCGTCCGAGCTCAGAGACCACCTGAAGGGCTGAACGATCGATGCCGACGACCACGTTCGACTACAAGGTGCGCGATCGCGACGGGCATCTCATCAGCGGCTCGCTCGAGGGAGACTCGCTCGCCCTCGTGTCGTCGAAGCTGCGCGAGATGGGGTTTGCGCCCGTCGAGATCAAGCAGGCTGCGAGGGTCAACCTGCGGACCGAGATCCACATCCCTGGCATCACCGACCGGGTGAAGCTGAAGGACATCGCACTGATGAGCCGGCAGCTCGCGACGATGGTGTCGGCAGGGCTCACCCTCGTGCGCGCGCTCGGCGTGCTCGCCGACCAGATCGACTCGAAGCCACTTCGCGAGGCGCTCCTCCAGATCCGACAGGATGTCGAGGAGGGCTCGTCACTGTCGGGCGCGATCGAGAAGCTGCCGAAGATCTTCCCGCCGCTCTACGTCGCGATGGTCCGCGCCGGCGAGGTCGGTGGCCAGCTCGACACCGTGCTCCTCAAGCTCGCGACGACGCTCGAGAAGCAGGTGGAGCTCCGCTCGAAGGTCCGTTCGGCGATGGCCTACCCGGCCATGGTGAGCTGCCTCGTCGTCGTCATCGTGACGGCGCTCATGATCTTCGTCGTGCCGGTCTTCAAGCACCTGTTCGCGCAGTTGGGCGCCCCCCTTCCTGTCCCCACCCGCGTCGTCATCGACATCTCCAACGTGATCGCCAGCATCTGGTTGCTGGCAGTCATCGGGAGCATCGTCGCCATCATCGTTGCATTCCGCCGTTGGATTGCCACGCCGAGCGGGAGACGGAAGTGGGACGCCTTCAAGCTGAAGCCTCCAATCTTCGGGCCGCTCGCTCACAAGGTCGCCCTCGCCCGTTTCACCTCCACGTTGTCCTCACTCCTGGCGGCCGGTGTGCCGATCATCGAGTCCCTCGACATCGTGGCCGACAACAGCGGCAACCAGGTCATCGCCGACGCCGTGCATAACGCGCAGAACGGCGTCCGTGAGGGCGCAGCCCTCTCGGCATCGCTCGCCCTCAGCCCGGCCATGCCCGTCATGGTGACGCAGATGATCGAGACCGGCGAGGAGTCCGGGGCGCTCGACGCCATGCTCGACAAGGTCGCGACGTTCTACGACAACGAGGTCAACCGCACGGTCGACAGCCTGACGTCTGTCCTCGAGCCGCTTCTCATCGTCTCGATGGGGGCGGTCATCGGCTTCATCGTGGTGTCGATGTACCTGCCGATGTTCAACATCTACAGCATCATCCAGAACAAGGGCTCGTCGGCATGAGCTGTGCCGCAGTCCAGGACAGGAGAGCATGATGGCCGGGAAGTCCTCCAGGCGGGTGGGCCTGGAAGTCAGCAACAGCGCGGTTCGCATCGCGGAGATCTCGATGGCGGGAGGCCGTGCCAAGCTGCTCAACCTGGGCCAGGTCCGCCTTCCTGCCCGTTCGGTCGTAGACGGCGCCGTCGTCGACGGCACGGCCGTTGCCACGGCTATCGAGCGCTGCATGAAGGAGGGCGGCTTCCAGATCAAGGAAGTCCACCTCGGCATCGCCGGCCTGCGGGCTATCACGAGAGAGCTCGACATGCCCCGGGTGCCGGACAGCGAGCTCGATGCCGCGGTGAAGCTCCAGGCCCTCGACGTCATCCCCTTCCCGGTCGAGAAGACCCTGCTCTCCGCCCGCCCCCTTCAGGACGTCTCGGCCCCCGACGGCGCGCCCATGCGGCGCGTCCTGCTCGCGGCAGCCCACCGTGACCTCGTGGAGCCGCTGGTCCAGGCTGTCCAGGATGCAGGCCTGGTGCCGCTGTCCATCGACCTGAGCTCGACGGCCCTCGTGCGGGCGCTCTACGACCCGGCCATCCCGTCGGGGGGTCCGGAGGCGATCGTCTCTATCGGGAGCGGTCTCACGACCATCGTCGTGCACGAGGACGGCGTCCCACACTTCGTCCGGACGATCGCCGAGGGCGGTGACACGATCACCGCTGCGATCGCGGGAGCGCTCGACCTCCCGATCGACGACGCCGAGAGCACGAAACGCAACCTCGAGCAGACCGGCCCCCACATCCGCGCTGCGGCCGCAGCGGCCCACGAAGCCGCCGCCTCCCTCATAGCGGAGATCCGGAGCTCGGTCGACTACTACTCGACGCTCCCGGGCCGCAGCGACGTCCGGCGCGTCAAGCTGACCGGGGGCGGCTCACGTCTTGCCGGGTTCGCCGAACGCCTCCAGCAGCAGACGCGGGCGGAGGTCGTCGCCAGTAGCGCACTCGCTCGCGTGGACGCGAGCTCGCTGCAGCTCAGTCCTGAGGACGTCTCGCGGCGTGACCCACTCGTCTCGACCGTCCTCGGGCTCGCCCTGCCGGACCCCGCCGGCGTCAAGGCCCTCGACCTCATGCCACCCGAGATCATGTACGCGAGGAGGCAGCACCGGATCGAGCGCGGCGTGATGGCGATCGCGGCACTGCTCGTCCTCGGGTTGGTGGGCCTCGGCGTGGATCGGTACATCCAGGTGCACAACGCGCAGAACGGCGTGGCCCAGCAGCGACAGCAGATCACGAACCTCCGGCAGACGATCGCGCGGAAGAACAAGGCTGCCAAGGAGTACGCCAACATCAAGTCTGACGAGGCCTCGGTCGTGCCGATCGTCTCGCAGGAAGTGAACTGGCCGGCCGTGCTGTCGGACCTGGCAAAGGTGATTCCGAAGGGCGGCGTCATCACGTCCATCAACGGCGCCGTCGCTCCTCAGGTCGTCGCACCGACGACGCCGTCGGGCGGAAAGCCAGCTGCGGCGGTGCCGATCACTCAACAGACCCAGGCACAGCGTGAGACGGTGGTGATCGCGACGCTGAACATCAACATGGTCACGACACAAGGGTTCCCCTACTTCCGGACCTGGTTCAACACCTTCGAGGCGTCCCCGCAGTTCCGGACAGTGACCTACTCCGGGCTGACCCATGCGAGCGGGACCGTCACGTGGTCGGCCACGCTCGACGTGCTCGGAACGATCCTTTCCAACCGCATCAACAAGTTCGAGGTGTCACCGAAGTGAGCAAGCACAACACCCTCAACCTCGACATCGTGAAGCGGCCACGGGTGCTCGGCTCGGTCGCGGCCTTCATCGTGCTCGCCATCGCGTTCTACTTCGCGTGGTGGACGCCGCAGGGCAACAAGCTGTCGTCGATCAACCAGACCAAGCAGCAACAGGCGTCGGAGATCGCCACCCTCCACGCGCAGCTCCTGCAGATCGAGATCGAGTCGAACTTCGTCTCCCGCTACGGGAGCTTCCTCACCTTCTTCGGGAACGAGGTGCCCGTACAGCCGGAACAGGGTCAGCTCGTCTACATGCTCGGCAAGCTGTCGAACTCCGACAAGGTCGACATCACCCAGATCACCGCGAACACGACGAGTCCGGCTACGCCTCCCGCCACGCTCAGCACGATCCCGATCGCCATGAGCGTGAGCGGCGGTCACTCCAACATCGTCAAGTTCCTCACTGACCTGTACACGATGCCTCGCCTGATCACGATCCAGTCGATCCAGCCCAGTCCGACGAGCAGCGCCAACCAGAGGTACGACGTTCTCACGAAGGACTCGGTTCCTTTCCAGATCACGATCACGGCGACGGCGTACTTCGCGGGCACGACCGTTCCGGCGGCCTGACCGTATACTTCGCCCGTTGCGGCGGGGCGTTCCCGCACGCCGATCACGGGAGGTCCATCCATGCCACAGGCCGTCCGCGAGCTCGTCGTCGCGCCGCCCGGGCCGGCTGTGGACCCGAGGCAACCGGGAGTCGACGCGCCGGACGCCGACGCATCCCTGATCGAGGACGAGCTGCTCGTCGAGGAGATCTCGATCGACGGCATGTGCGGGGTGTACTGAGCTGTCCGGCGTCCCGGGCGAGACGGAGCCGGCACGGCATGGCCAGCTCGAGATCGAGCGGGCCTACGAGCTCCATCCCGACGTGGCGCTCCGCCCGGAGCCGTTCGGCGCACTCGCGTACCACTACGGGAACCGGCGGCTGAACTTCCTCCGATCACCCGACCTGGTCGCCGTCGTCGAGGCGCTCGGAAGGCATCGATCGGCGGCTGCCGCGCTCGATGCGTGCCACATCGCCGCCGGACGGCGACGCTCCTTCGCGGCAGCGCTCGGCTCGCTGCTCGAGAGCGAGGTCATCCGTGCCCGCTGAAGCCCCTCCGCTCCCCCTCGCGCGGCGGTCGCATGCCCTGTCGGACGAGCTCGCACTCGGCCTCGACGCACCGATCTGCCTGACGTGGGAAGTCACCTACGGTTGCAACCTCGCCTGCACGCACTGCCTGTCGAGCTCGGGCCGGCGGGATCCGCGGGAGCTCGGCACGGCCGAGGCGATGGCCTTCGTCGACGAGCTCGCGGCGATGCGTGTCTTCTACGTGAACGTCGGTGGTGGCGAGCCGACCCTCCGGCCTGACTTCACGGACCTGGTCGAGCACGCCATCTCGCGGCGCGTCGGCGTGAAGTTCTCGACGAACGGGACGACGATGACCCCCGAGAGGGCGCGGCGGTTCGCCGCCATGGACTACCTCGACATCCAGGTGAGCCTGGACGGCGCCACCGCCGCGTCGAACGACGTCGTCCGCGGCAGTGGGAGCCACGCAGCTGCGGTGGCGGCGATGGAGGCGCTCGCAGACGCCGGGTTCGGCCCCTTCAAGGTGAGCGTCGTCGTGACGCGCCACAACGCCGGCGAGCTCGACGCGCTGCTCGATCTCGCCTCCTCCTTCGGGGCACAGCTGCGGGTCACGCGGCTCCGGCCGTCGGGGAGGGGGGCCTCGTCGTGGCACGAGCTCAGGCCGAGCGCCCTTCAGCTCACTCGTGTGCACCGGTTCCTCGTCGAGCATCCCGAGGTGCTCACGGGGGACTCGTTCTTCCATCTGTCGCCGCTCGGGGACGAGCCGCTTGCCGGGCTCAACATTTGCGGGGCCGGCAGGGTCGTCTGCCTCGTCGACCCGGTCGGAGACGTGTACGCCTGCCCCTTCGTCATGCACCCGGAGTTCAGGGCCGGCTCGATCCGGGACGATGGCGGCTTTGCTGCCGTCTGGCGCTCGTCGACGCTCTTCCGCCGGTTGCGCGAGCCGAGCGACGGCGGCGCCTGTAGCGCCTGCGGCGCCTACGGCACCTGTCACGGCGGGTGCATGGCTGCGAAGTTCTTCACGGGCCTGGCGCTCGACGCCCCGGACCCCGAGTGTGTGCTCGGGCGCGGAGAGACGGCGATGCGGCTCGTCGACAGCGCCTCGGTGCCCCAGCCCGGCACGGGACACTCCAAGCCCACGACGGTCGGGCTGGCACTCGGTCCCACACGGCGGTGAGCGAGCTCGCCGAGCCGTTTTGCATCGGAGCGGTCACGGCCCCGAACCGGATCGTCTTCGGCCCTCACGAGACGAACCTCGGCCGGCGCCGTTCGTTCTCGGACCGACACGTCGCCTACTACCGCGCACGAGCCGCCGGCGGTGCCGGGGTCGTTGTGACCGAGACCGCGTCGGTCCATCCCACCGACTGGCCCTACGAGCGGGCACCGCTCGCGTCGAGCTCGGCCGACGGCTGGTCCGAGATCAGCGCGGCCTGCCACCTTGAGGGGGCGCTCGTGATCGCCTCGCTCGGGCACGCCGGCGGGCAGGGCTCGAGCGCGTATCACCAGCAGGTTCTCTGGGGTCCCTCGCGCACGCCGGACGTCACCACGCGCGAGGTCCCAAAGGCCATGGAGCAGGCGGACATCGACGAGCTCGTGGCGGGCTTCGCCTCCTCCGCCCGACAGGCTGTCGAGTCGGGCTGCGACGGTGTCGAGATCGACGCGGGCCAGTGGAGCCTCCTCCGCCAGTTCGCCTCGGGTCTCACGAACCAGCGCGACGACGAGTACGGGAACGACCGGGGAAGGCTGATCGCCGAGGTGCTCACGGCAGTGCGCGCATCCGTGCCAGGAGCGGTGCTCGGCCTCCGTCTCTCCTGCGACGAGCTCGCCCCCTGGGCTGGCATCACCGCCGAGACGGCGGTGGAGCTCGCGCTCGGGTTGGCCAGACCTGCCACGACCGTCCGGGCGGGCGAGGCACCGCCGCCGCCTCGCATGGACTACCTCACCGTCGTGCGCGGCTCCGCCTACGGGCCCGCCGCCACCCGGCCCGACGGCCAGGTCGAACCAGGCTTCAACCGGGCTGTGACGGCCGAGGTGCGGCGCGCCCTTCCCGAGGAGGTCGTGGTCGTCGCCCAGGGCTCGATCGTCGATCCGGGCATGGCCCGTGACATCCTCGCCGCAGGCGAGGCTGACGCCGTCGAGATGACGCGGGCACAGATCACCGACCCGGCACTCGCGCGAAAGCTCGTCGCGCGCCTCGACGACTCGGTGCGGCCTTGCATCCTCTGCAACCAGATGTGCCAGGTGCGCGACTCCCGCAACCCGATCGTGAGCTGCGTGGGCGAGCCCCGCAGCGGCCACGAGTGGGAGGACCCCGACCCAGGCGCGGTGACCGACACCGCTTCTTCGAGATCGCCGGACCGAGCCCGCAGCCACGTGCTCGTCGTCGGCGGTGGGCCGGCCGGCCTCGAGTGCGCTCGGGTCTCGGCGCTCTCCGGTCTGAGGGTGACGCTCCTCGAACGGCGCGCCGTTCTCGGCGGGATGGTGACGAGCGCCGCCGGCGCCCCCGGCCGGAGCCGCTTGGCGCGCCTCACAGAGTGGCTCGAGGCCGAGTGCCGGAGGCTCGGTGTCGAAGTCGTGACGGGGGAGGCGGCGACCCTCGAGAGGTGCGACTCGCACGACGGTCCGATCGTGCTGTGCACGGGTTCGCGTCCGGGCAGGCGCACCTACGACGTCGTCGCCCCCGGCACCGTCCTCGCGGCTGCCGACGTGCTCGCCACCCACCGCCTTCCGGGCGACCGAGGGCCTGCCTCGAGCGTGGTCTGGGACCCCGTCGGCGGCCCGATCGGAATAGGAGCAGCCGAGCTGCTGTCGTCCTTCGGGGGACAGGTGACCTTCGTTACGCCGGACTTCGTGGCGGGCGAGCAGCTCTCACGAAGTGGAGATCTCGCCCCTGCGAACGTGCGCCTCGCACGGGCCGGCGTGGAGATCCTGAAGCACTCCGTCGTCCGGGGGGTGGACGGGGGGGTGATGGTCGAGGACCGTTTCTCCGGGGAGCGGCGGCTGATCCCGCATGCGCTGCTCGTCGACGCCGGGCACCGCCTCCCCGACGACACGCTGCACCGCTCGCTCATGTCGGAGGCCGGTCGCCCGCACCCGGTCCTCGTCGCAGGTGACGCGGTTGCCCCACGCACCATCCACGAGGCGGTGCTCGAGGGGCGGCGCGTGGCGCTCGGTCTCGCCGAGCGCCCGGTGGCTCCGGCCAACGCGGCCGGAGACG
>JAKCCH010000040.1 GCA_021838945.1 Actinomycetes bacterium
CCGCCACTAGCGGCGCGCCCCCGGCGGATGAGCTCGCCGGCGACGAGACTGACGAGGGCTACGAAGAGGCCGACGACGAGGAAGACGTCGAGCCCTACAAGCCACCGAGCTTCCTCGACGCCCTCCGCCTCTCGCGTTCGACGGGTCGCCAACCTCGCCAGCGGGCACAACCCGCCACCGGAACCGAAGCCGAAGCCCGGAGCGTCAACTATGTCGACCGCCGGGAGAGGATGATCGCCGGCTTCCTCGGTGTCTTCCAGCTCGTGCTCGGGGTGGTCCTGTTCTTCCAGATGCGCCACCTCGTGGTGAAGCCGTCGAAGAGCCCGAAGGTGTCGGCACACCAGGCGCAGCTCGACACGCTCAACTACCACCACATCGCGCCATACGTGCTCGGCGTGAACCTGCTGCTCGGCGTCGCAATCCTCATCGGCGTCTGGCTCAAGCGCCGCTCGCTCGTCGGCTTCACCGTGCTGCTCGCCGGTCTCGGCCTGTTCACCTACGGCGGCGGGCTGCTCGGCATCGTGTACCTCGGCGCCGGCATCTGGCTCATCTTCCGGGCACGCAAGCAACGAACTGCCGCAGGCGCCGCGCCAGGCCGCTCCCGCAGCACAGCAACCCCGCGTGGCACCCGGGCCGCGGCTGGCACCGGCCGCGGCGACGCAAGCGCGAAGATCGAGTCGGACCGCCGCGCGCTCGCCGCCGGCGCCGCTCGCACAGCCGCAGCGGTGAGGAAGCCGCCCCCTGCCTCCAAGCGCTACACGCCCCCCGCGCCGCGCCGAGCGAGCGCTCCCAAAGTGGCTGCGAAACAGGAGCGGGAGAACGAGTCGCGCCTCACGAGCTGGCTCCGTCGCTGACGGAATCGCCAGATGCGGCACACATCGGCAGCACCGAGCTCGCCGAATTGCGCGGAAGCGGTGGTAAACACATGCCCGTGATCGCCGACGCGCTGGCGGGCAAGCGGATCGCCGTGACAGGCGCGACCGGTTTCTTGGGGACAGCGCTCGTGGAGCGGCTGCTCCGCTGCGTACCCGGCTGCGAAGTGGTCGTCCTCGTGCGACCGGGTCAACGACTGAGCGCAGCCGACCGCACGAGACGTGAGATCGTCCGCAACGACTGCTTCGACCGCCTCCGACGCGAGCTCGGTGAGCGCTTCGACGACGAGATCACGACGAGGCTCACCTCGATCGCAGGTGATGTGACAAGGGACGACCTCGGCCTCGACGACACGGATCGAGCGACGCTCGCCAGCTGCGACATCGTGGTGCACTCGGCCGCGACCGTGAGCTTCGACGCGCCGCTCGATGGGGCTGTCGAAGTCAACCTCCTCGGCCCGACCAGGGTGGCTGAGGCCATCCGGCACGTCCACGACGAGCACGCGCCGGGCACACCACTCCCCCACCTCGTCGCCGTTTCGACGGCCTACGTCAACAGCGGCCACAAGGGCGATGCGACCGAGGACCTCATCACCGAGAGCCGCTGGCTCTCCATGCCTGACTGGCGGGCGGAGGTGGAGGCGGCAAGACGGGCGAGGTCCGACACCGACGCCGAGAGCCGGCATCCGGACCGCCTCCGCGAGTTCCATCGGCGAGCCCGAGCCGAGCTTGGCGCCGCAGGCACGTCACTCCTCGCGGACCGCACGGAGCGGTTCCGCGTGGACTGGGTCTCCGCCCGCCTCGTCGAGCTCGGTCGCAGCCGAGCTCGCGCGCTCGGCTGGCCCGACGCCTACGCCTTCACGAAGTCGCTCGGCGAGCGAGCGCTGCTCGAGACGCGCGGTGACATCCCGCTCACCTTTGTGCGCCCGTCCATCGTCGAGTCGTCGCTCGCGCAACCGAGGCCCGGATGGATCCGCGGCTTCCGGATGGCCGAACCCGTCTTCATCTCCTACGCCAGAGGGCTCCTCAGCCAGTTCCCCGGGGTGCCGGAAGGCACGGTCGACGTCGTGCCCGTCGATTTCGTCGTCGCCACGATCATCGCCGTCTGCGCAGCCGGCCCGGACACGGACGACACTCCGTCCGTCTACCAGATCGCATCGGGGGCACGGAACCCACTGCGCTACGGCATGCTCGTCGAGCTCACCCGGGAGTGGTTCACCGAGCATCCCCTCTACGACCATCGCGGCCAGCCCATCGTCGTCCCGAAGTGGCAGTTCCCCGGACGGGGCAAGGTGCAGGGTCAGCTGCGGCGGGCGGTGAAGCTCCTCACGACGGCGGAGAAGCTCGCGAACCAGCTTCCTGTCCGAGGCGAGCGGGCTGAGCTCGTGTCGCGGGTCGAGGAACGCCGATCGCAGGCCGAACGTGCGCTCGAGTACGTCGAGCTGTACGGCGCCTACGCGGAGACCGAAGCTCGGTTCCGCATAGACCGCACGCTCGCGCTCTCCGACGCCCTCGACCCTGCTGACAGAGCAGAGTTCTGCTTCGATCCGGCGACCCTCGACTGGAAGCACTATGTGCAGGACGTGCACCTGCCCTCGATCGTGGAGCACGCCCGCGTGAGGACCTCACCCGGGAAACGGACCCTCGCCAGCCGGGAGGAGAGAGCGACGAGGACCATCCTCGCCCCCGAGCCGCGGCTCGCAGTCTTCGACCTCGAGAACACCTTGATCGCCTCGAACGTCGTCGAGAGCTACGCCTGGCTGGCAACGCGCCACGTCGACCAGTCCGAGCGAGCGAGAGTCGTTGCCGAGCTGCTGGCGGAGGCACCGCAACTGCTGTCGCTCGACCGCCGCGACCGCGGCGACTTCCTACGCTCCTTCTATCGCAGGTACGAAGGCGCGCCCGCCGATCGGCTCAGGCGGGACGGGGAGGAACTGTGGAGCGACCTGCTCGCCCTTCGCGCCTTCCCCGACGCGCTCGCACGCGTCCGCCGACACCGCCTCCTCGGCCACCACACAGTGCTCATCACCGGCGCACTCGACTTCATCGTCGAACCGCTCCGTCCGCTCTTCGACGACATGGTCGCCGCGAGCCTCGGGGAGGACTATGGCCTGTTCACGGGCGAGATGATCGCTGCTCCGCCGACGGGCGAGGCGCGAGCGATCCTCATGGAGCAGTACGCCTCCAACTACGGGCTCACGAAGGCCGAGATCGTCGCCTACGCCGACTCGACGAGCGACCTCCCGATGCTCGAGGCGGCCGGCCTGCCGGTCGCCGTCAACCCAGAGGCCAAGCTGGCAGCCATCGCAAGGCGACGCGGCTGGCCGATCGAGCACTGGCGGAAGACGAGAGGCGCTCCGCTGCGCCCGCTCGCCGTCTCGGCGCTGAAGCCGGGCATCCGGAGCAACAACCACGGCCGCATCAGCACAGGGAGCTCTGTCAGGTGAAAGCGCTCGTGTTCGAGCGGCAGCTGGCTCGCTTCGCCGCTTCGCGCCTCGCTTCCACGCTCGTCGGCTCAGGCCTCGGAGTCGGCGTCGGACCGCTCGAGCTGCTCGAGATCGACCCCTTTCAGCTTCCCGGATCCGGCTACGTCCGTGTCGCCCCACGGCTCGCGGGCATCTGCGGCTCCGACCTCGCGACGCTCGACGGCAGGAGTTCCCGTTACTTCGAGCACATCGTGTCGTTCCCCTTCGTACCCGGGCACGAGGTCGTCGGCGACGTGATCGGCGGCGCGCTCGACGGCAGGCGCGTCGTCGTCGAGCCGGTTCTCGGCTGCGAGGCGCGAGGCATCGACCCACCGTGCCCGGCATGCAGCAACGGAGACAAGGGTCGTTGCGAACACATCGCGTTCGGCGACCTCGAGCCGGGGCTCCAGACCGGGTACTGCGCCGACACCGGCGGCGGATGGTCGGCGCAGCTGGTCGCGCACGAGAGCCAGCTCCATCTCATGCCTGATCACGTCAGCGACGAGGCAGCCGTGATGATCGAGCCGACGGCATGCGCCGTTCACGCCGCGTACTCGTCGGTGCACACGGCGAGTGGTCGCCGGGTGGTCGTCCTCGGTGCCGGGACCCTCGGGCTCTGCACGACTGCGGCTCTCCGCAGCCTCGTCCTCCCCGGCGTTCTCGTCGTTGTCGCGAAGCACCCCGAGCAGCGCCGGCTCGCGAGAGCGCTCGGAGCCGACCACGTCGTCGAGCCGGACGAGGTCGTGCGCGCGGCGCGCCGACTGACTGGGTCGCTCGGGCTCGGACGGGACGGCGGGGCGATCGACCGCCTCACCGGCGGGGTCGACGTCGTGTTCGACTGTGTCGGCAGCGCCGACTCGCTCGAGACGAGTCTCGCCATCACCCGTCCCGGCGGCGAGATCGTCATGGTGGGCATGCCCGGTCCCGTGAAGGTGGACCTCGCACCTCTCTGGCACCGCGAGGTCACCCTGCGCGGTGCCTACGCCTACGGCAGCGAGGACACGCCAGCAGGGCGCCGCTCGACCTTCGAGGTCGCGCAGGATCTCGTCGAGGACGCGCACCTCGAACAACTCGTGTCGGGTAGGTATCCACTCGAGCGCTACGAGGAGGCGATCGCACACGCTGCCGCGGCGGGAAGGCGCGGTTCGGTCAAGATCGTGTTCGACATGCGGCGTCAGCCGCGCGACAGAGACAGACACAGCGACCGAGACAAGGAGACGGACGAGACGTGAGCCCGCGACCCGGATTCGTCCTCGAGGTCGATCGATCGACGCCGCCGACGCTGTTCTGGCACGGCGAGGGGTTCCGGCTCGAGCGGCTCCCGTCGGGCAGCCGCGTCATCTACGCGCCAGAACCGCTCCCGGCTCTGAAGGACCCGGACGCGGCCATCCGCCACGCTCTCGAAAGCCCTCTCGGCGACGCCGCTCCCCTGCGGTCGCTGCTCCGCCCAGGCATGAGGCTCACGATCGCGTTCGACGACATCTCCCTGCCGCTCCCACCGATGCAGGCGCCGGACATCCGCCAGCGCGTCATCGAGGCCGTGCTCGAGATCGCTGCGGAAGTCGGCGTCGACGACGTCGTGCTGATCGCGGCCCTGGCGCTGCACCGCCGGATGACCGACGACGAGCTCCGCCACGCCCTCGGCGAGCGCATCTTCAACGCCTTTGCTCCCTACGGCCTCCTCACCCAGCACGATGCCGAGGACCCGAAGAACCTCGTCGACCTCGGCCAGACAGACCAAGGCGAGGACGTCGAGATCAACAAGCGGGCGGCCGAATCGGACCTGCTCGTCTACGTCAACATCAACCTCGTCGCGATGGACGGCGGCCACAAGTCCGTCGCCACGGGTCTCGCGTCGTACAAGAGCCTGCGCCATCACCACAACGTGCGGACGATGCTGCACAGCCGATCGTTCATGGACCGGCACCACTCAGAGCTTCACAGCTCGAACTGGCGCATGGGCACGTTGATCAAGGACGCCGGCGTGAACGTGTTCCAGATCGAGACGACCCTCAACACCGACACGTTCCCCGAGCAGTTCCGCTTCCTGCAACGGCGGGAATGGGAGTGGAACCTGCGCGACCGGGCCGGGTTCCTCGCGAGCTCGAAGGCCCTCGAGCGGACGCCGCCGGAGATCGCTCGCCGCATCTTCCACTCCATCAGGGCGCCTCACCAGATGACCTCCGTGCAGGCGGGCGAGGTCGGGCCGGTCCATGACCGGACCCTCGAAAACCTCTACCGCCAACAGCTCGTGCCCGTCGAGGGGCAGAGCGACATCCTCACGATGGGGATCCCGTTCATCTGCCCCTACAACGTGAACTCGATCATGAACCCGATCCTCGTCGCCTGCCTCGGGCTCGGCTACTTCTTCAACCTCTACCGGGGCAAGCCGCTCGTACGGGAGGGCGGGGTCGTGATCATGTCACACCCCACCCCGTGGGCGTTCAACCCGGTCCACCATCCGAGCTACATCGACTTCTTCGAGCAGGTGCTCTCGGAGACGACCGACCTCCTCGAGATCGAGTCCAAGTACGAGGCGGCCTTCGCGACCGATCCCTGGTACGTCCACCTGTACCGGACGAGCTACGCCTACCACGGCGTGCACCCGTTCTACATGTGGTACTGGTGTGCCCACGCCCTGAGCCACGTCGGCAAGGTGATCGTCGTCGGCGGGGATCGGGCGGCTGTACGCCGGCTCGGTTTCACCCCGGCATCGACCCTGTCGGACGCGCTCGAGATGGCAGAGGACGTCGTCGGGCGCGACCCGACGATCACGCATCTGCACGCGCCGCCGCTTCTCATGGCAGACGTCCAGTAACGGGACGCGACCGAGTGACCGCCACTCGCCGATCGCCGAGACCGCCGTCCGGTTTCCTCTGGCGCGCCCCGACTCGCCCGGGCGGCGCGACGCCGCTCCCCCTCGAGCGCAAGACCGGCGTCGAGTACGACACCGCCTGGGCCCGCCGGTATCCGGTGCGGCTCGTCCGGGCGATGGTGCTCGACGACGTCACCATCCCCCTCGTGCGGACCGTCGCGAAGCCGACGATCTACGGCCGCGGCGCGATCGAGCATCTGGAGGGCCCTCTCATCGTCACGGCCAACCACACCAGCCATCTCGACACAGCTCTCCTCCTTTCCTGCCTCCCTCCGTCTCGCCGACACCACACGGTCGTGGCAGCCGCAGCCGACTACTTCTTCGATCGCCACTGGAAGGCCACCCTCTCGGCCTTCGGCCTCGGTGCCATCCCGATGGAGCGCCAGAAGGTGAACCGCCGGTCGGCCGACGCAGCAGCAGAGCTCATCGACGACGGATGGTCGCTCGTGATCTTCCCCGAAGGCGGCCGCTCACCGCACGGCTGGGGGCAGGAGTTCAAGGGAGGTGCTGCTTACCTGGCGCGCCGCTGCGGCGTGCCCGTCGTGCCGGTCCACATCCGCGGCGCCCGGGCCGTCCTGCCGAGGGGCGACGACAGCATCCGGTCTCGCCTCCGCCGTGGCGAAGTGCAGGTGCGCTTCGGCGCGCCGTTGTGGCCGAACGACGGGGAGGACGCGAGGCGCTTCTCTTCCCGCATCGAGGCCGCCGTGGCGCTGCTCGCCGACGAGGCGGAGACGGATTGGTGGTCGGCGCGGGTGCGCGCCTCGCGTGGCGAGTCCCCGCCCTTCCGGGGACCCGACGTCTCGCCCTGGCGGAGGGCTTGGTCGCTTCCCGAGTCGGCCGATCCGGTGCCGCGCCGCGAGACGGGCGTACCGGGGTCAGGCGCCGACGGCGCCACGGCGTGGGACCGGCGCTGAGGCCGGCCGGCGCCGCCCCGTTCCGAGTCGCTACGCCTTCTCGGGGACGACGCCCCAGCTCGACGAGAGCACGTATGCCTCGCCGCGCAGCAGGGAGCGGCGCCACTCTACGGGGGTGGAGCCCGCATAGGTGAGCCGCTCGACCTCGAGCGTTCCCTCCCCCTCGTCGAGCCCGAGCAGCTTCGCCTCGTCGGGCAGGCAGTGCACGGCTCGCACCTCCTCGGTCGCTCCCGTCACCTGGATGTTGCAGCGATCCGCCAGGACGTCGTAGATCGAGCCTCGTCCGAGATCGGCGTCGAGGAAGGCGGCTCTCGCTTCCTCGCCGAGCGCCAGCGCCGAACGGTCCAAGGCGAGCGGCTGACCGCCGGCGTGCCTTGCGCGCTCGACCCAGACGACGACGTCGTCCGGGTCGATCCGGAGCGGCTCGGCAGCACGTCCAGCCTTGCCCTCGGCCAGCTGCAACACCTGGCTGTCCTCCTCGAGCCCGGCTGCGACGATCGCGCGGGCGAGGCTGATCTGACCCATGAGGCCCAGCTCGAGCCGCCGCCTCACGACGAACGTGCCGCTCCCCCGCCGGGCGTCGAGGATCCCCTCGTCCTTCAACCGGCGCACGGCCTCCCGGACGGTGGCCCGGCTCACCTCGAACTCGGTCGTGAGCTCCATCTCCGTCGGGAACCTGTCGAAGTAGCGTCCGTCCGCAAGGCGGCGACGCAGCACGGTAGCGAGCTGCGCCCAGAGCGGCGTCGGTGACCCGGAATCGAGCCGGTCGGTCGGCATCACTGCAGCAACCTATCTCGCCACATCCGCGAGGGCTGTCTTGATCGAGTAGACACGCACACATGAGCGACCTGTTCTCCATCGCCGGCAAGACCGCGCTCGTGACCGGCGGGTCGCGCGGCATCGGCAAGATGATCGCCGAGGGTTTTGTCGAGGCCGATGCGAAGGTCTACATCAGCTCGCGCAAGAAGGACGTGTGCGACGCCGTGGCAGCCGAGCTGTCAGAGAAGGGCGAGTGCTTCTCCGTCCCAGCAGACCTCTCGACCGAGGACGAGTGCCGCAGGCTGGCGCGAGAGATCACCGATCGCGAGCCGAAGGTGGACATCCTCGTCAACAACGCCGGCGCCACGTGGGGGGCGCCGCTCGAGGAGCACGACGAGCGGAGCTTCGAAAGGGTGTTGGCGCTCAACGTGAAGGCGGTCTTCCACCTGACGAAGTTCATGACCCCCGCCCTCCGTGCCGCCGGGACGGCAAAGGAGCCCGCGCGGGTGATCAACATCGGCTCGATCGACGGCATCCACGTGCCGATGATGGAGACCTTCTCCTACAGCGCCTCGAAGGCGGCGGTGCACCACTTGACCCGACACCTCGCGAAGCGCCTCGCGCCCGAGGTCACCGTGAACGCCATTGCGCCCGGTCCGTTCGAGTCGAAGATGATGGCCGCGACGCTCGAAGCCTTCGGCGAGCAGATCGCCGCGAGTGCCCCGCTGAAGCGCATCGGTCGCCCGAGCGACATGGCTGGAGCCGCCATCTTCCTCGCCTCCGAGGCAGGCGCCTACATCACCGGGGCCGTGCTTCCCGTCGACGGGGGCATCGCTGCTCTGCACTGATCCTCGGTAGCCTCGCGCGACGTGCCGGAGATGCCGGAAGTCGAGATCCTCTGCCGGCGGCTCGGCGAACGGACCACAGGTCGCACACTCGCAAAGCTCGAGCTCGCCTCGCTCTCGGCGCTGAAGACGTTCGACCCCCCACTTCGCGCACTCGAGGGCCGGGGGTTCTCAGGGGTGCACCGCCGGGGCAAATACGTCTGCATCGACCTGTCGGGCGAATGGCTCGTGCTCAACCTCGCCCGGAGCGGCTGGATCAAGTGGCGGGACAGGTTCGGTGCCGGAGCTCCGAAGCTCGGGCGCGGTCCCCTCGCGCTGCGTGCCCGGCTCGACGATGGAAGCGGGTTCGACGTCACGGAGATGTCGACCGAGAAACGCCTCGCGATCTGGGCCACCCACGACCCTTCGGAAATCGAGGCGGTCGCGACGCTCGGACCCGAACCACTCGATCCCGCCTTCACCCGGGAGCGGCTCGGCGCGCTCCTCGCCTCTGAGAAGGGTGATCTCAAGCACGCGCTCTCTCACCAGTCGCTCGTCGCCGGGGTGGGCAACGCGTACTCGGACGAGGCGTTGCATGCGGCGAGGCTCTCGCCGTTCAAGCCCGCCGCCAAGCTCACCGGCGACGAGCTCACCCGCCTGTACGACGGGCTCGTCGGCGTGCTGCACGAGGCCGTCGTACGAGCCGCCGATCTCGACTTGGACGAACTGAAGGACGGCAAGCGCACGGGCATGCGCGTGCACGCACGAACCGGGCAGCCCTGCCCTGTCTGCGGAGACACGATCCGTGAGGTCTCCTTCGCCACCCGCTCGCTCCAGTACTGCCCGACGTGCCAGACGGGCGGGAAGCCGCTCGCCGACCGCAGGCTGTCACGGCTGCTCAAGTAGCGACGGCGAGCGCACGGAGCCGCCATTCACCCCCGACACTCGTTCAGTACATTGCCGGAGTGGACACCCGGTGCGAGTGGTGCGGGTTCGAGCGCGAGGACTACCGAGCTGTGTGGGACCGGAGATGGCTCGAGCGGGCCCTGCCCGTACGGGTCCAGCTCATGTTCGAAGACCTGCCCGTCGGCACGGAGCTGCCGGGCATGGGGAACGAAGCCACCGTCACCGGGGTCTTGACGAGCCTCATCCAGCGGGAGGATCTTCACCCGGCCGTGCACCTGACCCAGACGGCGGCGCGCGCGTCGGCGATGGTCGCGCCACGCCCGCTCGTCGGGATGACAGGCTCGCTCGTCCAGGTCAGCATGTCGCGAGGCGGCGTTCCGAAACGGGCCGTCACCGAAGCCGGCGTCTCCTGGCGCGGCCTCGTCGGCGACCTGCAGCGCGATCGCAAACACCACGGGCACGCCTGGCAGGCACTGTGCCTGTGGTCAGCCGAGGTGCTCCGCCTCCTCCGGGTCGAGGGCCATCCGATCGCTTTCGGCAGTGCCGGAGAGAACCTGACGCTGCGGGGGCTCGACTGGAAGCGAGTCCGCACCGGGCTGCGGCTCGAGATCGGCGAGGTCCAGTGCGAGGTGACGGCCCCGGCGACCCCGTGTCACCACAACGGCCGCTGGTTCTCCGACGGCGACTTCCGCCGGATCGATCACGATGTGAACCCCGGCAACAGCCGCTGGTATGCCGCCGTGCTCCGGCCCGGCCAAGTGCGACTCGGCGACACGGTGAGGGTGCTGCCGCCCGGCCCGGTCAGGCCCTCGGACGATCGACCCTGATGCGGCCCACCTGGCGCAGCAGGCACGCTGGCGTCTGCTCGGACCCCTGCCCGAGCGGGTTGTCCCCGAACAGCCAGGTGACCAATTTCCGGTCGACCCCGCGGCTCGTGCCGAGCACGGCCTGGCCGCGATCGTTCGCGTCCACGATCGCCACGCCGACAGGGCCGCCGGCTTCGTCGGCGAGGCGTTTCGCCAGGCGTTCGCACACGCCGTCGGGGTCCTCGGGCGGGAGCTTCGCATGGGTGTCAGAAGGCGGCAGCGTCCCGGCGGTCGGGCCGTCGATCGCCGCCACCCTGCTCCCGGCGATCCGGTAGAAGTCGCCCTTGCGACCGAGCAGCCTCCCGACGGCTCCACCCGCGGCCGCGAGCAGGATCCGGCGCCGGCCGGCCTCGTCGATCGCGAGCTGCATCGTCTCGGGGATGCCGAGCCCGATCCCGGCGGGCGACTTCGAGATGCCACGGCTGAGCAGCTTCGCGAGCAAGCTCGGCTGGATCTCGGTCACGGGGAACGAGCGACCCTGCGCCACGGCCACCGCCTTCTCGGAGATGGCCACGATGTCTCCCTTCTGCAGGCCGAGCCGCCCGCCGCTCACGGCCAGCACCGAGTCCTCGATGATCCGGTCCAAGTCGTCGCCCGGCGCGATCTTCGGGGTGCGGACGGGCGCCCTGCCGTAGACCTGCCGGCCGTCCGGTCCGCAACAGAACACGTGCCGTCCAGCGTTCGGCTGCACGGAGGTCCAGGCTGACGCCTCTCCTCCGCAGAGCGCGGCTGCCTCGGCGTCGCCCGCTGCCTGGATCGGACGCCGCGGCCGGGCGCCGAGCGGCGAGAGCGGCACCGGGCCGTGGAACACCCTCATCCACGCCTCGGCGTTGAGCACACGCCAGAAGAACGGCGACTCCTCGAGCTCGCCGTTGCAGGCGGCGTGGAACGCCCGGGCGATCGACGGGCCGTCCCAGTACGGGCGTGAGCAGAACGACGGTGACCGGAGGATGCCCTGGACCAGTGCCCGCTCCTTGCGCAGCCAGCGCATCTCCGGTGTCGTGAAGCCGATCTTCTTGCGGCGGAGACGCACTTTGTCAGGCAGCACGCCCTTCAGCGCCTCTCGGAGGATCCACCGGCTCCAGCCGTTCCGGATGATGGCGTCCTCGGGCAGCGACAGGGCGATGTCGACAAGTTCCTGATCGAGAAACGGCGGCCTGCTCTCGATCGACCAGGCCATCGAGTTGCGGTCCTCATAACGAAGGAGGGACGGCAGCGAGTAGACCGTGAGATCCTGCGCGAGCCGCCGTTTCAAGTCGACGCCCGTCCTCGTATCGGCCGCCCGTGCTGCGCTCGCCCTCGCCGGGTCGCCGAGGAGCGGCCGGCAGTACACGGCCGGGTCGACACCGCGGCGGCGGTCGGCGATCTTCTGACGGACGAGCGGGGCGAGGACGTCGACCGACGCCCGCAGCTCGCGCACGAGCGGCCCGGCTTCGCGCTCGGCCGCGAGCTGGCGCAGGTACACGTACTGGTAGGGCACGTAACCGGCAAGCAGCTCATCACCTCCCTGGCCGTCGAGGAGCACCTTCGCCTTGCCCTGTGCCAGTTGCATCACCCTGTACTGCGCGTAGGGCCCGGAGGAGACCATCGGCTCGTCCTGGTGCCAGACGACGAGCGCCAGGTCCTCGAAGAGGTCTTCGGACTGTGGCCGCACGAACTCGCTCGCGGCGCCGGAGGCTTCGAGCACGGGGCGGATGTACTCCTGCTCGTCGATGGGATCGCCGTCGAACACCGCCGAGAAGGTACGGAGCTGGTCACCCATGGACGAGGAGTCCCGGACTCCCTCGCGCAGCTGTCTGCTCATCACGCTCACGATCGACGAGGAGTCGAGACCGCCCGAGAGACAGGTCCCGACGGTGACATCTGCGACGAGGCGTCGCTGCACCGCGCGCTCGAAAGCCTCCCGGAACGAGGTGGGATCGGCGGCCGCGTCCCTGCTGAGCTCCGGCTCCCAGTACCGGTGGTACCGCCACTCATGACGCGCACCGCTCTCGAGCGGGACGGTCACGACGGTGGCCGGGAGCACCTGCCGGATGCCGTCGAAGAACGTGCGGTCGTCGTGGTCGTGGAGCCCGAGCAGGAGATATCCCGCCAGGCGGTCGGTGTCGACGGCCGGCTCGAGCGACGGGTCTGCGAGGAGCGCCTTTGGCTCGGAGGCGAACAGGAATCGCCCCCCCGACTCGGCGAAGTACATGGGCTTGATGCCGAGGTGGTCCCGAGCGAGCACGAGCCTTCGTTCGCGCTCGTCGAGGATGGCGAAGGCCCACATGCCGTTGAAGCGCTCGA
Source organism: Actinomycetes bacterium (assembly GCA_021838945.1). Lineage (GTDB taxonomy): Bacteria > Actinomycetota > Acidimicrobiia > Acidimicrobiales > Bog-793 > JAKCCH01. The sequence continues at coordinate 12,768 of JAKCCH010000040.1, forward strand.
CACACCTCGTGCCCCATCGCTCGTAGGCAGCCAGCACGACCTCGGTGTCGCAGCTCGTCCGCCACGTGGCGCCGAGCGCCTCCAGCTCCTCCCGCAGCTCCCGGAAGTTGTAGACCTCTCCGTTGTAGACGAGGTGCCGGTCGCCCGCTTCGTTCGAGAAGGGTTGATGCCCGTGCTCGAGGTCGATGATCGACAGCCGCCGGAAGCCGAGGCTCGCGGCCTCCGTCTCGTAGATGCCGAAGTCGTCCGGCCCGCGATGGACGATGCGCTCGGTCATCTCGACGAGCAGGTCGTGGTCTCTCGGCCCGATGAACCCCGCGATGCCGCACATGTCAGCGAGCGGACGCCTTCCTCGCCCGCGGCGCCCTGCCCGAGCCTGTGGGCCGCTCACCGTTCGACGCCACCGACGAGGCAGCTCGATCGACTCCGACCGCCCGCTCCTCGCCGAACTTGCCTCTCGGATAGGTGAGCGCCAGCTCCTCCTCGGTCGGCTCGTGCTGCTCACGGCTCTCCAAAGGCAGCAACGCCGAGATGGCGTCCATGATGCGCTCGGTGTCGGCGACGGCGTCTGCGGGGCCGAGACGAAGGTCAGGGATGGGAACCCCGACTCGCAGTGTGACGAGCGGGGGGCTGAGGACGTTCGTGATCCGCGGGATCCGCCCGGAGCGCGGCCAGACCGATTCTGTGTTCCAGAGCCCTACCGGGACGACCGGGGCACCGGTTCGGGCCGCCAACCTGGCCGCTCCGGTCTTGCCGCGCAGCACAGGGTCGAAGAACGCCCTCCCACGGGGGATCGTGCCCTGGGGCAGGATCGCGAGACCCTCGCCCGCTTCGAGGACGGCCTCTGCCGACGAGAGGGAGTCGGACGCCGCCCCAGCGCGCTCGACCGGGATGCCACCGAGCGCTCGGGCGATCTGGCCGACGACCGGTGCGTCGAAGACCTCCTTCTTCCCGAGGAAGCGGACGGGCCGCCCCTTGCGCGCGATGACCAGCGCGAGCGCGGCCACGTCGAAGTAGCTGCGATGGTTCGACACGAGGATGAACGGTCCGTCGTCCGGGATCCGCTCGACGCCCTCGATGTCGAAGCGTGCATAGGGGAAGAGCTCCGCACGGACGAACAGCTTGCCGACGTCGAACGGCTCGACACCCGCCAGGGTCGGCACACCGGGAGGGACGTCGAGATGGAGGATCGGCCACCGCCTGAAAAGGGCCGCCGCGTGAAGTGGCACATCGGGGTTGACGGCCCGTGGATTGCCGACTGCACCGAGAAGCGGCAGGTCGTTGATGCTGTCGGAGTAGGCGAAGCTCTGCGAGAGATCGATGTCGTGCCCGGCCGCCCACTGCCTCACCGCCGAGAGCTTGCCCCTGCCCCAGACGAAGCCGCCGTCGAGCCTGCCCGTGTATGCGCCGTCGATCCAGGCGTACCGGGTGGCGATCACGTCCTCGATGCCGAGCCGCACGGCGAGGGGCTGGACGAGGTCGTACGGAGTCGTGGTTGCGAGCACGAGGCGGTGCCCGGCCGCGCGATGGTCCTCGAGCAGCCTCGGGGCATAGGCGGCGACGTGGTCCACAAGCAGGTCAGCGGCCCGCCGCCCGGCTGCACGGAGGCGGTCGACGGACCAGCCCTTCACGCCGAGGGCGGCGGCGCGAGCGAGCGCCATCCCGATCGGGTTCTCTCCGAAGATGTCATAGGCCTTGTAGAGGAGGTCCTCACCAGGGACGGCCGCACTGCGAAGCCCGAGCTCTTTCAGCGCCTCGTTGATGAGTGGCCCGCTCGCGCCGCGGAGCAGCGTGCGGTCGAGGTCGAAGATCGCTGCAGGCTGCGCCACACCACGAATGTAGGCGACAAGAACGGACGCCGGGCCAGGGCGGGGCAGGGCGAGCGGTCTGCAGAAATGAAGAAGGGACCGGTGAGGGGGGGAGATACCGGTCCCTTCTCTGAGACTCGCCAGGGCCGGAGGGGGGGTTTCCGAAAACCCTGTGGTCTGAGTGATGCCATTGTGCGCCTCGGGGACATATCAGTCAAACGAATATTCTCGATAGTTGATATCGTTTCTTGTGATGGACCTCCGCCAGCTCAGCGCACTCGTCGCGATCGCCGACACCGGCTCGTTCTCCGCAGCGGCGGACGCTCTCTCGACGGTCCAGTCGAACATCTCGGCCCATGTGAAGAAGCTCGAGAGGGAGCTCGGCTCCGATCTGGTCGACCGCTCGACCGGGGAGCTCACCGAGGCGGGACGGCTCGTCGTCGCCCGCACCCGGCGCGCCCGCGCCGAGCTCGACGCGCTCATGTCCGACGTCCTCGCGCTCCGCCAGGACGTCGTCGGCACGGTGCGCATCGGCATCATCGCCACCACCGCCCGGTGGCTCGTCCCACAGCTGCTCGAACTGACTCCCCGCCGCTTTCCCCACCTGACGCTCGTGTTCGTCGAGTCGACGACCACAGCGCTCGATGCCAAGCTCGGCTCGGGGCAGGTCGACATCGCTGTGCTCAACCTGCCCCACGCGGGAGGGGACCTTGCGCTCACTCCGCTGTTCGAGGAGGAGCTGGTCCTCGTCGCCGACAATGCTCACCCGCTCGCGGCGTTTGAGGAGATCAGCGTGGCGGACCTTGCCGGCGTGCCGTTGCTGATGCCGTACCGGGGAACGGCGTTCCGTGACGAGCTCGAGCGCGCCATCCAGCCGCTCGGGGTCGAGCTCGAGTGCCGGGCCGAGGTCGACGGAACCCGCCTCATCGCGTCTCTCGTCTTCGAGGGCTACGGCCCGGCCATCCTCCCCGCCACGGCGGTGCCGGACTATCTGCGCGATAGCTGGGCGGTCGTGCGTGTCCGAGAGATCTCGCCCCGCCTCGTCGGCGTCGCCCAGCGGGCACGCAGCCTGCCCTCGGCACCCGCCCGAGCTGTCCTCGAGATGCTCACCTCCATCGTCTTCGACTTGGAGCGGACGCCTGCCGGGCTCATCCCGGTTCCACCCGATCAGGTACGGCCGAGCGCGGTCCGTAGCGATCGTGGGGCCGATCGGTTGGCATAGGCAGGAGCCGGCAGCAGCACGCGGCCCGGGGCGCGGGACGTCAGCCGGCGGCGGGATGATCGGCCCGCGTGTCCTCCCCGCCGCCCGGGTCACCCTTGGGTACCCGCGGCGATCGCCACATCATCCAGATCCGCGGAATCGCCGTGCGCCCCCTCTCAGGACCGACCTCGCCGGTCACCTCGAAGCCATGCCTGGCGTAGAAGGCGAGGTTCGACTCCTTCGACGACTCGAGGTACGCGGGCACGCCCTCCTCGTCCAGCCGCTCCAATACCACCGACATGAGAGCCGAGCCGACGCCTGTCCCCTGGCGGCTCGGATCGACGCCGATGGTGCCGAGATAGCAGTGTGCCGTCTTCGGATGCACGAGCTCCATCTGCTCGAGCAGGCGAAGTGCCCGTGAGGTCTGCCTCCCGAGGATCGGGACCACCGTCGCGACCTGGGTCACCGACTCGACGAACGACGGGCTGAGCCGTTCCGGCGGGATCCAGAGCGCCGCCCCCGACAGGTCGTCGCTCGTCCAGCACTCACCCCGCGGGAAGAAGACGTGACGGAATTGCCAGCGGAAGTAGCGCTCGAGCCGGCGGGCATGGGTGCGGCGATTCGGGAACAGGTACTCCGAGACCGGATCGTCGTCGAACGCCCGAGTGAGGCACGCACTGAGGGACGAGACGTCCGACGGCTCCACATGCCGGAGCCGAGGACTGCTCCGCGGCTGGTCGAGAGCTTCACCCGGCATGCCCGTCTCGTTCCCTTCCCACTCGCTGCTGCAACCGGCAACGGCGACCCGAAGATCGGCTACCGGACACCGGCAACCGGTGCCGGTGCGTGGTCGCGCGGACCGACGGTACCTGGCGCGGCGGCAGGGTCATGATCCGGTGTCCTTCGGACTGGGAATCGTCGCAGGACGCCCAACGTTGTCCCGTCCATGACTTCCGTGTTCTCCGTGACCTGGGACTACCGCTGTCCCTTTGCCCGCAACGCCCATGAGCACCTCATCGCCGCGCTCGAGGGCGGAGCCCCCTACGACGTGACCTTCGTCGGCTTCTCGCTGAGCCAGGCACACGTGGAAGAGGGCGAGACGTCGGTCTGGGACGAGCCCGACAAGGACTCGGGCAGCCTCGCGATGCAGGCCGGGATCGTCGTCCGCGACCGGATCCCCGAGCGATTCCTCGCCGTGCACCGGGCGCTGTTCGCGCTTCGCCACGACGAGGGTGGCGACCTGCGCGACGTCGAGGCCATCCGCCGCGCGCTCTCCGAGAACGGAGCCGACCCGGAGCTCGTCTTCAAGGAGATCGAGCAGGGATGGCCTCTGGAGACGTTCCGCAACGAGCACGAGACAAGCGTGTCAGAGCACGACGTCTGGGGTGTTCCGACGTTCATCAGCGGCGACCAGGCCGTCTTCGTACGCCTCATGACGCGGCCTGAACGAGATGGTGCGCTCGCCCGCACGACCCTCGACCGCGTCCTCGACCTCGTAGTCGGCATGCCGGAGCTCAACGAGTTCAAGCACACCTCGATCCCACGCTGAGGCGCTTCGGTCGGTCCGCCGGGCGAAGTGAGCGCGTGGGCGGACTGGACTGTGCTGCTGGCGCCGATAGCGATCCCGCGGCGCCAGCAGCAAGCTTCCGCTCAGCCGAGCGAGATCGGCTCGTCGTCCCCGATGCCGTCACCGAGCGGGACATCCACCAGGACTCGAGGTTCGAAGACCTCGACGGTCGTCATCTCCCGTACGCGCTGGTCGAGCTCGACGAGCATCTCGGGGGTGGAGCGGAGGAACTGCTTCGCGTTCTCCCGGCCTTGGCCGAGCTGCTCGCCCTCGTAGGTGTACCAGGCTCCCGACTTCTTCACGACGCCGAGGTCGACGGCCACGTCGAGGATCGACCCCTCGCGGCTGATGCCCTTGCCGTACACGATGTCGAACTCCGCTGAGCGGAAGGGTGGGGCGCACTTGTTCTTCACGACCTTCACCCGGGTCCGGTTCCCGACGATCTCCGCTCCGTCCTTGATCGACTCGACCCGCCGGATCTCGAGCCGGATGGACGAGTAGAACTTGAGAGCACGTCCGCCCGGGGTCACCTCGGGCGATCCGTAGACGACACCGATCTTCTCCCGGAGCTGGTTGATGAAGACCGCGATCGTGCGCGACTTCGACAGGGTGCCCGTCAGCTTGCGGAGGGCCTGGGACATGAGCCGCGCCTGGAGGCCGACGTGAGAGTCTCCCATCTCGCCCTCGATCTCGGCCCGCGGCGTCAGCGCCGCCACGGAGTCGATGACGATGACGTCGATCGCTCCCGACCGGATGAGCATGTCCGCTATCTCGAGACCCTGCTCGCCGGTGTCCGGCTGCGAGATCAGCAGCTCGTCGATGTCGAGGCCGATGGCCTTGGCGTACACCGGGTCCATGGCGTGCTCGGCGTCGATGTAGGCGCAGATCCCGCCGTTGCGCTGCGCTTCGGCGACGACGTGCATCGCGAGCGTCGACTTGCCCGAGGACTCCGGTCCGAAGATCTCGACGATCCGTCCTCGCGGCAGCCCACCGATGCCGAGAGCGATGTCGAGTGCCATCGCTCCCGTCGAGATCGCCTCGACGCCTGCTCCGGGATGCTCCCCCATCCGCATGATCGAGCCCTTCCCGAACTGCTTCTCGATCTGCCCGAGGGCTGCATCCAGTGCCTTGTCACGCTCCATCGCCTTCTCCTTCACCTTGTGCGTGTTCTCCAGCCCTCACTCGGCTCTGACCGATCGGGCGATCCCGTAGTCGGCACCATATGGGGAGGGTGTGACACTGCTCCGGGATCGCGTCACAGCAGTGTAGTTCCAAACGTACGTTCGGTGGTGGATCAAGCCAGACTGACGGCGTCGCTCAGCCCATCGACGACGAGGACGAAGAGACGTTGCAGATCACAGCTGTCCATGGCGACATCACGACCGAGGACGTCGACATGATCGTCAACGCCGCCAACTCCCGCCTGGCCGGCGGGGGAGGCGTCGACGGCGCCATCCACCGCGCTGCGGGACACGCCGATCTTCGGCATGCCTGCGAGCAGCTCGCCGGGTGCGCGACAGGCGAGGCCAAGCTGACCGAGGGCTTTGCCCTGAAGGCGCGCTGGATCGCTCATGCCGTCGGACCGGTCTGGCGTGGCGGCGGCCGGGGGGAGCCGGAGTTGCTCGCATCGTGCTACCGGCGGTGTCTGGAGCTTGCGGACGAGGTGGGCGCCCGGTCGATCGCCTTCCCCGCGATCTCGACCGGCGCCTACGGCTTCCCGAGTGAGCTCGCCGCCCGGATCGCGGTGAGGACGCTCGGCGGGACTCGCACCGACGTGGAGTCGGCACGTCTCGTCGCCTTCGATGACAAGACCTATCGGCTGTACCTACGATTGCTGGCCTCATGACCCAGACCCCTTTCGAAGTGAAGCCGATCGACCTGTCGGATTCCCGGATGCTCGACGAAGCCGCCGTCGTCGCGACCCGGGCTTTCCAGTTCGACCCGTTCTTCGTCCATCTGGCCCCGAAGCCGCTCATCAGGGCAAGAGGCCTAGCCCTCTTCTGGCGGTCGGAGCTCGGTGTGCTCGGCGACCGGGCGGAGCCCTTCGGCGCCTTCGACCACGACGGCCGCCTCATCGGGGTCTCGGTCTGGGTCAAGCCGGGCGGGTATCCCCTCCCCATCGGCGCCCAGCTGCGACAGGCGGCCGGCGCCTTCCGGGCGCTCATCCCACAGCCGAGCGCCCTCGTCATGGGCTCGAAGTACCTGCTCGCCATCGACAAGGCGCACCCCCGCGAGCCGCTCTGGTACTTGCTGATGCTCGTGACCGATCCTCCCGTTCAGCGCCGGGGCATCGGCGGAGCCCTCCAGGAGGTCATCCTCGAAAAGGCGGACGCAGAGGGCCTGTCGGCCTACCTCGAGACTCAGAACGCCCACAATCTGCCGTATTACCGGCGTTTCGGCTACGAGGTCGTCGAGGAGCTCCACCCTGTCGCAGGTGGCCCGCCACTGTGGACGATGCGGCGCGAGCCGAAGGGCTGAGCGACTCAGCCGGCGCGCGTCGAGAGGAGCCGCAGCCGCAGGGCGTTCACGGCTGAGATCACGGTCATCTGGCGGACGCGCTCGCGGTCTCCCGGCAACCGCGCGTCGAAGGCCTCCGCCTCTTCACCGCGAAAGCAGAGCCCGATGAACACGGTCCCGGGAGCGTGTCCCTCCTGTGAAGCAGGCCCGGCCACACCGGTGGTCGAGAGGGCGACGTCAGAACCGAGCGATGTGAGCGCCCCCTCTGCCATCGCGCGAGCGGCATCGAGACTCACCACCGGGCCCTCCGGCACGCCGAGCAATCCCTTTTTGACCTCGGTCGCATATGCAACGATTCCCCCGGCGAACCACTCGGAGGCGCCGGGGACCGCGACGATCCGGGAAGCGAGCAGCCCGCCGGTGAGCGACTCCGCCACGCCGAGCGTCAGACCTCTTGCGAGCAGCTCGCGACCGACGGCGTGCTCCATCGTCTCGTCGTCGATGCCGAAGACGACATCGCCGAGCACGGACCGGACGAGGCGCTCCTCCTCGGCGAGCGCCGTCGCGGCGGCCTCCCGAGAAGATGCCTTCACGGTGAGGCGCACCTTGATGCCCTCGATCCCGCTTGCGAGGAACGCGATCGTCGGAACGCCCTCACCGCCCTCGGCCAATGCGTCGATCCGCGGCTCGAGCCGCTCCGCCAGGGTCGACTCCGCCAGGCCCCAGGTTCGCAAGGTGCGACTCAGGATGACCGATGGCTCGCTGCCACGCTCGCGGAGGTCGGGCAGCACGGCCCGCTCCATCATCTCCTGCATCTCGTACGGGACCCCCGGCAGGGCGTAGACGACCTTGTTGCCAACGGGGCAGACGAGGCCTGGCGCCGTCCCGATCCGCTGCTCGATCACCCGAGCGCCGCGGGGCACGTCCGCTTGGCGGCCGTTGTTGGCCGCCATCTCCCGGCCTCGCGCCGCGAACATGTCCCGGATGCGCCCGAGCACGCTCTCGTCGCGGTTGAGCGGCACGTTCATGACCGCAGCGATGGCCTCCCTCGTGATGTCGTCCTGGGTGGGGCCGAGACCACCGCAAACGATCACAGCCTCGGACCGAGCGAGCGCGGCGCGTAACGCGAGGACGATGCGGTCGAGATTGTCACCCACCTTCGTCTGGAAGTGGCAGTCGATGCCCGACAAGGCGAGCTGCTCGCCGATCCAAGCAGAGTTCGTGTCGACGATCTGACCGAGCAAGAGCTCGGTCCCGACCGCCAGGACCTCAGCGCGCACCGATGGGGGGCTCACCCCCGGAGACCGGCGCCGGAGGAGGCGGTGACGCCATGAGGCGCCGCCCGTCGACGGCGTATTCGATCCCCGTGTAGAGCGTCAGCGCCACGGCCACCCAGAGCAGGACCCGCACCACGCCGAGGTGGTGCAGGCCGACGGGAGGAAGCAGGGCGAGACCTACGGCGACGTCCTGCATGAGGGTCTTCAGCTTGGCCGTCACGCGCGCCGGGATCGAGATCCCGCGCCGCGCCGCAAGTGACCGGTACGTGCTCATCGCCACTTCACGGATGGCGATGAGCACGACGGGTAGCCATGAGAAGACGCCGATGCCCGCCAGTGCGGCGAGGACGCCGAGAACGAGGAACTTGTCGGCCAACGGGTCGAGGAACGCCCCGGACCGCGTCGCCCCCATCCGCCGCGCGATCCAGCCGTCGACACCGTCGCTGCCGGTGCAGAGCAGCCAGAGCACGGCGAGCACCCAACTAGCGTGGCCCGTCGCCACGACGAGCCCGACGAGCACGGGGGAGGCGACGAGGCGCGCCATCGTGAGGGCGTTCGCGGGCGTGAGCAGTGCCGACGGACCGAAGGTCCGGATCATCCTTCCGTCCGGCGGTGTCTCGGACGAGGACGACGCGGCGGCGGAGGTCGTGCTCACGGGGAGACCACCTCAGCCAGCAGGTCGGGCCCCTCGCTCGCGACGCAGCGGGCGCGGACGAAACGGGCCGTTCGCGACAGGCTCGAGGACACCTGCACCGGCGGCGCGACCGCCCCGACGAAACGGACCACCCCATCGATCTCGGGAGCCTCCCGGAAGGTCCGCCCCTGCTCAGGCGTCTCCGCCAGCACCGTCAGCTCGGTGCCGACGAGATCGGCGCGTCGGCGGTCCGTGATCTGCCCCTGCAGCTCGGCGCACTCCGCGAGTCGCTCGAGGGCGAGCGACTCGGGCACGAAGAGCGACTCCTCGAGGCCGTCCGCGTACGTGCCGGCCTCGCGTGAGAACGTGAAGAACCCTGCCCAGTCGAGCTCGGCCCGCTCGATGAACCCGAGGAGAGCGTCGTGGTCATCTTCGGTCTCTCCCGGATAGCCGAGGATGAAGGAGGAACGCAGTGCAGATCCCGGCGCGATCTCCCGGATGCGGGCGATGCGCTCGAGGAAGCGATCTGCGTTCCCCCAACGCCGCATCCGCCGCAGGTGTGGGGAGGAGACGTGCTGCAGCGAGAGGTCGAAGTACGCCACGCCGGTCTCGACGATCGTCTCGATCAGCCGGTCCGAGAGCGACGAGGGGTAGAGGTACAGGAGCTGCACCCAGGGCACACGGGCGGCGACTGCCTGTACGAGCTCCACGATCCCCTCGCCCTCGTGGCGCCGGCCGCTCCGGTCGAGCCCGTACGAGGCGAGGTCCTGGGCAACGAGCACGATCTCCGAGACGTCGAGACGGTCGACCTCGTCCAGGATCGACGCCAAGCGCCGCGAGCGCTGTTGCCCTCGAAACGATGGGATGGCGCAGAACCCGCACCTCCGGTCACACCCTTCGGCGGCCTTCACGTAGGCCCATGGAGCTCTCAGAGGTGGACGTGGCAGCTCGAGCAGGTCGAAGGTGGGGATGTCGGTCTTCGGCCGGAACGAGACCGGTGCCGGCGACAGACCTCGGACCGGCTCTACCGTCCACGCGATCTCGTGCCCGAAGGGCGCCACGAGATCGATCTCGGGCATAGCCGCCGCGAGCTCCTCGCTGCTGCGCTCGGCAAGGCAGCCGGTCACAGCAAGCATGGCCCCCTGCCGCCTCCGCTCACTCAGATCGAGGATGGTCTCGACGGACTCGGCGCGTGCCGCCTCGATGAAGGCGCAGGTGTTCACGACGATGAGGTCGGCCTCGTCGACATCCTCGGCGCGCCGGTATCCCGACTCGGCCAGATGCCCGGCCAGTTTGTCGGAGTCGACCTCGTTCTTCGGGCAGCCGAGCGTCGTGATCCAGTAGGTCCTGCCGCCCGAGGGCGCGACGGGCCGCGGCGGCACCACTTGCACCCGAGCAGGCTATCGCCGGGACGAAGGCGCATTCCTCGGCGGAGCTGCCTCAGTGCGCCCGAACCACGCCTTGTTGCAGGAGCTCCTCCACACGGTCAAGAGGCACGCCCCACTCCGCAAGTGCACCGCGACCGCCTTCTCCCGGCCGGGCCGGCGGCGATGCGATCGCGGACGGCGTCCGCGAGAAGCGGGGAGCGGGCGCGGGCTGCACCACTCCTTCCACTTCGGTGAAGGTCCGCCGCTCGACGTTGTGCGGGTGCGTGACCGCCTCGGCCATGGACAGGACCGGTGCGAGGCAGGCATCGCCCCCCTCGGCGGAGGCGAGAGCAACCCACTCGTCACGGGTCTTCGAGCGGAAGATCTCGGCGTAGCGCTCCTTCAAGAGCGGCCAGTGCTCCCGCGACATCTGACCGGGCAGCTCGTCGGGAGACAGGCCGATGACACGACAGAGAGCCGCGTAGAACTGCGGCTCCAGTGCGCCGACCGCCACGTGCTTGCCGTCCTTGCATTCGTACACCTCGTAGTACGGCGCCCCCGTGTCGATGAGGTTGGTCCCGAGCTCGTCATGCCACACGCCGAGTGATCGGAACGACCACATCATGGAGAACAGCAGTGCTGCCCCGTCGACCATGGCGGCATCGACCACCTGACCGTGCCCGCTCCGCTCGGCCTCGAGCAGCGCTGCGCACACGCCGAGGGCCAGCAACATCCCGCCTCCACCGAAGTCCCCGACGAGGTTGCAGGGCGGCACCGGGCGATCGCCTGCACGCCCGAGGGATCCGAGCACCCCGGCGACGGCGATGTAGTCGATGTCGTGCCCCGCCTGGTCGGAAAGAGGTCCTTCTTGGCCCCATCCGGTCATGCGGCCGTAGACGAGCCGGGAGTTGCGCTCGAGGCACACCTCGGGCCCGAGCCCCAGCCGTTCGGTGACACCGGGTCGGAAGCCTTCGAGGAGCACATCCGCCATCCCGACGAGCTCGAGCACGAGCCCGACGCCGCCGCTGGACTTGAGGTCGACCCCGATCGAACGCTTCCCCCGCTGCAGCACGTCCCAGGCTGGTCCACTCGGCTCTTCCTCCGCCACGCTGGAGCTGCGCTCCACGCGAACGACGTCGGCTCCGAGGTCGGCCAGCACCATGGCGGCGAAAGGGCACGGCCCTATCCCGGCGAGCTCGACGACTTTCACTCCCGCGAGCGGGCCGGTACGAGATGTTGACGGCATGGGCGCATGTTCCTCGCTCGCGATGGCGACGCGCAACCGCGGTCGTCCCGACGCTGCCCGCACGTGCGACAATCGCCCTCGTGCAGCCGTCAGAGCTTCTTGTCAGATCATTGCCATGAGTGACGAGGAGCGCGGCTGGTCAGATCCGGTGGTCGCGTTCGCACCGGGGCGGGTGAACCTGATCGGCGAGCACACGGACTACACCGGCGGCTACGCGATGCCCATCGCGATCCAGCTCGGGACTCGGGTGACGTACACGACCGACCGTACGTCACCGATCGTCGAGCTGAGCTCGTCCTGGGAGAGCGCGCCGGCCTCGGTGCCTCTCTCGATCCCTGAGGACAGTGCTCAGATCGAGGCGTTGCTGCCGGAGTGGTCACGCTATGTCGCCGGCGTCGTGGCGGCGCTCCGCCCGCGTGCCGGCGGCAAGGGCGAGATCGTCTCGGACCTGCCCATCGGCGCCGGCCTGTCCTCGAGTGCCTCCCTCGAGCTCGCCCTTGCACTGGCGCTCGGATTCCGGGGTGATCCCGTCGGGCTCGCCCTTTTCGGCCAACGGGCCGAGCATCTGGCGAGCGGGGTCGCGACCGGCCTCCTCGACCAGCTCGCGATCGCGTGCGGCACCGATGGCCACGCCATGCTCCTCGACTGCCACAGCAATGAG
>JAKCCH010000041.1 GCA_021838945.1 Actinomycetes bacterium
GTTCTCGACGAACGGCTGTGCAGCGGGCGGCCGCCTCGGGATCCCGACGATCGGCTTCGGCCCGGGCGAAGAGGTCCACGCCCACACAGCGCACGACCAGTGCCCGACGGACGACCTCGTGGAGGCAGTCGCCTTCCTCGCGATGTACCCCGGGGTGTTCAGGAGATGGCCGGGATGACGTCCTTTCTGTTGAACGGTGAGCAGGTGGAGGTGCGCGACGACCATCCACACCTGCTCTCGGCGCTGCGCGACGAGCTCGGGGTGACCTCGCCGAAGGACGGTTGCTCCCCGACCGGTCAGTGCGGCTGTTGCACCGTGCTCATCGACAGCAAGGCGTCGATCAGTTGCCAGATGTCGCTTTCGCGTATCGCCGGCAAGTCGATCGTGACCCTCGAGGGGATCTCGGAGGCCGAGCGCGAGCGTTTCGCGAACGTTTTCGCTGCGACCGGGGCACTCCAGTGCGGATTCTGCACTCCCGGCATCGTCGTGCGCCTCAAGGCCCTCCTCGACAAGAAGGGCGCCGACCTCACCCGCGAGGATGCCGCCCGCCACCTCGGTGCCCACCTCTGCCGGTGCACCGGGTACACGAAGATCCTCGATGCCGTCGAGATCCTCGCGGCCGGCAAGGAGGTGTCACCGGAGCTGCCGCAAGGCATCGGAAGTCGCGGGATCAAGTACGAGTCGACACAGCTCGCCGTCGGCGCTCGGCCCTACGTCGACGACCTACGGGTGCCCGGCATGCTGCACGGCGCCCTTCGTCTTGCCGACCATTCCCGGGCCGAGGTGCTCGCCATCCGTACCGATGCCGCCCTGGCTGTCCCCGGCGTCGCCGGCGTGTTCACGGCCTCCGACGTCCCGGGCGCCCTCAGGGTCGGGATCATCCACACGGACTGGCCCGTCTTCATCCCCGAGGGGGGCATCACGTCATACCTCGGCGACGTCCTTGCCATCGTCGTCGCCGAGACACGAGAAGGGGCCCGCGCCGCCGCGAAGCTCGTCGAGATCGACTACCGGCCACTCCGGCCCATCACCGATCCGGTAGCAGCGATCGGCGACGAGGAGAACGCCGTCTGGGGGCTCGAGGGCAACGTGCTCTCCCGCTCGACGTACAGGCGAGGTGAGGTCGACGGCGCGTTGTCGTCGTCCGCGCACCTCGTCCACGAGGTGTTCCAGACCCAGCGGGTCGAGCATGCGTTTCTCGAGCCGGAGTCGACGCTCGCGACCTTGCGCGACGACGGGGTCCTCCACGTCTACTCGGGGGGCCAAGGCGTCTGGGACGACCGCGACCAGATCGCGAGCGTGCTCGACGTGCCGAAGGACCGTGTCGTCGTCGAGCTCGTCTCGAACGGCGGCGCCTTCGGCGGGAAGGAGGACATGGCCAACCAGGCACAGACGGCGCTCGCGGCGCACCTCCTCGGCCGGCCCGTGAAGTGCACGTTGTCGCGCGAGGAGTCGCTCCTCATGCATGCGAAACGCCATCCGATCCGCCTCGAGTACTGGGCCGGTTGCGACGGCGAGGGGATGCTCACTGCCCTGAAGGCCCGGATGATCGGGGACTCCGGGCCGTATGCGTCGGTCGGCATGAAGGTGCTCGAGCGAGCGGCGGGGCATGCCTCCGGGCCGTACCGGGTGCCCGCCGTCGACGTGGAAGCGGTCGCCGTACGGACGAACAACCCCGTGTGTGGGGCGTTCCGGGGGTTCGGCGCCAACCAAGCGCAGTTCGCCATGGAAGGCGTGATGGACCGCCTGGCGGAGAGGACCGGGCTCTCCGGGCTCGAGATCCGCCGGCGAAACGTCATCAGGCCCGCCCAAGTCTGGGGTCCCGGCCAGATCATGGACGGAGGCGCGGCGGGAGCGCTGGCCTGCCTCGAGGCTCTGGCACCGCGATACGAGTCGGCGAGGTCCTCGGGCAAGGCGGTCGGGATCGCCCTCGGGCTGAAGAACTCCGGTCTCGGCAACGGGTTCAAGGAGGTTGCGCGCGCGACAGTCCGCTTCACCGGTGACGGGACCGTCGAGGTGCGCCACTGCTGGACGGAGATGGGGCAGGGCATCCATACGGTGGCGGCACAGGTCGCCGTCGAAGAGCTCGGTGTCGACCCGGCGCGGGTGCGCGTCGTCGTCGACACGACCCGGGAGCTCGGCGCCGGGCAGACGACAGGGTCGCGGGGCACACTGATGGGCGCCGGTGCCGTCGCGGATGCCTGCAAGGAAGCGCTCTCCGATGGCTGCAAGCCCGGTGTCGAATACGAGGGCGTCTGCACCATCGACTGGACCAACTCCCTCGATGAGGGGCTCGAGCACCCGGTGATCCACTCGACGTTCGGGTTCGCCGCCCAGCTCGTCATCGCCGACCGGGAGACCAGCAAGATCGAGAAGGTCGTCGCCGCCCACGACGTCGGGCGGGCCGTGAACCCGCTGCTCTGCGAGGGCCAGATCGAAGGGGCCGTGCACATGGGCCTCGGGTACGCGCTGTCGGAGGACTTCCCGGCCGACGAGGATGGCCGCCCGACGAACATGACGCTTCGGAGCCTCGGGATCATCCGGGCGAAGGACGTGCCCGAGATCGAGTCGATCCTCGTCGAGTGTGCCCAACCCAACTCGCCTTATGGCATCAAGGGTGTCGGCGAGATCGGGCTCGTACCGACCGCCGGAGCCGTCGCTGCGGCGCTGCACGACCTCGATGGCGAGTGGCGCAGTGTGCTGCCGATGGGGCGGGGCGCGAGTGCGGGCGTGGGGGCGGAGTCGGATTGAGGTTGAGAGTGTCGGCCTCGGCCTGAGGGCCTGCGTCTGCGTCTGCGTCTGCGCCTGTACCCGGGCCTGCGCCTGCGCCGGTACCCGGCACCCGGGCCTGCGCCTGCGCCGGTACCCGGCACCCGGGCCTGCGCCTGCACGAAGTGGCAGGCAAATCGCTTCGAAATCGGCGCGCTTTGCCTGGCACTTTCACGGCGCAGCCACGGCGCAGCCACGGCGCAGTCACGGGCAAGGCCTCCCGACAGGGGCAAGGGGCAACGCTCCCTCGTAGTGTGAGTCGTGACTTTCGGCCCTTCCTGTGCCGGCTGCCCGTCCCTACAGTCCGACACAGAACCCGGTCGTGGAGAGGAGCACGAGACATGACTGGAGCAGGCGAGGTCTTCAACGTGCAGTCGGAGGTCGGTCTGCTCCACCAGGCGATCCTCCACCGACCGGGCCTCGAGCTCTCGCGCCTCACGCCTGGGAACATCGACGACCTCCTCTTCGACGACGTCCTCTGGGTCGACCGGGCGAAGGAGGAGCACGATGCGTTTGCAGAGTCGCTTCGCGAAAAGGGCGTCCTCGTGCACTACTACGGCCAGCTGCTCGCGGACGTGCTCGAGATCCCCGACGGGCGCGCGTTCGTGCTCGACCGCATCTGCACGCCGGAGACGGTCGGGCCCACGCTCGTCGACCCGTTGCGCCGGCTCTTCGACGACCTGGACGGACTCGAGCTCGCCACGTACCTGGTCGGCGGCGTGCTCAAGGGCGACCTGCACCCGATCCGGGCGAAGAGCCTCCGCTGGGAGACGCTGCGGACAGACGATTTCTTGCTCGCCCCGCTCCCGAACCACCTGTTCCAGCGGGACAATTCCTGCTGGGTCTACGGCGGCGTCTCGATCAATCCCATGGCCAAGCCCGCCCGCGAGCGCGAGACCCTCCACAGCCGGGCGATCTACCGCTTCCATCCGATGTTCGCCGACGCCGAGTTCGTCACCTACCTCGGTGACGACGACCTGAACCACCTGCCCGCCACGCTCGAGGGCGGCGACGTCCATGTGACCGGGAACGGCACCGTCATGATCGGGATGGGGGAGCGCACCTCGCCGATGGGGGCGGAGATCCTCGCGGCACGCCTGTTGGAGAGCGGTCAGGTCCACACGGTCATCGCCGTCGAGCTGCCGAAGTCGCATGCCATGATGCATCTCGACACCGCGATGACGATGGTCGACCGCTCGACCTTCGTCCTCTATCCGTACTTCGACCGGAAGCTGCGCTCGTGGACGATCCGGGCAGGCGACGAGCCGGGCGTCACGGTCGTCGCACAGAACCACGACCTCTGGCAGACACTCGCCGGCATCCTCGAGGTCGACGAGGTGACGGTGCTCGTGACCGACGAGGACATCCGGGCGGCGCAGCGCGAACAGTGGGACAACGGCACGAACTACCTGGCGGTGTCACCAGGCGTCGTGTTCGGCTACGACCGCAACGTCGCCACGAACACGATGCTGCGCAAGCACGGGATCGAAGTCGTGACCGTGTCGGGGAGCGAGCTCGGCCGGGGCCGTGGCGGACCGCGGTGCATGACGTGCCCGATCCAGCGCGACCCGGCGTGAGGAGGTGCGTGAGGATTCACGCACGGAAGGAGAAGCATGACGAAACTGCTCGGTCGGAGCTTCCTCAAGGAGATCGACTTCACCAAGGAGGAGCTCCTCCAGTTGATCGACCTCGCTGCCGAGCTGCGCCGCGAGAAGCGTGACGGCGAGGAGGACCCGCGACTGCGGGGCAAGAACATCGCCCTCGTCTTCGAGAAGCCGTCGACGCGCACAAGGGCGGCCTTCGAGGTCGCTGCGCACGACCAGGGTGCGCACGTGACCTATCTCGGGGCATCGGAATCCCAGCTCGGGTACAAGGAGTCGATGAAGGACACGGCGCGGGTGCTCGGGCGCATGTTCGACGGCATCGAGTACCGGGGCTCCGCCCAGGCGAACGTCGAGACGCTCGCTGCCTACTCGGGGGTGCCGGTCTGGAACGGGTTGACCGACGAGTGGCACCCGACCCAGATGCTGGCCGACGTGCTGACGATGCTCGACCACTCGGCCGGATCTGTCGAGAAGTTGAAGTTCTGTTACCTCGGCGACGCCCGCAACAACGTCGCGAACTCGCTGCTCGTGACCGGTGCGCTGCTCGGGGCAGACGTGAGGCTGGCAGCGCCGGAGGCGCTCTGGCCGTCGCCGGACGTCCGGGACATCGCCGCCGATCTCGCCATCGCCTCCGGCGGCAGGACACTCGTCACCACCGATCTCGAGCATGCCGTCGAGGGAGTGGACTTCCTCTACACCGACGTGTGGCTCTCCATGGGTGAGCCGGAGGCCTACTGGGGCCAGCGGATCGAGGAGCTGCTGCCGTACCAGGTGAACGAGCGGGTCCTGAAGGCCACGGGTAACGAGCGCGTGAAGTTCCTCCACTGCCTTCCCGCTCTGCACGACGGGGAGACCGAGGTCGGGAAGAAGATCGCCGGG
Organism: Actinomycetes bacterium; assembly: GCA_021838945.1. Classification (GTDB taxonomy): domain Bacteria; phylum Actinomycetota; class Acidimicrobiia; order Acidimicrobiales; family Bog-793; genus JAKCCH01. Next base: position 5,253 of record JAKCCH010000041.1, read on the forward strand.
CAGTTCGGGCTCGACGCGCTCGAGGTCACCGACGAGGTCTTCGAGTCCTCGGCGTCGATCGTCTTCGACCAGGCCGAGAACCGCCTCCACACGGTGAAGGCGATCATGGTCGCTACCCTCGGCAGCTGACGATGCGCATCGTGGTGGCGCTCGGCGGGAACGCCCTCCTCGAACGGGGCGAGAAGCCGGATGCCGAGATCCAGCAGCACCACGTCGAGAGCGCCGTACACGCGATCGCTTCTCTGTGCCGGCAGCACGAGCTCGTGATCACGCATGGGAACGGCCCACAGGTCGGCGTCCTTGCCGTCGAGAGCGAGAGCGACCCGGCTCTCTCGCACGGCTATCCGCTCGACTCGATCGGAGCGCAGACCCAGGGCCTGATCGGCTACTGGCTCGCCCAGGCGCTCGACAACGCTGTGCCGGAAGGCACGTTCGCGACCGTCATCTGCCAGACGGTCGTGAGCGCGACCGACCCTGCCATGTCGAGCCCGACGAAGTTCGTCGGGCAGGTGTACAGCGAGCAGACGGCTCGCCGGCTGGCAGACGAGCGCGGATGGTCTGTGCGGCCCGACGGGAAGTCGTGGCGTCGCGTCGTTCCGTCGCCCATGCCGGTCGAGATCGTGGAGCTCCCCGTGATCGAGCGGCTCCTCGCCGCCGGCGTCACGGTCGTGTGCTCGGGTGGCGGCGGGATACCGGTCGTGCGTGACCCAGAGGGCAGGCTTCGGGGAGTGGAAGCTGTGATCGACAAGGACCGCTCTGCGGCGCTCCTCGCAGAGCAGGTGCGAGCGGACGCGCTGCTCATCCTCACCGACGTTCCGGCCGTCGAGATCGGCTACGGGACGCCGGACGCTCGCCCGTTGCACGCGACGACCGTGGCCGAGCTGCGCTCCCTCGGCCTGCCCGCAGGGTCGATGGGCCCGAAGGCGGAAGCGGCCTGCACGTTCGTCGAGGCGACAGGCAAGTTCGCCGGGATCGGGCGCCTCGACGACGCAGGAAGGCTACTTGCCGGCGAGGCTGGGACCGTCCTCGGGTCCCTGGCGATCTCGGCACCCGCCACCTGAACGCTGCCCAGGTCAGAGAGCGCGCACCCGCTCGCAAGTACGCTCAGCTCGTGACGCTCGAGTTGGAGTTCACGGTCGAGCCCTTCGAGCCCGGCGTACCGGGAGCCCATGTCCGCGCGGCCGAGGAGGCGGCCCGGTCCGTCGCCGGCGACCTGTCGATCGGGCCGTTCGGCACCTCGATCAGCGGGCGAGACGAAGAGGTGCTGCAGGCCGTCACACGAGTCGTCCGTTCCGCCATCTCGGCGGGTGCGACCCGGGTGACGCTCCAGGTCAGCTCTGACGGTGAGCCCGGCGACGGAGCACCGGTGGCTCCGGACCCTCCATCGAGCGCAGAGACCCAGCTTGGTCCTGACGCTGCGGACGACACGGAGGCCTTCCTCGTCGTCGTCGCAAAGCTCGTCCAGGCTCTGGGCGGGACGCTCATCGGACCCGGGGAGGCCGAGGCCCTCGACACTCCCGTCGTCTGGCACGGCGAGACCATCGCTGCTGTTCACCACCTCCCCCTGCACAGCGCACTCGACCGGTTGCTCGACCGCGTAGCCGAGGAGATGGGCTCACCTCTCTCAGAGCTGTCGCGCGAAGAGAAACAGCGAGCCGTGCAGCTGCTCGAAGAGCGGGGCGCCTTCGCGTTCCGCAAGAGCGTCGAGGACGCGGCTCAGGCCCTGCAGGTGAGCCGCTTCACTGTCTACAACTACCTGAGCCGCATCTCGGAGGGCCGCAAGCCCGTGGCGTGATCACGGATGGACACCTCCCGGTGTCGCACCACGATGAGCCCGCTTCCTTCCCTCGGTACAGTGGCAGGCCATGTCGGTCGCCGCTTCGATGCGTGGGTTCCCCGAGTGGTTGCCGGCCGGGCAGCTCGTCGAGCAGCGAGTCCTGCGAAGCCTCCGGGAGACCTTCGAGCTGCACGGTTACTCCCCGCTCGACACGCGGGCGGTCGAGGCTCTCGACACGCTCCTCGAGAAGGGTGAGACGGACAAGGAGATCTACCTCCTTCGCCGGCTGCAGGCCGCCGAGGACGAGTCGGACAGCGGGCTCGGTCTCCACTTCGACCTGACCGTCCCGTTCGCGCGCTACGTGCGCGACAACGCCGGAAAGCTCCTGTTCCCCTACAGGCGCTACCAGATCCAAAAGGCCTGGCGTGGCGAACGGCCTCAAGAGGGCCGTTACCGCGAGTTCCTGCAGGCCGACATCGACGTGATCGATCGAGGCGAGCTCGCGCCGCATTTCGAGGCCGAGCTCCCGCTCGTCGCGGCGGAGGCCCTCCGGCGCCTTCCCATCCCGCGTTTCAGCATCCAGGTCAACAACCGCAAGATCATGCAAGGCGTGTTCGAGGGGATCGGCCTGCCGGGAGACACGCTCGCGGCGTTCCGCTCGCTCGACAAGCTGCGCAAGATCGGCCCCGAGGCCGTGAGAGAGCTGCTCATTGAGGCCGGCGCGTCCCGTGCGCAAGCGGACGTGTGCCTCTCTCTCGCACGGATACGGACGAGCGACGTGTCGTTCGTCGACGACGTGCGATCCCTCGGTGTGCGAAGCGACCTGCTCGAGCGCGGCCTAGCCGAACTGGCGGCGGTGCTCGAGGCGGGACGGGCCTTCGCCGGTGACGACAGCCCCTTCGTGGCGGACCTCCAGATCACCCGCGGTCTCGACTACTACACGGGCACCGTCTACGAGACCGTGATGGAGGGCGCCGAGTCGCTCGGCTCGGTCTGCTCGGGCGGACGCTACGACAACCTCGTCGGGGGCGAACGCGAGGCCTATCCGGGCGTCGGCGTCAGCATCGGTGTCACCCGCATCCTCGGGCCGCTGCTCGCCCGAGGCGAGATCGTGGCGTCGAGACCCGTGCCGACGTGCGTGCTGGTGGCGGTGGCCAGCGAGGAGGCCCGTGCCGAGGCCGACCGCGTCGCTCACATGCTGCGCGCCCGCCGCATCCCGACGGAGGTCTCGCCGACCGCTGCGAGGTACGGTCGCCAGATCCGTTATGCCGACCAGCGCGGCATCCCGTTCGTCTGGTTCCCGGGCAACGAGGTGAGGGACATCCGGTCAGGCGCGCAGGTGCCCGCGGACCCGGCCACGTGGATGCCGCCGGAGGAGGACCGCGAAGTCAGCATCACTGCCCCGGTAGGGCCGGCCGCAGGAGAGGAGCAAGCGCGCGAGCAGTTGTAGGGCGCGGCCCAGGACGGCCACGAGCCCGAGGACGACCATGGGCGTGGGGACGACGCGGTGACCACGACAGCGGCGCGTCGATGAACCCGGTTCGTTTCCTCGGGCCTGACGTGGCAGCCGGCAACTTCTCGCACCTCTGGGTCTAGGTCGTCGGCCCCCACGCTCGGGATGCTCGCCGCCGTGCTCTTCCCCATCGTCCTCCGCGGCTGCGACCCCGTCGCCACCAGGGCCGCTCAGGGAAAGCTGTCCTGAGCGCGGCCTCGGGACTCAGTCGAGACGCCGCTCCGCCGCCCACCGGGTGAGCTGGTGGCGCGTCGAGAGCTGCAGCTTGCGCAGGACGGCCGACACGTGGCTCTCGACCGTCTTCACCGAGATCGACAGCTCCTGTGCCAGCTCCTTGTAGGAGTAGCCGCGGGCGATCAGTCGGAGGACCTCGCGCTCGCGGGCGGTGAGCTGGTCGAGCTCGGGGTCGAAGCTCGGCGCCGGCAGCGCTGCGCCGGCAGCGCCACCGCCGCCCGGGGCCGACAGCTCCGCGAAGGCGTCGAGCACGAAGCCGGCGAGCCTCGGCGAGAACACGGCATCGCCACCGGCGACGCGTCGGACCGCGTCGACGAGCTCGGGGCCGGAGATCGTCTTCGTCACGTAGCCCCTCGCTCCTGCTCGGATCACGCCTATCACGTCCTCGGGAGCGTCCGAGACCGACAGCGCCAAGAAACGAACCCCGTCACCGCCCACCCGCCTCACCCCCTCGACGACGGCTGCGCCTCCGCCACCGGGCATGTGCACGTCGAGCAGGACGACGTCGGGAAGGCGTTCGGAGATGAGCTCGACCGCCGCACCGGCCTCGTCAGCTTCCCCGACGATCTCGACGTGGTCGCCGAGCTCCGCCTTCACGCCTGCACGGAACAGCGCGTGGTCGTCGACGAGGAAGACCCGAGGCCGTGCGGCCGTACGGTCGGCGCTCACCCGCGCCGGCCGGCGGGCGACTGAGCCGAGCGGCTCGGCTGGGACCCGCGCGGCAGCGCGAGCGCCACCTCGGTCCCGGCACCGGGCGCCGAGCGGATCCTGGCCTCGCCTCCGAGCCTCGCCATCCTGCCCCGGATGGAGTCGGAGAGCCCCTTGCGGTCCTCCGGCACGCCGTCCACCACGAAACCCACCCCGGTGTCCCGCACGAACATCGACACCCCGCTCCCGTCCACCTCGGCGAAGAGGGAGATCACTTCTGCGCCCGACCACTTCGCTGCGTTGACGGTGGCTTCCCGCCCGGCGGCGATCATGCCCCGCAGCGCCTCGTCGAGCTCGCAGTCCCCGACGACCACAATCTCCACCTTCGCGCCGTGCGTTGCCTCCACCTCCTGCTGGATCCGGCGCACCGCCTCGGAGAAGAGCAGGTCGTCGACGTCGGATGATCCGATCGCCTTGTCCTCGAAGAGCCAGGCGCGCAGCTCGCGCTCCTGGGCGCGGGCCAAGCGGACGACCTCGACCGGATCTCCGGACTTCCGCTGGATGAGGGCGAGCGTCTGCAGCACCGAGTCGTGCAGCCGGATCGCCATCTCCTCGCGCTCTTCGGCCCGCGCTCTCGCCTGGCGCTCACCGACGAGGTCCCGGGCGAGTCGGAGCCACCAGGGCCCGAACAACACGACCACGCCGGCCATCACGAGGAGGAGCCCGGCGAGCGGTCGCAAGGAGACGCCGGTCTGATGATGGGCGAGCAGGGCGACGAGCCCCCCGACGAAGAGCCCGGCAGCGAGCAGGAGGCGGAAGGCGATCGCCCGCCGTGACGGGCTCGAGACCGACAGCAGGTCGGCCACCGGCCGCAGGACGTGCCGGACCTGCTCCTGCTCGCGAGGGCTGGAATCTCGCCAGACGAGGACCAGCCCGGCGACGGCGATGAGGAGCGAGGAGGACATCGAGCTCACCCACGACACCCCGAAGGCGGAGACGATGACGAGGGCGAGCCCCACGACGGTGAGGAGGGCGATCGCGACCGCGATGCCGCGCGGATCGGCGATGGCACGTGAAGCGATGTTGTCGGGCTCTCCCTCGAGCGGGACGAACAGCCATGCCAGCACGTAGACCGTCACGCCGAAGCCGACCAACGCGAACACCACGAATGCCACGCGCACGACCGTCGGGTCCTTGTGGATCCGCCGGGCGAGGGCACCGCACACTCCGCCGAGCATCCGCTCGTCGGAGCTCCGCCGCCACGGGCCGCGCTCGCCGTGCCACTCGTGACGCGCCGGTCCGAAGCGACCTTGCTGGCCGCGCGAGGGCGGGCAGGAGCCGTGGCGCCGAACGTCGTCTCGATCCTCGATACCACGATGATCGCGCTCCGCCTTCTCGGAAGCATCAGGGTCATCCCTGAGGAACGACCTCCCTGTCGCCCCGTTGGTCAGGGATCGTTCCGGGAGGATCCCGATTCACGGATGCTCCCCGGCGCCTCATCATGGACGCATGACCACGCACTCACTCACCACCGAGTCTCTGCGGCGGCCGGTCGAAGGACGGATTGTCGCCGGCGTCGCCGCCTCCCTCGCGCGGCAGTTCGACGTCGACGTGACGGTCGTCCGCCTCGCCTTCGCCGTCCTCGCGATCCTCGGAGGCGCAGGTGTCCCGCTGTACCTCGCCGCATGGCTCCTCATCCCAGAGGAGGGCCGGGACACCTCCGTCCTCGGCGACCTCCTGGCGTCGGTGCACTCTCCGGACACCGATCGAAGCGGAGAACGCTGAGATGGCGAGCGATCCTTCACCTTCGAACCTGCGCATCGGTGACGCCGAGCGCGCCGAGATGAGCGAGGCCCTCGGCAAGCACTACTCCGACGGCCGTCTCGACGACCAGGAATTCCGGGAGCGCATGGAGGAGGCGATGGCCGCGAAGACGCAGGCCGACCTGCACGGACTCCTCTCCGATCTGCCCCCACTCGGGCCTACGTCCACGCCCCCGGTCGGCGGAGGCCCGAGTGGAGGCGTCCCGGCCGGCTCAGCGCCTTCGCGCGGCCGGCCCCGGGGGCGCGTGCTGCAGCTCGCGATGATCGTGGTGCTCGCCGTCATCGTGGCGAACCTGCTCACGGCTCGGTGGCCCTTCTTCTTCCACCCGTGGCCGCTGGTGCTCTTCCTCGTGATGGGCTTCCTCGCCTTGCGCAGGAGGCACCGGCACCGGCACCACCAGGTTCAACCGCCCGCCGGTCCACCACCCCCGTACATTTGAACAGCTGTGCAAGTCCGGCCCCGCCGGCACTACCGTGACCGGTCATGTCGCCATCGGTGCCGGATTTGCCGGATCGTGCACAGGTCGTCGTGATCGGCGGGGGGGTGACGGGTTGCAGCGTCGCCTACCACCTCGCCAAGCTCGGCTGGACCGACGTCGTCCTCATCGAGCGCAAGCAGCTCACCTCGGGCACGACCTGGCACGCCGCGGGGCTCGTCACGTCGGCCGGGATGGCCGACGAGACGCTCTTGTACATGAGCCGGTACTCGACTGAGCTCTACTCACGCCTCGAAGAGGAGACGGGTCTCTCGACCGGCTTCCGGCCCGTCGGCCACCTGCACCTCGCCACGACTCGCGAGCGGCTCGAGACGCTCCGGCGCGAGCAGGCGTTCGTCCGGGGCTTCGGTGTCGACAACCAGGAGATCGGGCCGAAGGAGTTCCACGATCTCTGGCCCGAGGCCCGTTTCGACGACGTGCTTGCTGCCTTCTACGTGCCCGACGAAGGGCGCGCCAACCCCTCGGACGTCACCATGTCGCTCGCTCGAGGTGCGCGGAACCGCGGGGTGCGGATCGTCGAGGGCCGGATCGTCACGGGCTTCGACGTGCAGGAACAGCGCGGTGGCCGGAGGCGCATACGGGCCGTGCACACCGACGACGGAGCGCGGATCGAGTGTGAGCATGTCGTGAACGCGTGCGGGATGTGGGCCCGCCAGGTCGGGGCGATGGCGGGCGTCTCGGTTCCCCTCCAGGCGGCCGAGCACTACTACCTCGTCACCGAGCCCGTGGGCTGGGCACACCGAGACCTGCCCGTGCTCGAGGATCCGGACCGCTACGGCTACTACCGGGAGGAGACCGGTGGGTTGCTCGTCGGCCTCTTCGAGCCCGTGGCGGCCCCCTGGTCGCTCGACGGAGTGGCCGACGACCTCGCGTTCACACAGCTTGCGCCCGACTGGGACCGCACCGGGCCGTATCTCGAAGCCGCGCTCGACCGGGTGCCCTCGTTGCGCGAAGCCGGCATCCGCCTCTACTTCTGCGGGCCGGAGAGCTTCACCTCCGACGTGCACCCGCTACTCGGCGAGTCGCCCGAAGTAGACGGGTACTTCGTGGCGGCCGGCCTCAACTCCCTCGGCATCCTGCTCGGCGGCGGCACGGGGAGCCTCGTCGCCCAGTGGATCGTCGACGGCGTGCCGCCGCTCGACGTGGCAGGGGTGAGCGTGGAGCGCACCCAGCCCTACGAGGCGACGCGGCGGTTCCGCGCCGAGCGGACGGTCGAGCAGCTCGGAGTGCTGTTCGGTGACGCTGTCTGGCCGAACTGGCAGCCTTCCAGCGGACGCAACATCCGGCGCTCGGCTGTTCATCACCGGCTCGAGGAGCACGGCGCCTACTTCGGGCAGTCAGCAGGGTGGGAGTTTCCCGAGTTCTTCGCCGGCCGCGGGCAGCGGCCGGGCCGCCTCTCGCTCGGCTGGCAGCGCGACGAGTCCGTCGAGCACCAGGCCGGCGAGCACCGTGCGGTGCGTGAGGCGGTCGGGCTGCTCGACCTCTCCCTCATGGCGAAGTACGCCGTCGAGGGGCCCGACGCGGAAGCCCTGTTGAGCCGCGTGTCTGCGAACGACGTGGCCGTGCAGCCCGGGCGCCTCGTCTACACCCAGTGGTGCAACGAGCGCGGCGGCATCGTGGCCGACCTCACGGTGACACGGCTCGACGAGGACCGTTTCGTCGTCGTCTCCTCCGACGTCATCCACCGCCGGGTCGGCGCCTGGCTCCGCCGCCATCGCCGCGACGACGAACACGCGGTGATCACCGACGTCACGTCTGCCAGCACCATCCTGTCGGTCCAGGGACCGCGCTCGCGAGAGCTGCTCGGGCGCCTCACCGGGGCCGATCTCGGCAACGACGCCTTCGCGTACCTCACCGTCCAGCCGATCGACGTCGGGTACGCACCCGTCCTCGCGGCACGGGTCACCTACGTCGGTGAGCTCGGCTACGAGCTCCACATACCCACCGAGTACGCCGTCTCTGTCTTCGACGCGCTCGTCGATGCAGGCGAGGACCTCGGCCTCGCGCAGGTCGGATACCTCGCGATGAACAGCTTGCGCCTCGAGAAGGCCTACCGGGACTACGGGTCCGACATCGACAACACCGACACGCCGATCGAAGCGGCCCTGTCGTTCGCCGTGGCCTTCGACAAGGCCGGCGGCTTCATCGGGCGGGACGCGCTTCTCGCCGAGCGTGAGCAGCCGCGCCGCCGCATCCTCGCCCAGGTGCTGCTCGAGGACCCCGAACCGCTGCTGTTCGGACTCGAGCCGGTCCTTCGTGACGGCCGGTGGTTCGGCTACGTGCGTGCCGGCGCCTACGGCCACACCCTCGGCGGCTCCGTCGGCCTCGCGATGCTCGAGGACGAGGACGGCCTGACGCCGGCGGAAATCGCGAAGACCCCGCTCGCGGTGGAGATCTGTGGTCGCCGGATCCCGGCGCGCGCCTCTGTGCGCCCCATGTACGACCCGGCGCGCGAGCGGATCCTCGCCTGACGCCCCGGCCATCTGCCCGCGCGGCAGGACGATCGACCTCGCCCGTCATGACGTTCGGCCCTAGGCCGCTTGGCCTTCCAAGGCGCAGTATGTGCGCGATGTTCCAGGTTCGCATTCACGGCCGCGGCGGCCAAGGCGTTGTCACGGCCGCCGAGATGCTGTCGGTGGCGGCGTTCCTCGACGGCTCGTGGTCGCAGGCCTTCCCGAGCTTCGGCTCGGAGCGCACCGGCGCTCCCGTCGTGTCGTACTGCCGCATCGACGACCGCGAGATCCGCACTAGGGCCCCAGTGGACGAGCCCGACGCGCTCATCGTGCAGGACGCCACGCTCGTGCACCACGTCGACCTGTTCTCCGGGGTCGCGCCTGCCGGGTTCGTGCTCGTCAACACGTCGCACACCGTGGAGGAGCTCGGCCTCGAAGATCTCGTCGCGCGCTTTCGGCGCGAGCGCCTCCTGACGGTCCCGGCGAGCGAGATCGCGCTCCGGCACGTCGGCCGGAACGTGCCGAACACCGTGCTCCTCGCGGCCTTTGCCGTGGCGACGGGGGTCGTGTCCCTGGACGCCGTCGTGGCGGCGATCCGGCAGCGTTTCGAGCCGGAGGTCGCCGAGCGCAACGCTCGAGCGGCCGCCGAGGCCGGCGACTACGTCAGGGAGGCGCAGGGTGCCCGTGCAACAGCTTGAAGGCTCCCGCGCCGTGGCCGAGGCGGTGGCGCTGTGCCGGCCCGAGGTGGTCTGTGCCTACCCGATCTCGCCCCAGACCCACATCATCGAGGCGGTCGGGGCGATGGTGAAGTCCGGTCGGCTCACACCGTGCGAGTTCGTGAACGTCGAGTCCGAGTTCGCCGCCATGTCGGTGTCGATCGGCGCCTCGGCGACGGGTGCCCGCGCCTACACGGCGACGGCGAGCCAGGGGCTCCTCTTCATGGCCGAGGCGGTGTTCAACGCCGCCGGCCTCGGTCTTCCGATCGTGATGACGGTCGCGAACCGCGCGGTCGGTGCGCCGATCAACATATGGAACGACCACTCCGATTCGATGGCGCTCCGGGACGCCGGGTGGGTGCAGCTGTTCGCAGAGACGAACCAGGCTGCTGTCGACCTGCACCTGCTGGCGTTCCGGCTCGCCGAAGAGCTGTCCGTGCCGGTCATGGTTTGCATGGACGGCTTCATACTGACGCACGCCTTCGAGCCCGTGGAGCTGCCGACGCAGGAACAGGTCGACTGGTTCCTCCCGCGGTACGTCCCCCGCCAGGAGCTCGACCCGGAAGCCCCGATCACGATCGGTGCCATGGTCGGGCCCGAGGCGTTCGAGGAGGTGCGGTACCTGGCCCATCTGCGCCTGCTGCGGGCTCTCACCCGCGTGCCCGAGCTGGCGTCCGAGTTCGAGACGATGTTCGGGCGCCCGCTCGGAGCAAGGCCGGGCTCCGCCGTGGGCGGATCGCTCGTCACGTCGTACCGCACCGAGGGTGCGACGACGGTGGTGGTGGCGCTCGGCTCGGTGCTCGGCACCGTCAAGGACGCCGTCGACGAGCTCAGGACCGAGGGCCATCCCATCGGCGTCGTCGGTCTCACGACCTACCGTCCGTTCCCCGCAGAGGCGCTCCACGGCGCGGTCGAGGGAGCCCACCGAGTCGTCGTCGTGGAGAAGGCCTTCGGCACAGGCGGGCGCGGCTTTGTCACTGACGACGTCGCGATCGCCCTTCGCGACCACGATGTCGCCGTCCACACGATCGTGGCGGGCCTCGGAGGCCGGCCCATCAGCGAGGAGTCACTGCGCCGCGTCCTCGCGACGGCGATCACCGGTGATCTACCAGCCATGAGTTTCCTCGACCTCGACATGGGCGCTGTGACCGCCGAGACGCGCGCGGTGCGCCCGCTCTGAGGGGGGGATCACGATGCCCGAGACGCACCAGGCACGCCACCCGGTGAAGTTCTACCAAGTCGGCAGCTTCGCCGTCGGGAACCGGTTGCTCGACGAAGCGGACCGGACCGTGCAGTCGGACCGCGAACGCACGAACTCGCTCACGTCGGGGCACCGCGCCTGCCAGGGATGCGGCGAAGCCCTCGGAGCGCGCTACGCGCTCGATGCCGCCATGCGTGCGACGGACGGCCGCATGGTGGTGGCCAACGCGACGGGTTGCCTCGAGGTCTTCTCGACGCCGTACCCCGAGTCCTCGTGGCGCATCCCGTGGTTGCACTCTCTCTTCGGCAACACGGCGGCGGTCGCCACGGGCATCGCGGCTGCGCTGAAGGTGAAGGGCCGAGAGGACATCCGGGTCGTGGCGCAGGCCGGCGACGGTGGCACCGTCGACATCGGTTTCGGCTGCCTGTCCGGGATGTTCGAGCGGAACGACGACGTCCTGTTCGTCTGCTACGACAACGAGGCCTACATGAACACCGGCGTGCAGCGCTCTGGTGCAACCCCGCCGGCTGCCAGGACGGCCACGACCGAGGCGGTCGGCCCCGAGCCGGGGAACCGGTTCGGGCAGGGTAAGAACCTTCCGCTGCTGGCGCTCGCCCACGAGATCCCCTACGTGGCGACCGCGACGGTGGCGGACCTCCATGACCTCGAGCGCAAGGTCGAGAAGGCCATGTCGATCCGGGGCTCGCGATACCTCCATGTGCTCGTGCCGTGCCCGCTCGGTTGGGTCGCAGCGTCGTCAGAGACGATCCACCTCGCGCGCCTCGCCCGCGAGACGGGGCTCTTCCCCGTCTTCGAAGGTGCCCACGGCGAGGTCACCGATGTCGTCAAGATCAGGCACAAGGAGCCCGTGGAGGAGTACCTGCGGCTGCAGGGCCGCTACAAGCATCTGTTCGGCAGCGGGGCCAGGCCGGACATCGTCGGGCGGATCCAGGAGATTGCGGACCGGAACATCGCGCGCTTCGGGCTCGTCGACGAGGTCCCACCCGACGAGCAATCGGTCGGGAAACAGCCGTGACCAAGCCCTTCGCGATCACGCTCGACGTCGGTTCGAGCCTCGCCAACCACACCGGCTCGTGGCGTGTCGAGAGACCCGTCTACGTCGACCGCATGCCGCCGTGCAACGACGGCTGCCCGGCCGGCGAGAACGTGCAGCGTTGGCTGTACCACGCCGAGTCCGGCGCCTACGAGACCGCCTGGCGCACTCTCGTGGCCGACAACCCGTTCCCCTCCATCTGCGGGCGTGTCTGCTACCACCCCTGCGAGACAGCCTGCAACAGGGGGCAGCTGGACGAGGCGGTCGGGATCCATGCTGTCGAGCGCTTCCTCGGCGACGAGGCCGAACGCCGAGGCTGGGCCTTCGTCCCGGCCGGGCCATCGAGCGGCAGGCGCGTCCTCGTCATCGGTTCGGGACCATCGGGGCTGTCGGCGGCGGCACACCTGTCCCGCCTCGGGCACGACGTCACGATCTACGAAGCCGCTCCGGCTCCGGGCGGGATGATGCGGTACGGGATCCCGAAGTACCGCCTGCCCCGAGACGTGCTCGACCGAGAGATCGAACAGATCCTGAGAGCCGGCGTGCACCTCGAGTGCAACCGCCGGGTCGCAGACGTCGCGGCCGCGAAGGCGGAGGGAGGCTTCGACGCCGTCTACGTCGCCATCGGGGCACAGCTCTCGCGCCGGGCGGAGATACCGGCGGCGGACTCGTCGCGGATCATCGACGCGCTGGCGTTCCTGGCGGGCACCGAGGCGAAGCCCGAGACGGCCGAGCTGCCGCAGCTGGGTCGCCGCGTCGCGGTCTACGGCGGCGGCAACACGGCCATGGACGCCGCACGGACGGCTCAGCGCCTCGGCGCCACGGACGCGGTGATCGTCTATCGACGGACGCGCGACCGCATGCCGGCGCACGCGTCGGAGCTCGAGGACGCCCTGGCGGAAGGGATCACCGTCTCCTGGCTCTCGACGATCACGGCCGTCGAACCGGGTGAGCTCGAGATCGAGAAGATGGCGCTCGACGACTCAGGCTTCCCGCAGCCGACGGGGGAGTACGAGAAGTTGGGTGCCGACACGGTGATCCTCGCGCTCGGGCAGGAGAGCGACCTATCGCCCGTCCAGGCCCTCGGTGACGTCCGGGTGGAGCACGGCAGCCTCGCGATCGACGAGCACATGATGACAGGCCATGCCGGGATCTTCGCGGGAGGGGACGTCGTCCCTGACGAGCGGACCGTCACCGTCGCCGTCGGTCACGGTAAGCGGGCGGCGCGGGAGATCGACGCCTTCCTGCGAGGCTCGACCTACGTGCACCCGTCACGGCCCGGCCTGGCCGGTGTCGACAACCTGAACACCTGGTACTACAGCGACGCGCCGCGCACGGTCCAGCCGGAGCTCGAGGCTGTGCGCCGCCGCTCCACCTTCGACGAGGTCGTGGGCGGGCTCGACGCCGACAACGCCTTGTTCGAGGCGCGCCGATGCCTGTCGTGCGGGAACTGCTTCGAGTGCGACAACTGCTTCGGCGTGTGCCCGGACAACGCCGTGCGCAAGCTGACCGATGTCGTCGCCTCCTCGGCGGCGGGGCCGGGTTCGGCCCGGTACTACGAGTTCGACTACGACTACTGCAAAGGTTGTGGCATCTGCGCTGTCGAATGTCCGTGCGGCGCGATCGTGATGGAGCCCGAGTCGATCTGACGCCCCGGGTCCCGTCCGAAGGAGGGACCTTCGACCCTATCTCCACTGCTCGTGGCGGCGTTCACTGAGGCACAAGTCAGCCTTCCAACACTGAGCGCAGCAGGGAGACAGGATGACAGCAAGGTTCTCGAGACGAGCGTTCATCGGTGGCAGCGCAGCTGTCGCAGGCGGCGTCATCGCAGCGGACAGGCTGCACTACTTCGGGATCGCCGGCGATACGGCGGGCACGGCGGGTGCGGCCGAGGACGTGCTCACGGGCAAGGAGTCCCTCTACCGCACGGGCCACTCGAACAACTGCGACGGTGCGTGCGGCCACCTCGTCCACGTGGTCGACGGGCGTGTGACCATGGTCGGTCCAGCGGCATTCGGGTCGACGACGATCGACGGACGGGCGGCGCCGACGTTTCACCCGCGGATCTGCGCCCGCGGCCTTTCCCAGATCTCCAACACGTACAGCCCCGATCGGATCAAGTACCCCTACAAGCGTGTCGGCCCGCGTGGCAGCGGGAGATGGCAGCGGATCAGCTGGGAGGAGGCCACCTCGCTCATCGCGACGAACTTCCAACGCATCCAGGGTCACTACGGCAAGACGTCGGTCTGGATCGCCCCGTACACCGGCTCGCTGTCCTTGATCGAGGGTGTGGTCGGCGCCGGGTTCCGTTTCGCGAGCGTGATCGGAGCCTCGGCGGGAGACTCCGAAGGCGACAACGAGGGTGACTCCGCCACCCCGGCCGGATGGAACTACGTGCTCGTCGACCCGACGAACCCGAGCAACGGCGGCGGGTTCTTCACCGGGCACGAGTCGGTGGACTTCATGAACGCGAAGACGATCGTGTTCTGGGCGAACAACGTGGCAGAGACCTCGATCCCGGACTGGCGGATCATGTGCGACGCGCGGGACCAGAACGGGACCCGTCTCGTCTCGGTCGACCCGCGCTTCACCGTGACGTGCTCGCAGAGCGACGACTGGCTGCCCATCCGGCCGGGCGCCGACACGGCCCTCGTCGACGGGATCATCAACTACGTCATCCAGCACCGCCTCTACGACGAGGCTTACATCCGCAAGTACACCGTCGGTCCATATCTCGTCGACCGGGCGACGAGGAAGTGGTTGCGCGCCGGTCAGGCTGTGAAGGGGGCGAAGAACCCCCGCGACTACGTCGTCTGGGACGATGCCAGCAGCTCGCTCAAGGAGGCGAGCGACCCGTCGGTTGCCTCTCCGGCGATCCTCGGCGTCTACGACGTGAGCGGCCGCAAGGCGTCGACCGCCTTCCAGGCTCTCGCCGACATGGCGGAGAAATGGACCCCGGAGCACACCTCGAAGGTCACGGACGTCCCCGTCAGCCAGATCGTCGAGCTCGGTCGGCTCTGGGGCACGAGCAAGCCTCTCGCCGTCAGAGCGGGCTTCGGGTTGTCCCACTGGTACCACGGTGACCTGCACATGCAGGCACTCCTCACCCTGCAAGCGATCACCGGAAACATCGGGGTGCACGGCGGCGGGGTGACGACGTTCGCGGGCGGGCTCACGACGACGGCGTTCGACCTCGTCGACTGGTGGAACCCGACCGGCAAGCCCTACACGGTCCTCGAGCCGATGGACTTCTGCAGTGCCGTCCAGAGCGGCAAGCCCTTCCCGGTGAAGGCGGCCTGGTTCATGATCGACAACTTCGCCCAGCAGATGTCTGACCGAAACCGGGTGATCGCCGCCATGAAGGAGCTCGAGTTCGTCGTCGTCTCCGACTACGTCCTCTCGGCGACTGCCGACCTCGCCGACGTGATCCTGCCCGCCTGCACGTACTTCGAGAAGACCGACCTGCTCTCCTCGAACAACTTCTACCTGCAGTACATGCCGAAGATCATCGACCCGCTGTTCGAGTCGAAGTCCGACCTCGACGCCATCCGGCTCGTGGCGGAGAAGATGGGCGTCGGGCAGTACTTCGACAAGTCACCGGACCAGTACCTGCGCGACATCATGCACCTCGGGACGCCCAAGGCAGACCCGACGGTGCAGGGGCTCACATGGGACCGCCTCACCTCCGAGGCGGTGCACCTCAACACGGACCCCATGCCGTACGTGCCGTTCTTCGACAAGCAGTTCCCGACCAAGAGCGGGAAGATCGAGTTCTACGTCGAGATGCTCGTCCCCTACGACCAAGAGCTCTGCGACCACAAGGAGCCCGTCGAGGCATCACCGACGAATCCGCTGTTCCAGCGCTACCCGCTCGTGTTCCTCTCGACCCACACGAGGTTCCGCACGCACTCGCAGTACGTCAACCTCCCGTGGTTGAAGGAGGTGAACAACGGGGGGCAGGGGTTCCTCGAGATCAACCCGCGCGATGCAAGCCCGCGCCACATAGCTGATGGCGATGTCGTCCGGATCTTCAACGACCGGGGCCATCTGAAAGTGCGTGCCCGGCTCACCGAGTCGATGAAACCCGGAGTCGTCAATTGCTACCAGGGCGGCTGGGACACCATGCGCGTCAAGCACTACATCGAGGGGCACCCGAACAACTTGACGCACCAGATCGCCAAACCGGCGCAGTCGCTGATCCCGAACTTCCCGTCCAATGCCGCCTACTACGACTGCCTGGTGCAGGTCGAGCGGTCAGAGGGGTGATGGTCCATGCCAACGTCACACACTCCCCGCCACGTCATGGTGATCGACACCAACCGTTGCGTCGGCTGCTGGACATGTGCGGTCGCGTGCAAGGAGATCAACGACGAACCACTCGGCTACTGGTGGAACCGTGTGCTCACGACCGCACCGAACCAGTCGACAGCGGCGAAGGCGCCTGCGAGCGAGAACATCGACGTGCCCTACGGCGTGTACCCGAACGTCGAGCTCGCGTACCTACCGGTTGCCTGCCAGCAGTGCAACGATGCCCCGTGCGTGAAGGTCTGCCCGGTGCAGGCCACCTTCCGCCGCGAGGACGGCGTCGTGCTCGTCGACTACGAGCGCTGCATCGGCTGCCGGTACTGCATGGCCGCCTGCCCGTACGGCGTCCGGATCTTCAACTGGGGCGACGGTGAGCGAGCACCCGGCGGCGTCATCGGGTACGGCAAGGACTACCGGGTTGACGGCAGGCTCGTGTTCGCTCCGGTGCGCCCGAAGGGGGTCGTGGAGAAGTGCACGCTCTGCGTCGAGCGCATCGACGAGGGCCAGGTGCCGTTCTGCGTGGAGTCATGCCCGCTCGGCGCCCGCGTCTTCGGCGACTTGAACGACCCGAGCTCGGACGTGAGCCGCCTGGTCCGCGACGGCGGTGCGCAGCAGCTGCACCCCGAGCTCGGTACGGATCCGAACGTCTACTACCTCCCGGTGGCCCGCCGGGTGGCGGCCGAGAGCTGAGGAGTCTGCCATGAGCACTGTCGCAGTCCCGTCCCGAGCGCCCCGCCCGGGCTCTCCGACTCCATCGGCAGGCGCCCTCCAGAAGGCTGCGCACCACGGCGTGCGGTGGTGGTACGCGGTTCTCGTGGCGATCATGGCCTGGGGGCTGGCGGCATGGATCGACGAGCTGAACGTCGGTCTGGCCGCCACCGGCATGCGGGACGTCGTGTCGTGGGGGATCTACATCTTCACGTTCGCGTTCTTCATCGGCTTGTCCGCCGGCGGGCTCATCATGGCCTCGAGCGCAGAGGTCTTCGGGATCAAGGCCCTGAAGCCTCTCTCGCGCCTCGGCGTGCTCTCCGCAGCCGCGTGCGTGAGCGTGGCGGCGCTGATGATCATCCCGGATCTCGGCCAACCCTTCCGCATCCTGAACCTCTTCGTCCACCCGAACTGGAGCTCCCCGCTCGTCTGGGACATCCTCATCATCACCGTCTACTTCGTGTTCTCGGTCGTCGATCTCACGGTTCTGCACCGTCATGCCCGAGCCGACGCCGAGGAGGGACACGGCACCCGCGCCGCCCGGTTGCGCACCGTCGTGCGCGTGCTGGCGTACGTCGGCCTTCCGACGGCCGTGCTGCTCCACTCGGTCACCGCGTGGATATTCGGGGTCCAGATCGCCCGTGCATGGTGGAACACCTCGCTCATGGCACCGCTCTTCGTCGTCTCGGCCGTCCTCTCGGGCACCGCCCTCGTGACGTTGCTGGCGCTCCTGGCGGAGCGGTTCGGGAAGGTGTCGCTCCCCGAGGAGACCCGGCGCTGGCTGCGGGGCTTCATCGTCGTCAGCCTCTTCATCGACCTCTTCTTCGTGGGCGCCGACTACATCACGATGCTCTGGGGCAATGTGCCATCGGAGCGCTCGGCACTCAACCTCGTCCTTCCCGGAGGGTCGTGGTCCTGGCTGTTCTGGCTGGAGTGGATCGTGGGCGGACTCGTGCCGCTCGCCCTGCTGCTCGTGCCGCGACTCCGCAGGCAGCAGTGGTCCCTGTGGGCGGCAGCGCTGCTCGCGATGGTCGGCGTCTATGCCTTCCGCATCGAGCTCGTCGTCGTCGGTTTCGTCAACCCACTGACGCAGTTCCCTCCGGGCAACGCTCTCGGCACGTACAACCCCTCGGCCAGCTCGTTCCAACTCGTCGGTGCGTACCACCCGACCTGGGTCGAGTACGGGATCGTGGCAGGGCTGGCGGGGCTCTTCGCGGCGATCGTCACCGTCGGCTACCGCCGCCTCGACGTGATGGGGACCGCGGTGGGCGCAGGACCCTTGCTCGGTCCGCCTCCCGCGGATGCAGCAAGTCGCCGCGAACCGCAGCTGCCCGAGCCGGGGGCTCTCGGGGCCAGCGTGGCGTCATGAGGGCCGCCAGCGCCCCCTCGGGGACCGGGACGGCTGAACCTCCACCAGGTCTCCCGGCTCCCGGCACCCGCGACGCTCGCGACGCGGTCGCCGTCGACGTGGTCGGGCAGCTGGCCCACTTCTGGACGCGGCCGGACCTCGGCGAGGCGAGATCTTCGACGCAGGTCCGCGCCGTGGAGGTGGACGTCTTGAACGGGATGTCGTCGGCTCCAGGCCGTCCTTTTCTGTGGCTGCCGCAAGGCAAAAGGAAGCGCCTCGAGCTGGTCGACGAGTACGAGCGGCTCTTCGTCGGACCCGGGCAGGTTCCTTGCCCACCGTATGAGTCGTTCTGGCGCGAGGACGTTCCCATCGACGTCCGCCGATCGCTCATGGGGCCGTGCGTCGCGGACCTCCATCGCTGCTATTGGGAGCTCGGGCTCGTCCTCTCGCGCGAGGTCGGTGAGCTGCCGGATCACATCGGTGTCGAGCTGGAAGCGCTCGCCTACGCGATGTCGTCCGAGGAGACGCGGCCTGTTGCCCGCAGGATCCTCGTGGAGCATCTCGCCCACTTCGTGCCCCGGCTCTGCCGTGCCGTCGCGAAGGAGACGACGCACGGCTTCTACCGCGATCTCGCACGTCTCACAGCTGAGTGGTTCGCCGAGGCGAGCCGTGGTACCGAGGCGGGGAGTGATGCCACGACCTAGGGCGGCGGTGATCCCAGCCGACACCGCCCGGCCGGGAGGACGGGGCGAAGTGCTGCTGTCGAACGAGCTCGCCGACGCGGAGACGGAGTGCCCCCTCGGTGAGCTCATCGGGAGGCTGCGCCACGACGCACCGGGAGCCACCGTCCGGGTCGTGCCGCAGTCGGAGCTCGAGCGGCGCTACGCCTCGGCGAGGTTCGCCGAACAAGTCGTCGTCGACATCGCTCCGCGAGCGGACCCGGATGCCGTGCTCGAGCACGTCACTGCTCTCGTCGTGGCGGCTCTTGCACGGCTCGGGACGGCTCCTCCCCTCCAGCCCGACGGGACCGCCACGCCGGTTGGTCCTCGCGACCGCGAGCGCGAGCGCGAGCGCGTGCTGACCCGGCGTGACGTGATCGGGTTCTCCCGCTTCCGGCGTGGCTCGTCGACCCGAGGTTATGACGGAGACCTCGGCGCTGCCGGACGCG
>JAKCCH010000135.1 GCA_021838945.1 Actinomycetes bacterium
GAAGACGTTGCGCTGGCTCGGGTGGTACGTGCAGAGAAGGACACGGGTGCGCTCGCCGGGGGTCGCCGGCTCGAGCTCGAAGCGTGCCCCATGCGAGAAACGGCCGCGCACCTTCCCCACACCCCTCACCCGCGCGAGCGAGTCGAATGCGTAGGCGCCGAGCGCGAGGTAGACGCGAGCCTGGGTCAAGAGCGCGATCTCCTCTTCGAGGTAGGCGAGGCAGCGTTCCCGTTCTTCGGGCAGCGGGCGGTTCGCCGGAGGCGCGCACCGCACCGGAGCCGTGACGTATGCGCCGCGAAGCTCGAGGCCGTCGCCGCGCCGCACTGAGGTGGGCTGGCTGGCGAACCCGTGGCGGTGGAGGCCGGCGAACAGGAAGTCGCCCGACCGGTCGCCGGTGAACATCCTCCCGGTCCGGTTGCCGCCGTGAGCCGCCGGCGCCAGACCGACGACCACGAGGCGGGCGTTCGGGTCGCCGAAGCCGGGGAGCGGTCGTGCCCAGTACTCCTCCCCGGCGAACGATCGTGGCGGGGTGCGTGCCGCCTCGTTCCGCCACTCGACGAGGCGAGGGCACGCCGAGCAGGCCGCCACGCGTTCTGCCAGCGCCGCGAGCCGCTCGGGGCGGTCGGCGACGGAGTGGTCCGGCACGCCCGCCACGGTACGGTGTCCTGGATGCAACGCGCCCGGAGGCAGGCCAGACACGCCACGGTGGTCTGCATGGTGCGCCACGGAACGACTCCGACCACCGGCAAGGTCCTACCCGGCAGGGCACGTGGGCTGTCGCTGGCGGATGCAGGACGGCAAGAGGCCGAACGCGTTGCCGAGCACTTCCGTTCCCTCGAGATCGACGCCGTCTACAGCTCGCCGCTCGAGCGTGCGCGCGAGACCGCCGCCCCCATCGCTGCCGCGCTCGGTCAGCAGGTCGTCACCGAGCGCGGCCTGCTCGAGTGCGACTTCGGCGACTGGACAGGAGCCGAGCTGTCGGCGCTCCGCAAGCTGCCGGGTTGGAAGACGGTCCAGCGCTTCCCGTCGGGCTTCCGCTTCCCGAGTGGTGAGTCGTTCGTCGAGCTGCAGGCTCGCGTCCAGCAGGCCGTCCTGTCACTGTGCGAGCGACACCCGGGCAAGGCCATCGTGGCCGTCAGCCACGCCGACTGCATCAAGGCGGTCGTGGCGTTGGCTCTCGGGGTGCCGCTCGACCTGTTCCAGCGGATCGTGATCGGCCCGTGCTCCTCCACGGTCGTCGCCTACGGTGCTGAAGGACCCGTCGTGCTGGCCGTGAATTCGTACGGACCGCCTGCCGGCATCCGGCCGAGACGAGGGAGCCGGACGTGAACGATCGTTACGTGCTGGAACAGCCGAGCAGGGTCACGGTCGGGACCGTCGGCCCCGTCGGCGAGCGGCTGTTCGTCCTCCAGGCGCGCGAGGGCGTGCAGCTCGTCACGATCAAGGTCGAGAAGATCCAGGTCGCGTCGCTCGCAACGTACCTCGGGCGCATGCTGCGGCAGCTGGAGCGCCCGAAGGAGCTGCCTGAGGACGCCGAGCTCGCCCTCGAGTCCTTCGAGGAGCCCGATTTCACCGCTGAAGCGCTCGCCCTCACCTATGACGAGGTGAGCGACCGTGTCGTCCTCGTAGTCGACGAGGTCGACCGGTCAGAGACCGAGGAGGAGCCGGAAGTGACCGGTCTCGACCTCGAGGGAGCGATGGCTCGGCTCTCGATGACCAGAGAGCAGGCCGCCGCCCTCGCCATCCGGGCCACCGAGCTCGTCGAGGCCGGGCGGCCGCCCTGCCCTCTTTGCGGATATCCCCTCGATCCGAGAGGCCACGTGTGCCCGCGGACGAACGGCAACAGCGCACCGATCACCTGACGGGCCCCGAGTGGTTGGACCTGCTCTCGACAGGGGAGGTCGAGGTCGAGGGAAGGTTGCCGTGGAGCTCCAACCACTCGTTTCTCGCCCGCGTGCTCACAACTGGCCCCTCGCCGCGCCATGGCTCGGAGCCTGAAAGCCGGAAGGCCGTCTACAAGCCGGGCCGCGGGGAGCGCCCTCTCTGGGACTTCGGGGTCGACCTCTACCGGCGCGAGGTGGCGGCGTTCGAGCTGTCGGCAGCCTTCGGCCTCGATCTCGTGCCCGAGACCGTCCTACGGCTCGACGGCCCCCTCGGGCCGGGCTCCTTGCAGCGCTTCATCGACGCCGACTTCGAGCAGCACTACTTCACCCTCGTGGAGGAGCCTCGCTTCCACGAGCGGCTGACGGAGCTGGCGGCGTTCGACATGCTCTGCAACAACGCCGACCGCAAGTCCGGCCACGTCCTCGTCGACGGCTCCGCGCACATCTGGGCCATCGACAACGGGCTCTCGTTCCACGCCGACGACAAGCTCCGCACGGTGATCTGGGAGTTCGCCGGCACGAACATCCCGGACCGGCTCCTCTCGGTCTGTGACGCCATCGTCGAGTCCGGGGCACCCGAGCGGGTCGCAAGGCTCATCGATGACGAGGAGGCGGCTGCGCTCGTCCGACGTGCTCGGGCGATGCTGCGCTCGCGGCGGCTGCCAGCTCCTCGGGACGATCATCGCGCCTACCCGTGGCCGCTCGTCTGATCGCGCAGTCCCCGCTTTCTCTCGGTCGTTCCCGCTCGGTTACCTGTGATGTCCCGGCAGCCTCCCGGTCGCTTCCCGGCGTGTGAGGGCGCGCCGTGATCGGCTCGGTACGGCCTCGTGATATGTGGCGGTAACCACACCTGGCACGATGCGCCCATGAGGGAGCTCGCTGGTGGAGAAAGTGGGTTGCGTTTCTTGCCGGCTGTGTGGCTCCCGGCGGGCGTCCTCGCCGAGATCGAGACGGCGCTGTGCCAGGTCGGCGCGACCGCGCACGCTTCGGGCGCGAGCGACGTCGAGCGGTCGCTCGTGCACGTGAGCGACCAGCTGTCACGGCACTCGGGGGCGCCCGAGGAGGTGTGCATGGTGACGAAGTCGGCGGCGCTCGACATGGCCGCCGAGCTCACCGGCGCAGCCAGGCTCGCCAGCCGCCACGGCCTTGCAGCGGCAGCGTTCGCCCTCGCAGGGATCGAGAGCCGCTTGCTCGAACTGCTCGTGGACGCTCAGCCGATGGCATCGACGTGAGACGGATCGCTCTTGTTCAGGACGCCCGGGCGGCGACGAGTGCGCGTGCTGGCGAGGGGTGCGAGGTCGAGTCCTCGTTCCCGGCGCCGCCGGTCGTAGAGCTGATCGTCCGCTTCCCGGAGCAGGGGGAACGCGTCGAAGCGCCCGACGGCCATCACGCTCGCCACACCCCAGCTGAAGGCAGGAGCCCCGAGCTTCGCCACCCGTGCCATGACCACCTCGGCGTCCTCGGGCGAGGTGTCGGGGAGGACCACGATGAACTCGTCGCCCCCGACGCGGTAGACGCCGTCGAGGCCACGCAGCGCACGCCGGAGCGTCTCGACGAGCTGCAGCAGCACACGGTCACCGGCTGCGTGGCCGTCGCTGTCGTTGACCCGCTTCAGGCCGTCGACGTCGATCGCCACGACGGAGAGGTCGAGCTCGGCACGGGCGCACCGGGCCAGCTCCCGCTCTAGGTCGCGCTCGAGCCCGCGGCGGTTCGCACAGCCCGTGAGCGGGTCGCTGAAGGCGGCTCGCTGGAGCCCGTCCGTCGCCGCCTGCGTCGCCACGAGCATCGAGCGGTCGACGAGGCGCCCGAGCCGCTCACCGGCGGTGGAACCGGCGACGAGGTGGCGAAGGAGCAGCATCTGCTCCACGACGAGTGCAGGGCTGGCAACACACGCGCCCCAGGCCCGCGACGCGTCGTCGAGAGCGCGGCGGCGTGCACCGACCGTGCCGGCGGGTCGTGGTTGAGCTGTGTTGTCGGAGCGACGTGCCAGCGTGCCCCGGACCCGGGCGAGCGCGTTGGGGGCAGCGGCGCGCTCCAGCGCAGCGAGCATGGCGTACCGCTCGGTCCCGTCGTCCGGCCCGGTGGCGCAACTCGTGGCCGCGCACCGCTGCAGCCAGGATGAGAAGAGCTCGTCGACCGCCTCGACATCGAAGTCGTCCTCGCTCGGGAGCTCGGACGCCGCGCGGGCGCGCCCGTCTGGTCTCTGGTCAGCGGGATGGGGGGCAGACCCGCCTGTGCGATCGCGGATAGGCCGGTCGACGGAGCCAACGTAGCATCATGGGCGTCGAGAACGAGGGAGGCCACAACTATGGATGACGTGACCCAGGACGCCGAGCCGTTCGAGCTCTCGGACTCGGACTGGCGCGAGCGCCTGAGCCCGGAGCAATACCGCGTGCTGCGCCAGAGGGGGACCGACCCTGCGTTCTCGGGACGGTTCACCCACCCGGGCCCGGACGGCACGTATCGCTGTGCCGGATGCGGGGCGCTGCTGTTCGACTCGAACACCCAGTTCGACTCAGGATCCGGCTGGCCCTCTTTCACCGAGCCCGCCAACCTGGCCAACGTGGAGCTCCACCTCGACTCCTCGCACGGCATGGTGCGCACCGAGGTGACGTGCAAGCGCTGCGGCGGGCATCTCGGGCACGTGTTCGACGACGGGCCCGGCCCGACTCATCAACGGTGGTGCATCAACTCGACCTCGCTCGAGCTCGATCCCTCGCACCCGAGCTGAGCAGGGCCGGGCTGAGCAGGGCCGGGCTGAGCTGGGCTGGGTTGGAGCTGGGCGGCGGGGTCGCGTTGGGGGCAGAGCCACGACCGAGTGTGAGCGTCATCATGCCGGTACTCGACGAGGCCGGGATGATCGAGGCATGCCTGTCGGCCATCGAGGCGCAG
>JAKCCH010000042.1 GCA_021838945.1 Actinomycetes bacterium
AGTGCGCGACCACGAAGTACGTGTCGTGCATGGCGAAGTCGACCGGCGGCGAGGCCAAGAAGATGCCGGTGACGCCTCCGAACAAGAAGACCGCGAGGAAACCGACGGCGAACATCATCGGGGTGTTGAACGAGATCGAACCCCGCCACATCGTCCCGATCCAGTTGAAGAACTTGATGCCGGTCGGTACGGCGATCAGGTAGGACATGATGCTGAAGAAGGGAAGCAACACCGTCCCGGTCGTGAACATGTGGTGTGCCCACACGCTCGTCGACAGCGCCGCGATCGAGATCGTGGCGAAGATCATGCCCTTGTAGCCGAACACGGGCTTTCGCGAGAAGACAGCGAGGATGTCGGTCACCGCGCCGAAGTACGGCAGGGCGAGGATGTAGACCTCGGGGTGCCCGAAGAACCAGAAGAGGTTCTGCCAGAGCACCGGTACACCGCCGCCGGCAACCGTGTAGATGTGGCTTCCGATGTGGCGGTCACACCACAGCATGACGAGCGCGGCGGTGAGCACCGGGAAGGCGATCAGGATGAGGATCCCGGTGACCAGCATGTTCCAAGTGAAGATCGGCATCCGGAACATGGTGAGGCCCGGGGCGCGCAGGTAGAAGACCGTGGCGCAGATGTTCACGCCGGTGAAGATCGCGGAGAACCCGGTCAGCACCAACGCAGCGATCCACATGTCCGGCCCGGCGCCGGGCGTGTTGATCGAGTTCGAGAGCGGTGCGTAGGCGACCCAGCCGAAGTCGGCCGCCCCGCTCGTAGTCACGAAACCGAGCAGCATGATGGTGCCACCGCTCAGGTAGAGCCAGTACGAGAAGGCGTTGAGCCGCGGGAACGCCATGTCGGGCGCCCCCACCTGCAGGGGAACGATGAAGTTGGCCAGACCGCCAAAGGCGAACGGGCCCGCGAAGAGATACAGCATCACGCTGCCGTGCATCGTGAACAGCTCGTTGTAGACGTGCTGGCTCACGATGTGGTTGTCCGGCGCGGCGAGCTGCGTCCGGATGATCATCGCCATGCAGCCGGCGATGAGGAAGAAGATGAAGGCGGTGATCGTGTAGCTCTTGCCGATCACCTTGTGGTCCGTGGAGGTGATCCACTTGAGGAGGCCGCTGGTGCCGTGCTCCTCCTCGGAAGGGCCGACGAAAGCTTCGGGGCGGGTGACGAGCGTGGTCATTGCTGGGTGAGGGGGTAGTGCTTCGGAATCTGGCCCTGGTGGTTCTCGTAGTAGTGCAACCAGCTCTCGTACTGCTTGTAGGGGATCACGCGCACGCTGAACAGCATCTCTGAGTGGTACAGGCCACAGTACTCAGAGCACTGGGCCGGGTAGACGCCGTTCTGCGTCGGGGTGATCTCGAACACGTTCGTGACCCCCGGCTGGGCAAACCGATCGAAGTTGAATGCGTGCACGTAGAAGTCATGGACGACGTCGGCCGACTTCAGGATGATCTTCGTCGTGCGGCCCTCCGGCAGGACGAGCTGCGGGTACACGTTGGAGGTGTAGCCCGTGGGTGGCGGCAGGGCGGAGTGGGGGGCGCCCTGTGTGCGCAGCGTCAGCCCGTTTGCGTTGCTGTACTGGAAGTCCCAGCCCCACTGGTAGGCGAGCACGTTGACCGTAGCGGTCGGCGGGTGGTTGATGGCGTCGACGTTGTTCTCGGTGAGCACCGTGAACACGAAGATCACGATCACGATGACGAGCGGCAGGATCGTGTAGGTGATCTCGAGCGGGATGTGCTCTTGGAACTGACGGGGGATCCCGTCGTTGTCGCGCCTGCGCCGATACCGGATCACACACCAGAAGATGAGTGCCCAGACGAGTGCGGCGACGAACAACCCGGTGATGAACATCCCGGAGTACAGCTTCGCCACATCGTGGCCCTGGACCGAGGCGCCGTGCGATTCGCCGAACGTCGGCCAGCTGAACTTGCAGCCGCCGAGAGCGAGCGCGAGCCCGGCACCGAGGGCGATCGGCGCGAGGCCGCGGCGGAGACTCACGGGGGCGAGATTAGCCATGGGTTTTGGGGTGAGGCCAAACGGGCCTCGGGTTGAGCTCAGACGTTGCCGGCTCCGCTGCCGGCGCCCGAGCTCCGGTGCCTCGACTCACTCGCTGCCCAGGTGAACACCCCCTTTGCCATGGTCGAAGTGGCATCGTCCGCAAGGGCGGCAAACACCGTGGCCTTGGCATCGTGGGCGCCTGTGCTGGAGGGATCCGCCAGCGTCGCCATCTCGGCGAGGTGTCCGGCCAACCGGAGGTCACCGGTCCCGAGCAGCTCCAACGCGCGCCGGGCGAGCCGTTCGCTCCCGCCTGCGAGGGCTGCCACCTCCGCCGCGACGGCCGCGTCCGCCGCCGGCTTCAGGTTCGCCGGGTTGCCGTCGTACCAGCCTCCGTACTGGCGCCAGACGTTCCGGACGATGAACTCCGGCTCGTCGTATATCGGCTGGAGGTACGGCCGGCCGGCGAGGTGCGCGGGCGGTGCCACGCCGTGGATCAGATCATCGAGGCGGGCGCCGGCGTTCATCATCTCGAGAGCCTGGGAGACGAGCGTCTCGAGGTACTCCGCCGTATCCGAGAGCGCCTGGCGCACCCGGTCGGCACCGACAACCGGGAAGCCGTGGCCGGGAAGCAGGAGCTCGGCCTCGAGCTCGAGCATCTCCCGGAGCGCACGGGCCCACTCGAGCGGGTAGCGCTGCACCTTCTGCGGGTTGCCGGCGTTCGGCGAGCACCAGATGAACAGGTCACCGGTGCAGATGATCTTGCGGGAGGGGAGGTAGGTCCAGGTGTGGTCGTCCGTCTCTCCCTTGGCGTGGTGCAGCTCGATGAGCTCACCCCCCACCTCGATCGCCAACCGGTCCCGATAGGTCTCGTCCGGATAGCGGTACTCGGTCGGCCACTCGAGGTCAGGCACCTGGAACTGGCGGCGGTTGATGAAGGCGTTGTAGCCCGCCGTCAGCTTGTACCGGTCGAAACGCGCGGGAAGGGCCTCGTGTGCGAGCACCCTCGGCGGCTCCCACCCCTTCTCGGCTGCCTCCTCTTCGAACACGTGCACGCCGAAGACATGGTCGATGTGGCCGTGTGAATAGATGGCCGTGTCGAGCCGGCTCGGCCTCCAGCCCCGGATCTCCCGGTGGATGCCCTCGGCGGCGAGCTCGTGGCCGGTGTCGACGAGGACGAGGCCGTCGTCGGTGTCGAAGGCGCACACCCGGGCGAAAGACGGGACGTATGCGCTGCGGTCGCCGACCTCGGCGATGCCGCCCACCATCTGCAGCGGGTGCTGGCGGGCGATGTCGGTCTCCCCTCGCCAGAGGCGGTCCGCGATCTGGAGGATGTCGTCCATCTGACTGACAGTAGTTATCGGCGCTCGTGCCGGGGGCGTCAGGCTTTCGGCGCCCTCCAGCGCCCCCGTGCCGAAGCTGCCTTGGTCGCGGCCTTGCCGGTGAGGGCGCCGGCACGGCGGGCGGCGTCGTGAACACCGACCTCGAACGCGCGGGTGTCGATCGGCTCGGTCACCTTTGACCGGAGGCGAGGCACGACCCTGTGCTCGCTCACGACGGCGTCTCTCAACAGTATGACCCCGACGGCTTCCGCCATCGCCGTGGCAAAGGGGTCGATGTGGACGTGGTACTTCCAGGCGATGAACGGCGAGGCGAACAGCCCGAGTGCGACGGCACCGTCCGCGACACGGTGGACCAGCCGCGGGACCAGCCTGAAGACCCCGACCGGCCCGTTGGTCAAGAGTGTGATGAGAGCGAGGTATCCGCCCGCCGCGTCCAGCACGAGGTAGTTGTCGCCGTTGCCGTGGATGCCCGCGATCAGGAGGCCGACCGCGAGCGCGGCATCGACGACGGTATGAGCAGCCCAGCCCATGCGCCGGCGCGGCTGGCCGGCGTCATCGGCGCGCCGCGTCAGTTGGTGCCCGCGTCCTTCGGAACGGGCTCCGCTTCAGGCGCCGGAGTCACGACGGGCGGGACGTTCGCGGGCGGGATGGTCGGGACGGCGGAGGACGTCGAGGCGTCAGAGGCCCTCGCCTCCGCACTTCCCTCCTCGAGTCCCTTCTTGAACTCGTGGGACGCGCTTCCGAGACCGCGGGCCAGCTTCGGCAACTTGCTTCCTCCGAAGAGGAGCACGATTACCGCGACAACGATCACGATGATGAGATCCGGACCGAGGATGTCCGCAGTGAACATGCGCCCTCCTTTCTGGGGACGCTCACCACCCTAATCCAGTCCAGCTTGATCCGGGCCGACGAGCGCGCCTTCCTGCTCACGTGGTTTGCTCAGGCGCCCTGCCAAACCGGCTGGCGTCGCTCGGCGAAGGCAACCGCTCCCTCGATGGCATCCTTGCTCGTGAAGATGGGCACCGTCAGCTCGTTGTTCATCTTCCAGGCTTCAGCCTCGGGAAGGTCGCGCGCCCGGCGCATGATCTCCTTCGAGGTCCGCACGGCGAGGGGTGCGTTCTCGCAGATCCTGTCGGCGAGCGCCAGTGCCTCGGTGAGAACCTGGTCGGCCGGCACGACCCGGTTCACGAGGCCCAGTTGCCGTGCCCGCTCGGCATCGATGGACTCGCCTGTGAGCGCCAGCTCGAGGGCGATGTTCCGCGGTATGACCCGCTCGAGCCGGATCAGCCCACCGCCGGCGGCCACGAGACCGCGCTTCACCTCGGGGATCCCGAACACGGCGTGCTCGGCCGCGACGACGAGGTCGCAGCTCAGCACGAGCTCGCAGCCACCCGCGAGAGCTGCACCGTTCACGGCGGCTATCAGCGGCTTCGGGAACTTCCGGGCGGCGATCCCGCCGAACCCGTTCTTCGACATGATCTCGCCAGCCTGGCCGGAGGCGAAGGCCTTGAGGTCCATGCCGGCGCAGAAGGCCCGGTCGCCCGTCCCCGTGAGCACGACTGCCCAGACCTCGGGGTCGTCCGTCAGCTCGTCGAAGACGGCGTCGAGCGCCTTCGTGGTAGAACCGTCGATGGCGTTCCGGGCTCGTTCCCGATTGAGCCGGACGACCTCGGTGCGACCGTGCCGCTCCCGGACGACAGGATCCTCGGTGGTGGCGGGCATGTCCGTCATGGCTGCTCTCTCCTCTGTCTCGTGATGTTCCAGGCTTCGGCGTCTCGGCACTCGGTGATCAGTCGGCGTCCGAGACGAGGAAGGTGGGCGGCCTCCCGGGCAGGACGTCGACCGCACTTCCGACCATCCTGCCTTGCGCCAGCAGACCCGCCGCCAGCTTGACCTCGTCAGCCCGAGCGACTGCGGCGACTCGCGTGCCGTCCTCGAGTCTCGCGATGAGCGGTACCGAGGTGGCCTCGCCGGATCGGTCGTAGACAGCGGTCGCAGCCTCGACGTGCGCGGGTGTCGCGACGGCAACCTCGCTCGTCAAGGGCAGCCCCTCGTCGGGAGCACTCGCCTGGCACACCGAGAGGCCGCCCGGCGGCGGTTCACTCCCATAGAGACCGACGGCATGTTTGGTGAGGTACCACCCGACGCCGTTCAAGAGACCGAGCGCCGCCTCGCCGCTCGCCCGCAGTCGCTCGACCATGGTGGCGATGGAATGGCCGACGTAGTTGCTGCCAGGGCCTCCGAAGTAGGGAAGGCCACCGGTCACGGTGAGCCCCCTCGCGTCGTTGGTCGAGACTCCGGCCTCGGCAGCTGCGATCTGCACCGCGCTCGGGAAGCAGGAGTAGAGGTCGAGCAGATCGACGTCATCGACGTCCACCCCGGTGGCCGCGAGCAGTTGCTCCAGTGCTCGCCCGAGCGCCGGGGCGGCGCCGAGATCCTGCCGCGAGATCGGATACCAGACCTCCTCGGCATCGGCTCCTCCCCAGATGAAGACGGGCTCCACGGTGGGCGCGAGCGAGCGGGCAACCTCGAGCGAGGTGACGAGCAGCGCCGAGCCGTGAGCTGAGCCGAGGAAAGCCGTCATCCGTTTCGTGTAGGGGTCGGCCACGAGGCGGTTGTCGGGCGCCGGCCTGCTGATCTCGTCCGAGGTCAGCCGTTCCGGGAACCAGGCAAAGGGATTGCTCGCCGCCACGTCGGTGAACGGTGCGAGCAGGGTGCCGATGTGCGCTCGCTGGTCGGCGGCCGTCCGCCCGGCACGAGCGGCGAGCACGCTTTCGAAGAGCGGGTAGACGAAGATCGGGACGGCGAGGCCCGCCGCTCGCTCCTCGTCGGACAGATCCCGGCGCTCGGTTCCCACGACCGGGTCGGGCTCCACCTCCCTCTCGGGACTGGGAGGCTCCCCGGACTCCGCGCCGGCGCGCGTGCGCCGACTGCTGCGCTCGGCGACTTCGCCTTGAGGCTTGAGCCGGGTACCGCGGACAGCCTCGGCACCGGCGATCAGCGACGCCGACAGCCGCCCGGCTGCGATGTCTGCTGCGGCCCGGGTCACGAGGGCCTGCGGCACGTTCCCACCGATCACGGTCGTCTCGCTGACCCGCGGCTCGAGGCCGAGCATCGTCGCTAGCTCGCTGGCCGGGGCTCGTCCGGCCCGATGGCCGAGAACGTCCACCAGGCTGAGCCTCTCGACGATCCTCGGAGTGCTCGGGACGTGGCCGAGTGCGGCCCGGCAGGCACGCTCAGCCAGCTCCAAAGGCGTGAGCTCCGCGGCCCGGTCGATCGCCTGGCCGGTGGCGAGGACGACCGGCGTCCGATCCGGATACAGCATCACGCCGGGGCGCTTCGCGGTTGGACGAGAAGACCATGGAGCAGCAGGTCGACAAGGAAGTCCGAGAGCGTCTCGGCGGAGAGGCCGTCGTCGGTGACGAGGCGGCGGTGCGCGAGCTGGCCGATCAGCGACGTGATCGCAAAGGCGACGACCCGGGACGGGCCGGGCTGCATGACTCCCTGGCGCTGGAGACCGATGACGAGGCGCTCGGTGTCGTCGACGAACAAGCCCTGGATGCGCGCCAAGTGCTCTTCGAAACTCTCGCCGAGTGCGAACGCATCCCGGAACAACAGCTTCACGAGGTCCCGATCGGCGTCGTAGAACTCGATGGTCGCGCGCACGGCTGCCCTGAACGGAGCCTCCGCGCCGGGGCTGGGCGGCTGTCCGGCTGTCGTGGTTGTCGCTGCCGTGGCACCTGTGGCAGCGCTCGCTGCAGCCTCCGCGATGCGCTCACGGAGAGCACCCGCCTCCGCGGACATGAGCTCGAGGAAGAGTGCCTCCTTGGACTCGTAGTACCAGTAGATCGAGCCGTACGAGAGCCCAGCCGCTCGAGCGATGTCGGCGATCGTGGTGGCGTGGTAGCCGTTCTCGGCGAAGACGGACTTGGCGGCGGCAAGGATGTCCTGGCGACGGGAAGCCTTGTCCTCCTCGCTCACGGCGCGGCGTATCTTCGCCATCTTGCTGGCGGTGCTCGCGGGAGAGGTCACCGGCGGGAGTGAGACCAGGGGACGTCGCGGTCGACGTCCGGGTCACGCGGAAGGCCGAGGACTCGCTCCGCTATCTGGTTGCGGAGCACCTCGGACGTGCCTCCCTCGATGGTGTTCGCCCGCGCCCGGAGGAGTGACTGGGCGCGGCCCTGGGCCGCGGCTGCGCCGGCGGCGACGGCAACGCTCTCGATCGGCCACGCGATCGATGCGAGCCCGCCGGCGTCGAGCAAGGCGTTCGAGCGGTACTGGTTCAGCTCGGCGTTGAAGACCTTGGAGATGCCTCCTTCCGCACCGGGGACCTGGCCGGCGAGACGTGCGGCGCTCGCCCGGAAGGCCGTGATCTCCTTCGCCTCCTGCCGGGAGTAGATGAGTGCGAGGTCCTGGCGGACGAGTGGGTCGCGCCTGTCCGGTACCTGCTCGAGCGCTGCTTCCCACGCATCACGGCGCACGCCGCCGGTGAGCGAGACGGCGTCGATCGAGAGGCCGGACAACGCCACTCGCTCGTTCATCAGAGTCGTCCGCGCATAGCGCCAGCCCTCCCCGGCCTCACCGATTCGGTTGGCGTCCGGCACCCTCAACTCGGTGAAGAAGACCTCGCTGAAGTCGGCCGACCCCGTGATCTGGCGGAGCGGCCGGATCTCGATGCCGGGTGAGTGCATGTCGACGATGAAATAGGAGAGCCCGTCGTGCTTCGAAACGTCGGGGTCCGTCCTCGCGAGGAGCATCCCGAACGTCGAGAACTGGGCGATGCTCGTCCACACCTTCTCGCCGTTCACGATCCACTCGTCGCCGTCGCGCACCGCCCGGGTCGCGAGCGAGGCCAGATCCGAGCCGGAGCCGGGCTCGGAGAAGAGCTGGCACCAGATCTCCTCACCCGAGAGGATCTTCGGCAGGTAGCGGCTCTTCTGCTGCGCCGAGCCGTGGGCGATGATCGTCGGGCCGGCGAGGCCGACACCGAGAAGGTTGATGCCGAAGACCGGAAGGCGGTGATCGCTGAGCTCCTCCCGGACGATCTGTTGCATCCACGGCTCACCGGAGAGCCCGCCGTACTCCTTCGGCCAGAGGGGGGCGGCATAGGCGGTCCGTCCGATGACGCCGGTCCAGGCGAAAGGGTTGAACCCGTCGCGAGCAGCCGCGAACGCCTCGTCGTCCTCGGCATCGAGCGCTTCGACCCAGCCAGGGGGGAGGACGCTCTCCAGCCACGCCTTGAACTCGCCGCGGAAGGCCGCGCGCTCGGGGGTGTCCTCGACCCGCCAGCGCATCAATGACTCACCGGCGCGGACTGTCCGCTCGCGGCCTCGGCCATGCGGGATATCGCCTCTTCGGCTTCTGCCACGAACTTGTGCACCAGCTCTGCCGCCGGGATCAGGGCGTCGATCGCTCCGGTCCCCTGCCCTGCAGGAAGGCCCTCCTTGTCGAGCTCGACACCCTCGGTCTCCGGGCCCCCGCCGAGGTGGAAGGCGTTGTCGCCCATGGAGCGGCCGAGCTGGGCGGGGAAGGGTTGCAGTTCGCTCGCGTTCTGCTCGAAGTAGTCCGTGTAGCTGTTGCGGAGCACCCGCATCGTCTTGCCGGAGTAGGCCCTGCTCACGACCGTGCCGTCCTCCCTCGAGGCGATCAGCCGGTCCTTGTAACCCGGGACCGCCCTCGCTTCGGGAGTGGCGATGAAGCGGGTGCCGACCCAGACGCCGACCGCCCCGAGAGCAAGTGCCGCGGCGAGCCCACGGCCGTCGAAGATCCCGCCCGCCGCGACGACCGGAACCCGATCCCCGACGGCATCCACGATCTGGGGGACGAGCGGCATCGTGGCGACGGTGCCGGTGTGGCCGCCTGCTTCGGTGCCCTGTGCCACCACGAGGTCGCACCCGGCGGCGACGGCGCGGCGTGCGTGCTCCACCTTCCCGCACATGTTGATCACGAGCACGTCGGCGTCATGGCAGAGCTCGACCACCTGCGAGGGGACCCCGAGGCCGGCGACGAAGACGGACGCGCCCTCTTCGATGAGCTGATGCACCTGGCCCTCCAGGTCGCCCGGCATGGCCGTCAGCAAGTCCACACCGAAGGGCTTGTCAGTCCTGCGTCGGACCTCGCGGATCTCCTCCACCATCTGTTGCGGCGTCATCGTCGACGCGCCGAGGCAGCCGAAGCCGCCCGCCTCCGACACGGCCGCCACGAGTGGCGCGTACGACACGCCACCCATCCCGGCCAGCATCACCGGATGCTCGATGCCGAGCATCTCCGTCAGTCTCGTCTGCATCGCGGTCCGTCCAGTCTGTGGCTCGTTGGGGTGGGTCGTGCGGTCTTCGTGGTTCGTGCGGGCACGCGCCCGTCTCGGCTAACGGATCCTTGTTGACTGACGCATCAGTCTAGGAACTTGTGTCATCCAGGAGCAATGGCCCCGTCATGGCCTCTCCGCAGACACCAGGGCCGCCACAGCCCAGTCCGTTGCGCCGCCGCTTTTCGCACCAATCGGGACCTGTCACGGAACTTGCAGGCATGCCCTGCCAAGTTTCGTGACAGACGGGATCGCCACCCGAAATCGCCACCCAATCGCCACCAAAAAGAAGGAGAACGGACCGGCACGGATGCTGACCAACCACGCTCCGACGTCGGTGCAGGCGGTAGGTCCGCGGGAACGGAACGGTAGGCAGAACGGTAAGGCCGTCATGGACACTCCACCGCATGAGCCTCGACCGTGGCGCGGAGCGGAGATTGTTCCACCTGATGGGATCGCACCTCGGGGTCGCGACCCGCCACCAGGCAGAAGCCCTCGGCGTCACGCGCACACGGCTCGAGCAGCTGCTCCGGCACGGCTACATCCGGCGCATCGGGTACGGCGTGTACGCGCACGCAGCGTCCAGGCTGGACTGGCAGGGGACCGTGATGGCAGCCACCCTGTCAGTGAAGGGCTCGGTGGCATCTCATCGGACGGCCAGCGCCCTCTTCATCGAAGGCGCACCGCCAGCCCCGATCGACCTCCTGGTCGCACGCTCGGACTGCGTCCGACCGTTCCAGCTGCTGGGCAGCCGCGTCGTCGTGCACCTCACACGGTTCCTGCCGGCACGGGAGCGCTGCCGAGTCGGTCCGATTCCAGCGACGATGCCGGCGAGGACGCTCCTCGACCTCGCTGCAGTGGAGCGAGCCGACGAACTCGACGAGGTGCTCGGCGAGCTGCTCGCGCTGAGGCGGGTCCGAGCCGATGCGATCGAACAGTTCCTCCGCGACCCGCGGCACCGGAAGGTACGGGGGGCACCAGCGCTGAGGGAAGCGCTCGAGCGGGCCACAGTCCTCGAGGTCGGCAAGACGGAGAGCTGGGCTGAGCGCCAGTTCCGCCGCCTGATCGCTGCCCACGAGATACCGCACCCGGTGCCTCAACTCGAGATACGGGGACCCCAGGGCGGACTGATCGGGCGCGCCGACTTCGCCTGGCCGGCGGCGTGGCTCATCGTCGAGGTCGACGGCCGGCGTTGGCACTCCGGCATGCGAGCTCAGCGGCGAGACCGTGCGCGCGACGTGCGGGCGGCCAAGGCGGGTTGGCGGACGCTGCGCTTCTCCGCTGGACAGATCGACTCCTGCCCGGAGGCCGTGCTCAGCGAGCTCAGGACCGTTCTCAGCGGGGCAGAGGCGGGTATCTGAGAGGCCGGGGTTGCGATTCACGGATGTCCACGCCCTCTAAGGTGAGGGCGTCGACGGGGCGAGCCTGCGCCCGCAACACGATCGGGCCCGGCGTGGTGCCCGCAAAAGGAGTCGTGATGGCCAGACTGTCGAGAGGCGGACGGCGTGTCTCGGGCACCGAGGCCGATGCCGAGGTGGACGTAGACCCATCGCTGACCACGACGAGAGGCAGTGAGGACGGGTCAGTCGCGAGCAGGCATGCAACCGCCAACGGCAAGTCGACCGTGCAGGGCAAGGACGATCCTGGCCAGTACCGCGGCATCAGTCGCGAGGAGTTGATCGAGGACTTCCGCCTCGCCTGCATCTCACGGTCCATCGACGATCGCGAGATCACCCTCCAGAAGCAGTCGAGGGTCTTCTTCCAGATCTCCGGCGCGGGTCACGAGATTCTCCTCCTGGCACTCGCCCGCTCCCTCCGGCCGGGATACGACTGGTTCTTCCCCTACTACCGGGATCAGGCTCTCTGCCTCGGGTTGGGGGTGACCCCGAAGGAGATCCTGCTGCAGGCGGTCGGCTCGGCCGAGGACCCGAACTCCGGGGGCCGGCAGATGCCGTCGCACTGGGGGAACGCCAAGCTGAACATCGTCTCCCAGACGAGCCCGACAGGCAGTCAGTGCCTTCCCGCCGTCGGGTGCGCCGAGGCGGCCCGTTACATCGCTCCCCGCCAGAGCCTGGCCGGCTGCACTGCGTTCGGAGACGAGGTCACCTACGTCTCCCTCGGCGAGGGCGCGACCTCCGAGGGCGAGTTCTGGGAGAGCCTCAACACCGCCTGCAGGCTGCACCTCCCGGTGCTGTTCCTCGTCGCCGACAACGGGTACGCCATCTCTGTCCGAGCGTCCGACCAGGCGCCGGCACCGATCTCCGAGCTCGTCCGGGGCTTCCGGGGCCTCGCCATCACGAAGTTCGACGGCTGCGACTACTTCACCGCTCGCCAGAAGGGAGCGCAGGCGATCGCCCGCGTCCGCGCCGGGGAGGGTCCGGGCCTCATCCATGCCACCGTCACCCGCCCCTACTCCCACTCCTCCCAGGACACCCAGGCGAAGTACCGGTCCCGGGAAGAGCTCCAGGAAGAGGCCGGCCACGATCCGATCCTCCGGCTCGAGCACCAGCTTGTGCGCGGCGGTGTGCTGACCTCAGAGGAGGCGCAGCAGATCCGTGACGATGCACGCCAGCTCGTCGCCGAGATGGCCCGCGAAGCGCTCGCCGCCGCCCGGCCGGACCCGTCGAAGGTGACCGACCACGTCCTCGCGGTGCCGGTCATCGACGACCCAGGCCACCCGGGCACCGCGACCGGTGCCCCGCACGAGGCCGACCCGAGGGTCGACGCCGTCGCCAAGGGCGAGGCGGTCGGCATCGCAGACGCCATCCGGCTCACCTTGTACGAGCTCATGGCGGCGGACGAGCGGATCCGGGTCTTCGGCGAGGACGTCGCCGACGCGCCCGAGGAGGTCGTCGACAAAGTCGAGGGCAAGGGCGGCGTCTTCGGGACGACCCACGGCCTGCAGAAGACCTTCGGGGTCGCGCGCTGCTACAACACTCCCCTCGCGGAGGCGAATATCATCGGTCGCGGCATCGGTCAGGCCCTCCGCGGTCTCCGGCCCTGCGCCGAGATCCAATTCTTCGACTACATCTGGCCGGCCATGCATCAGATCCGCGCCGAGGCGGCGACGGCGCGGTGGCGGTCGGAGGGGCGTTTCTGCGTGCCGTTGGTGATCCGTGTCGCCATCGGCGGCTACGTCCGAGGCGGCTCGCTCTGGCACTCTCAGTGCGGCGAGTCCATCTTCGCTCACATCCCGGGCCTGATCATCATCTTCCCGTCCCGGGCCGCCGACGCGGCCGGGCTGCTCCGGGCAGCCTTCAGGTGCCAGGACCCCGTGCTCTTCCTCGAGCACAAGCACCTGTTCCGCCAGAAGTACGCCATGGACCCGTTCCCGCCCTCGGACTACGTGTTGCCGCTCGGCAAGGCGGCGACACGGCGCGAAGGCAGGGACCTCTCGATCGTGGCATGGGGTGCGACGGTCCA
Organism: Actinomycetes bacterium; assembly: GCA_021838945.1. Classification (GTDB taxonomy): domain Bacteria; phylum Actinomycetota; class Acidimicrobiia; order Acidimicrobiales; family Bog-793; genus JAKCCH01. Next base: position 13,072 of record JAKCCH010000042.1, read on the forward strand.
GAAGTCCCTCGACGCCGCCGCACGGCTCGCCGAAGACGGCATCGAGACGGAGGTCATCGACCTCCGCACCATCGTGCCCTGGGACCGGGAAGCTGTCGCGGCGACGGTCGCGAAGACGTCGAGACTCCTCGTCGTCCACGAGGACGTGATGACGGCCGGCTTCGGCGGGGAGATAGCGGCGTTCGCGGCCGATGAGTGTTTCGAGCACCTCGACGCGCCTGTGCGGCGGGTCGCCGCCACCGACACGTTCGTGGCCTACGAGCCCACGCTCGAGTCGGCGATCCTCCCCCAGGTGGACGACATCGAGCAGGCGGCGCGAGAGCTCGCGAAGTTCTGAGGCAGCCGGCTCAGGCCCCCTGCTCCGCTCCCGGCGCAAAACCCTGCCGCATCATGTTCTCGCTCACCACCCGCGGCTCGACGAACTGGAACAGGTAATCCGGGCCGCCGGCCTTCTGCCCGAACCCGGACATCCCGTAGCCGCCGAACGGCTGGCGTCCGACGACGGCGCCCGTGATCGTGCGGTTGATGTAGATGTTGCCGGCGCGAAGCTCCTCTGCTGCCAAGCGGATGTTGCCCGGGGATCGTGAGATCACCCCGGCCGTGAGGGCGTACTCGACCGAGTTGGCCATCGTGATCGCCGCCTCGAAGGAGGGGGCCGACATGACGGCGACGACCGGGCCGAAGATCTCCGTCTGCGCCAGCTCGGACGACGGGTCGACACCGTCGACGATGGTCGGCCCGACGAAGTAGCCGCGGTCCGGAAGGTCCTCCCGGAGCAGGAGGACCTGGCCGAAGTGAGGAGCACGCTCCTGCCAGGTGCGGATCCGCTTCAAAGCGTCCTCGTCGATGACAGGACCCATCTCCGTTCCCATCTCCCGCGTCGGGCCGATCGTGAGCGCCCGGGCCGCCTCTACGAAACGTTCGACGAACGCGTCGTGCACCTCGTCGACCACGATCACCCGCGACGCGGCCGAGCACCGTTGGCCGGCGAAGCCGAACGACGACTGGATAGCGGCGGGGACGGCCACGTCGAGGTCGGCGTCCGAGTCGACGACGAGGGCGTTCTTCCCGCCCATCTCGGCGAACACCCGTCGGACCTCGCGCTGGCCGGGAACCACGCGGGCGCCGATCTCGTTCAGGTGCAGCCCGACGGCCTTCGAGCCGGTGAAGGCGACGAGACAGACCGACGGATGGGTCACGAGCGCGTCGCCGACCTCCTCCCCGATCGCCGGCACGAAGTTGAGGACACCGTCTGGCAGCCCGGCTTCGTGGAGCGCGCGCACGAGCATCTGCGCCGTAGCGGGTGTCTGCTCGGCCGGCTTCAGCACGACAGTGTTCCCGGTGACGAGCGCTCCGGCCGTCATGCCCGTCGGGATGGCGAGCGGGAAGTTCCACGGCGAGATCACGGCGGCCACGCCACGGCCGCGATACGTCAGGCGGTTCGACTCACCGGGCGGCGACTGGACCCGGCCGCCCCTCTCCATGTCGATTGCGATCCGGCCGTAGTACTCGAGGTAGTCGATCGCTTCGCAGACGTCGCCGTCGGCCTCCGACCAGCCCTTGCCCGCCTCGAACACCTGCAGCGCGGCCACGTCGAAGCGCCGTTCCCGCAGCCACTGCGCCGCTTTGAACATGATCGCGGCACGCTCGGTCGCCGGCCGGCGGGACCACTCGTAGTAGGCCCCCTCGGCCGAAGCCACGGCCGCCTCGATCTCGCGACGGCCGCAACATGCCGACGTCGCGACGGTCACCGCCGGATCAGCCGGGTCGACGGAGAAGATCCTCCGGTCCGTCTGGATCTCCTTGCCAGCGATGCGAGCCGGCACGTACAGGTCGAGAGCGCGTCCGAAGGTCTCGATCGCCTGGGCCATCGAGGAGCGCACCTCCGGCACGAACCACTCGGCCAGCGGCTCGGGCTGGTACGGCGACGGGCTGGACGCATCCGTGGCGGGCCGCACGGCGATCTCCGGGTGCGCCTGCATCGCCGGGACATCGGGCATCGTGACCTTGCCGGGCTTGGACCTCGGGAGCAGCGACCGCAGCGACGACGGTGCCTTTTCCGCCAGGACCGGCCGGGCGAGCAGCTCTTCGAGGTCCTTTCCCTCGGCGAAACGATGCCGGACGAAGCTGTTCTGCGACGTGTTCTCGAGCAGCCGCCGCACAAGGTACGCCATCCCCGGGACGAGCTCGCCCATCGGGGCGTACACCCGCAGCCGCCTGCCGAGCCGTCGTACCGCCTCGTGGACGGGCTCGGCCATCCCGTAGAGGAGCTGGAGCTCGTAGCCTTCCTCCGGGACGCCGGCCGCCTCTGCGGTCGCCATGGCATACGCGAGGGAGCGGAGGTTGTGCGACCCGAATGCGGCGCGCACGTAGCCGTGGTGTGCGTGCAGGATGCGGGTGCACAGCTCGTAGTTGAGGTCTGTCTCGCCCTTGTGCTCGAACACCGGCGCCGGCCAGCCGGCGGCGTCGGCGACGATGGTCTCGGTGTCCCAGTACGCCCCTTTCACGAGGCGGACTGAAATGGGGAGACCCTTGCGCTCCCTCGACCACATGGCGAGCTCGGACAAGTCGTCGGCCGCGTCCCGCAGGTACGCCTGGACGACGATCCCGGCGTGCAGGTTGAGAAGCGATGGCTCGGCCAGCAATTCCTTGAACAGCCGGATGGTGAGCGACTTCGCCTCGTAGCGCTCCATGTCGAACCAGACCTGCGCGCCACGCTCGGCCGCGAGCTCGAGGATCGGAAGGAGCCTCCGGCGGGCGCTCGCGATCCCGGCATCCGCCGTGAGCGGGTGGAAGTCCGGAGCAAGGGCGCTCGGCTTGATCGAGACCGCGACGCGCGGCAACGGCCCGAGGTCGTCCGCTTCGAGGACCGATCGCCCGGGCCAACCCGGGGACTCGGCAAGGAGCGACGACACGAGGTCGAGCAGCCTCGCCGCGTACGCGTCCGCCTCGCGATGGGAGTACGTGTGCTCGCCGAGCAAGTCGATCGTGGCGGCCGTGCCGGCGATCCACAGCTTCCGCAGCTCGGCCGCCACCTCGGCCGCGTCCGAACCCACGATGAACTGCTGCGCCATCCGCCGGACCTCCCGGCGGGTGAGCCGGGATGCCACCGCCTTTCCGAGCGGCAGGTGGTTGGCGAGCCGTGCACCCGCGGCCACCGGCAGCGGCGCGATGCCACGCTCGAAGTACTCCTCGAGGTGCCGGCCGGTGTCGGCAGGGTCGCTCATCGCCGGGAACACGTCGACCAGCCGGAACAGCTGCGCCTGGAAGGCGGGCTTGCGCATCGCCCACGCCATCAGGATCTCGGTCGCCCGGGTCATCTCGTAAGCCCGCGCCTTGACACCCGAGCCGAGGTTGGCGAGCTGAAGGCCTAGAGCGAGGACGCGCTTCTCGTCCGGCTCCGGGACGCGGTCGATCGACGAAGTGGGATGCCGTTCTGCCACGGGCGTCGACGCTACCGCCGGCTTTGGGAGAGGCAGCGGTACCGTAGGCATGTGGTGAGCGTGTGGTGAGACGCCTGTTCTCGTCTGGTTCGGCCGAGGTGCAGACCGGGGAGCAGACCGACGCCTCCATTGAGGAGGTGCGCGGCATCGACCGCCAGGTGATCCAACTGTTCGCCCTCGTGGAGGAAGCGGTGGCCGGATCGACGCATGCCCTTCTCACCGGTGATCGCGAGGCCGCCCGGGAGCTCGTGGCAAAAGACGCCGCGCTCGACGCCCTCTACCGTGACCTCGAAGCGCAGGTACACGGTCTCCTCATGGAAGGCGGACTCCCGAAGAACCGCAAGCAATGGCTCCTCGCCCTCCTGTCGATGCTGTCGGAGCTGGAGCGAAGCGGCGACCTCGCCGAGCATGTCGCGCAACGCGCGGCTCGCAGCCTCCCGGCCGAGCTGCCGGCGCGCGTCCGAGGTCTCCTCGAACGGATGGGCGAGGTGGCGAGCCAGATGTGGACCATGGCGGCAGATGCGTACGCGGATCGCGCCGGCGGTCAGGAGCAGAACGAGCGGATCGACCGGCTCGACGACGAGATCGACGACCTCCACGTGCAGTTGATCGCCGAGGTCGCAAGCGGCTGCGTCCCCGTGCCGGTGGCGATCGAGTTGGCATTGGTCGGCCGTTTCTACGAGCGGTTGGGAGACCACGCGGTGAACATCACCCGCCGGATGCCCGCCCGCATGAGGCGCGACGCCATCTCCTGAGGCAGACTGTCCGGAGCGGACGGGCTCGGCGGCTCGACGAGGAGCCGGCGGTCCACCGGGACAGGGGGCCGGGGGGTTGAAGGCAGGCAACGGAGCCGCAGCGCTGCTCCCGACCGAGCTCGCCATCCTCGACACCACGCTTCAGCTCCTCGGTGAGCGTGGGTATTCCCGCCTCACCATGGACGAGATCGCTCAACGGGCGCGCGTCGGCAAGGCCACGATCTACCGGCGCTGGCCGTCGAAGCTGCCCCTCGTCCTCGACGCCGTCCGGGACCTGAGCGACGACGAGCTCGGCCCACCGGATACCGGTGGACTCGACACCGACATCCACCTGCTCCTCGAATCCTTCATCGAAGCCCTGAAGTCGCCGCTCGGGCGAGCACTCGTCCGCCTCCTCGCCGACGCCGCGCCCGACCCGCAGCTCCGCCACGTCGTCTACGACGAGCTGATCCGGCGGCGCCAGGAGCAGCTTCGGGTGATCCTCGAGCGGGCCATCGCCCGACGGGAGATCCGGGACGACGCTGACGTCGACACGGTGCTCGAGCTCGGTTCGGCAGCGATCCTCCATCGACTCATGTTCAGCGACGAGCCACTCGACCTCGAGTACGGCGACCGGGCTGCCCAGCTGCTCCTCTGCGGTTTGCGGCCCTAACGGGGCGGCGAACGGACCTGCCAGGGCGGGTGCTCGGCGACTACGGTCCGTCCGGTTGCAACACGAGGGGATGAAGGACCACGAATGAAGGGGAAGTGCTGATGGCTGTCGAACCGTGGCTCGGCGACGCGTGCGGGCTGGTCGAGGAGTTCCGGGCGAAGACGATCTCGCCGTCGGAGGCACTCGACACTTGCCTCCAAGCGATGGAGCGTTCGTCGCTCAACGCCTTCTCGTTCGTGGACGAGGAACGCGCACGCGCTGCCGCGGCTGACGCCGACGTGGAGCTGCCCTTCGGCGGGGTGCCCTTTGGCGTGAAGGAGCTCGAGCCCGTCGCCGGCTGGCCGTACACGGAGGCCTCGCTCGTCTTCGCCGATCGTGTCTCCGAGCACGACGCCACCTCCGTCGAGCGGCTGAGGGCCACCGGCGCAGTGCTGGTCGCCCAGACGACGGCAAGTGAGTTCGGCGGCATCAACTGCACGTCCACCGCGCTCCACGGCACCACGCGCAACCCGTGGAACACCGAGCGCACGCCCGGCGGGTCCTCCGGCGGAACGGCGGCGGCCGTGGCCGGCGGGTTGCTCCCGATCGCGACCGGGAGCGATGGAGGAGGGTCGATACGGATACCTGCGGGCTTCTCCGGGCTGTTCGGCCTGAAGGCGACGTACGGCCGCGTACCGAAGGGGCCGCGAGTCGGGGTCGAGCCGCTGACGTCGGTGATCGGCTGCCTCTCCCGCTCGGTGCGCGACACTGCCCGCTACTTCGACGCCTGCAACGGGTTCGACCCGCGCGACCCGCTCAGCTTGCCGCGGGTCGCGGGATGGGAGCAGGGCCTCGGCACCAACGACCTCGCAGGACTTCGGGTGGCCATCCTTCCCGATCTCGGCACTGCACAGGTGCGGCCCGAGGTGGCCGAGCTCGTGACAGCGGCAGCTGCCGAGCTCGCCCGGCATGCCGGGCTCCGGATCGTCGAGGTCGAGTCACATCTGCCGGCGCTTCGCGGAGAATGGGCGATGGCCGGGCAGGTCGCCTTCCTCGCCGACCTCGGCGGGAAGTACCCCGAGTGCATCGAGCAGCTCAGCATGGAGATGCGCCTGGGCCTCGAGCTGTACCGGCAGACCTACTCGCTCGAGGAGGCGGCGCGCGTCGAGACGTACAGGCGCAACCTGAACGAGGCCATGGCTGACCTGTTCGAGGCGGCCGACTTCGTCGTGGCGGCGTCGAACCCTGACGTCGCCTTTGCCGCGGAAGGGCCACCGCCATCGACTCTCCCGGGACGAGACCTCATCAACGAGATCGGCTTCGCCCGGGCGGTGATGAACAACGCCGCGCTGACGGCGCCGTCGAACCTCAACGGCAGCCCTGCGATGAGCCTCCCCCTCTGCTCGCTCGACGGCCTGCCCGTCGGTGTGCAGGTTCTGGCGGCTCACCACCGCGAGCCACTGCTGCTCGACCTGGCCCTCGTGGCTGAACGAGAGGTCGGCTGGCCCTTGACCGCGCCAGGAGCTCCCGTCTGAGCGACCGCGGCCGGGCCTCGCATCCGCACCAACGCCGGCGGCATCCCGCCGTAGACGACGAGCACATGCCGCGGCGGCATCCGTCGGATCCAGCCAGCCGGGGCGATCGGCACTCGCCAGGCACTCTCGCTCTCGCTCCATGATCCGTCTCCTGCGCGGCTCGTCGAGCGTTGCGCGACTTCGATGTCGCCTATGAGCGAGCTGAGCAGCTCGAGCGTCCGCGGGTCAGCCACGCCCGGACAGATCGCCTTCGCACGGTGGTTGTTGACGATCGTCGCCCAGCGCTCCCCGTAACGCGCCTCGATCTGCGCGAGGTCCTGCCAGACCGTCACGAGGGAGACGCCGTGACCGGCCGCCGTGGCGAGGATCTGGTCCATGTCGCCAATCGGCGCGATGTTGGCCGCCTCGTCGAGCACGAGCAGAAGAGGTGGATCGAGCGGACGCCCGTCACGCGCCGCAGTGTCGAAGGCTGTGTCGACCACCTGCCGTATCAGAGCGACGAAGACGGGGCTCAGCCGGGCCTGGTCCCGGGCTGGCGCGCAGCAGTAGAGCGTGCGGGGACGCTCGCCTCCGCCGAGTAGCCAGCCCGGCGAGATGGGCGAGCCTCGACGCTCTGAGGCCACGACGTCGGGGTCGCCGTAAGCGGCCAGGATCGTCTGAGCCGTCGAGTACACCGATGAGCGCTGGCGCTCCTCCATCGAGGCGCACGACTTCGCCACCCTCGCTGCGTCACGCTCTTCGGCCAGCTCCAAGGCGAGGATGGGCTCGTTCACCGCCTCCTCGTCGAGCCACCGGACGACGTCCGCCATCGAGCCGTTCACGACCGCGGCCGCCCGCAACAGCGGCGCAAGCAGCCGCTCGGCCGCGGCATGCCAGTAGCTTGCGTCCTCGATCCCGCTGGCCTTGCGACCGACCGAGCACAGGCTGTCCGCAGCTCTGCGCGCACCTGCCCACGTCATCGCTTCCGAAAGCGGCGACCAGCTCCGGGTCTCCAGGCCGGAGACCGAGGTCGGGTCGAACACGGCCACCTCACCTCTCGCCGACCGTGCGGCCATCGTCTCTCGGACGAGATCCGTCTTGACGCTGGTGGCGAGCACCGGCCCCTGCCAATCCGCCAGCGCCGGGATGGCAAGTCCAGTGGTCTTGCCGGACTGGCTCGGCCCGACGACGAGCACGGACTGCAGCCGCTCGGCTGCCACGACACGGCGCCCGGTGAGCCCGAGCACCACGCGGTCTCCCGTCGCCTCGCGGACGAGCAGAGGAGCCAGGTCGCGCCTTGTCGCCCAGCCGGACGAGGCCGCACCCGCACCAGCGCCGGCACGAGCGCCCCCACGCCCACCAGGACTGCGACCGCGACTGCGACCGGAGCCCCCGCCTGCCGCGGGTGCCACACCGGCACCGGCACCCTCACGGCTCCGATGGAGTCGGAGAGCGAGTGACGGCCAGCGACCGACGAGCCGACGAGTCAGGAGCGCGACAGCCGAGAGGAGGAGAGCGACCCCTGTCACGACCATGAACAGCACCCACGCAGCGTGGCCATGGGCGAGGTCAGTCACCCATGACTCGGCGTGTCGGGCGGCTGCCCAGGCGAGCATGACGACGACTGCCGCTGCGATGGCGAGGTCACCGGCCCATCCCGGAGGGCCAGGGCGACCGGGGGGGCGGCGGAGGCGCCCGCGGCTGGGACGGCTGCGACGACTGGAGCGGGCGGGCTCCCATCCGCCGGCAATGGCACCGCGCGTCACCGGAGCTGACCAGGAGCTGCTGCACCGGCCGTCCTCATCCGATCGTCGGTGTCCACGAATGCCAGCTCCTCACGGCTCAGCAGATGTTCCACCAGATAGCGCCGGCCGCCCACCCGCCACAGCGCGACGCCCCTGCGAAGCGATGGGAGGTAATCGATCTCAGATTGCGAGCAACCGAGCAGAACCGCCAAGTTCACCAGCTCCGAAGCAGGCTGCGCGTAACAGATCACCGTCTCCGAGTCCGCCATCAGACCCTCGGCCAGGCGGGCGGCCTCACTCCCTTCGTTGCCGACGTTGGCGAGGTCCGATGCCCGATGGCAGACGGCCACGTTCGCGAGTCCCCGGGCACGAGCGAGCTTCCACGACGACCTGAGGTAGCGCGCGACCGCCAGGTCGGACAGCACCGCCCACGCCTCGTCGACCACGAAGAGCGTCCTAGCCGACGCATGGGCAGTCATGGACTGGAGCCAGGCCGCAGCACAGACCATCAGCGCCGGCAGGGCCTCCGCGTGGTAGACGTCGGAGAGGTCCACGACGAGTGCCTCCTGCCCGGCGGCCGAGCCGGGCGTGTCACGACCGTCGAACATCCCCGCCAGGTCGCCAAGCACGAGGCGGCGGAGCTCCAGCCCGACGAACCGTCCGTCTTCCGTCAGTGTGCCGACCGTGCTCCCGGCAAGGCGGGCAGCCTCAGCCCCGGGTCGCAACATCTCCTCGACGACGTCGGCGATCCCGAGCCCGGTCTCGCCCTCGCGTACGACGAGGGCCACCTCGAGGGCAAGCCGCTCCGTCGGGAGCAGTCTCCGGTGCATGGTCGCCTCGGCAAGTGTCGCCAGGAGCGCGAGCCGCTGGCGACGCACCTCGTCCGGCGCGGCCTTCTCCCCACTCATGCTCGCCTCGCTCGCTGGAGCGAGCGGGTTGATGCGCGTACCGCCACGGGGCGACAAGCGGATCGGCTCCGTCCCGAGCGCAGCGGCGAGCGGCCGGTACTCGCCCTTCGGGTCGAGCACGGCTACCCGGCGACCGAACAGATGCTGGCGGTAGAGGTAGGACTTCACGAGCGCGCTCTTGCCGCGACCGATCTGGCCGAGGATCGTGATGTTCGGGTTCGTGAGCATCCCGGACGCATAGAGATCGAAAGGGTCGTGGCAGAAGCGCCCACCTGCCAGGTCTCGTCCCACCAGCACGCGGGCAACCGGGAGAGGAGCCGTCGCTGCGAAGGGATACGCCACCCCGATCTGTGCTGTCGTCGCTTCGTGTGCCGGTAGCCGCAAACCGCCCGATCGCGTTCGTAGCCGCGTCATCCGCATCCCCGCCCGCTGGGCAGCGTGCAGCACCACGCCTCCTCCTGCGAGCCGAACAAGCGGCGGACCTCCAGCTGTGCCTGCGCGGCCGCCTGCTCGAGGTCGTGGCACGCCGTCTCGAGGCCGGCCTCGTCCGCGGCCGCCACGCTCACATAGCCGGAGAAGAGGTAGGCGCCGTGCCCACTCGCAAGCTCGGCCTCTCGCTGCAGTCGGAGGTCCTGTTCGACTCGGGCCCGGGCCGTCAAGGAGAAACCATGGCGGCTCCGCAGCTCCGCATCAGCCGCCCCCGCAGTGCGTTCCCGCTCCGCACGCTTGACGGCGCTGAGAGCTGGGAGGGGCGCCATGACGACGGCAACCGTCCTTCGCTGGAGGCCACCGATGAGCAGCGGCAGGAGCACCGCCGGACCGACATCACCGCGGGGCCACTCCGACACCCAATACGTCGCGTGCCAGCTCGCCTCCGTCCGGAACGCCGACCAGCTCGCCTCTGTGCCCACCGGCCACGGCCAACCGGCGCCGGCCGACCCAGCAGGATCGAGCTCGTACGAGGCGCGGATCATCCGAGCAAGGCCGGCGGCGTCGAGAGGTGCCGCAACACCGAGCCCGATGCCGGCGAGCCGGTCGCAAAGAGACGAGACGAGCGCCGCGATCCGCTCGATGGCAACGGACTCGGCAGCCAGTTCTCCACGTCTCCGGGAGTGTCGCAAGGGAAAGCCTGCGCGGGGCGAGTCGGTGGTGACTACGACGTACGCCTCGCGCAACCACATCGCCTGGCGGAGATCGACGACGACCCGGTCGTACTCCGCGGGAGCCGGAGCGCTGTTCGGCGGCAGACATGGGCGGGTGCGGGCGATCCATTGCAGCCTCCGAAGTGACCCGGAATCGGCGGCCACCGCCGCGAGGACCGACGACCACGCTGCGATCGCCTCGGCCTGTTGCTCGTCGTCGAGCAGTGCGAAGCCCTCGCCGCTGACCGGAACGACCGCAGACCACGTCGACAGCTCCCTGTCCTCGATGACCGCCATGGAGCCGCCGGCCTGCTCGAGGGTGCGAAGGTCGAGGAAGCGGAGGGGCGACCGCCTCGCGCGGGCAACCGAGCCTGATCGCCCGGCGAGCCACGGCAAGCCCCCTCCCTCGGCCATGGACGCCCTGGCGTAGCGCACCACGACAGGCGCCCACGACTCGACCGGCCGGCCTCCGATCGGCCAGGTCGCGACGGCGATGCCCATCCCCGCCGACAGGAACGCCATGGCGGCACCGAGAAGACCGCCGATCGACCGGAGCAGCCCGAGCCCCACGACCGCTCCCGCCGCGACGGACGCGATCTGTCCCGATCGCCATCCGGCGATCAGCCCGCGGGTCGAACGGGGGCCGAGGCGGTAACGGGGCGCGTCATCCGGCATGGCCACCTCCCGCCGTTGCCGCCGGAGTCGGTGGGGAGCTGCCCGACGGAGGCGAGCCCGTCGGAGGTGGGGAGCCCGTCGGAGGTGGGGAACCCGTCGGAGGTGGGGAGCCCGTCGGAGGTGGGGAACCACTCGCTGGCGGAGAGCCCGCCGTTGGCAGCCGCGAGCCGGGCGGTGCGGCGGGAGAAGGTGGTGGCATCGGGGTCGGGCTCGACGGTGACCGAGGACCGAGGCCGCCGCTCGCCGCCACCGACCCGACCGAGCTTGCCGCGGAGCCGCCGGCCCCGGTGATCCAGGACGCCTTGCTTGCTGCGGCCGAGACGGAGCGATGCACCATGTGGCGACCCATCCCGTCGAGGTGGGCAGTTGCGCCGGCTTCGATCATGGGCAGCATCCGGGCGAGCGCGAGCGGCGCCGCGGCAGACAAGGCGAACAGCGCGATCCCCTCGACCAGGGCGGACAAGCCGCCATGGCTGTCCAGCACCGTGCCGACGGCGAGTGTCAGGACCGCGACGACGGCGAGCTTCGACAGCACGAGAGCGACGAGCGTCTCGCCGAGCCGACGCGCCCAATGGGCGGTGGACGGCAGTGCTGAGCCCGCGAGCGCGATGGGCAGGAACAGTGTCGCGGCG
>JAKCCH010000136.1 GCA_021838945.1 Actinomycetes bacterium
GTTCGAAGGCCGGGTACGAGAACGAGTCGAACTGGAGCTCGACGACAGGGCGAAGGCCGGCCAGGCACATTCCCACCGCCGCTCCGACGAAGCCGGCTTCGCTCGCCGGCATATCGAGGACACGGTTCTCACCGAACCGGGCGTGAAGCCCGGCGGTAGCCCGGAACACCCCGCCCATCCTCCCGATGTCCTCTCCGAGCAGCACCACCCGAGGATCGGCCGCCAGTTCGGCCTCCAATGCCGCGTCGACGGCTTGGACCAGGGTGACGGGCCCCGGGTTGCCGGGTCTGGCGGGGGACGTCGTCAACGCTCGCCAGTCGAGAATGTCGGAGCAGATGGTCCCGGCCACGAGGGCGGCGGCACAGCGAGCACATGGGCGGTCATCTCCACCCCGGTCGGTGCGGGCATCCCGTCGAGCCGATGTCCGGCGGCGCGCATGGCGCTGGCCGCTCGCTCGTGCTCCTCGGTGATGTCCTGCGTGGCGAGGAGACCTTCGTCCAGCAACTGCTGCTCGAACCTGCCGATGGGCTCCCGCTGGCGCCAGACCGCGGTCTCCGCCTCGTCCCGGTACAGGCTGGGGTCGTCTGCGGTCGCGTGGGGGCCGATCCGGTAGCACGACGCCTCCACCAGGCTCGGTCCCCCACCGTCGCGAGCTCGGTCGACCGCTTCCGCCACGGCGCCGAGCACAGCCAGCGGGTCGTACCCGTCGACCGTCGCGCCTGGCATGCCGTAACCGGCCGCGCGTGCCGAAAGATGATCGACTGCCGCTTGCCTCGACAAGGGGGTCGAGATGGCCCACTGGTTGTTCGTGCACAGGAACACGACCGGCGCGCGGAGCACGCTTGCAAGGTTCATCGCTTCGTGGGCGTCTCCCTCGGAGCTGGCACCATCGCCGAAGAACGCCAAGGCCACCTCGTCACCACCCTGGAGGCGCCTTCCCATTGCCCATCCGACGGCGTGCGGGAGGTGGGTGGCCAGTGGCACGCACTGCGGAGCGCAGCCGAACTGTGACGGGTCGAAGAAGCTGCGGGGATCGCCACGGAAATACGCCCAGGCCTGCTCGGGTGGAAGCCCCCGAAGGACCGGCACGGCGTTCTGACGATAGCTGAGGAACAGCCAATCCGCGTCCCGGACGGCCAGCACCGCCGCCGCCTGAATGGCCTCTTCACCCCAGAAGGTCGGGTAGGCGCCGATGCGCCCTTGGCGCTGGAGGAGCGTCGCCCGCTCGTCGTAGGCGCGCAGCCGGACCATCATCGTCCACAGGCGGAGCTTGTCCACTGCACAGTCCACGCCGTCGGATCCGGCGCGGACCGCGAGGGTCCCGTTCCCGCCCCGGGAGGCCGGCGAGTCGCTCCCCACACTCGGTGAGCCGATCACGGCGAGCGACTACCCATGGTGAGCAACTCCTCCCCCGAACGACGAAGCTGCAGCACGGCTGCGCGTGTCGTGATCGCGACACTTCGTCCGAGCCGCACCCGAGGATACCTGGTCGGACTTTTCTGTATCTCGAAGCTATATGATCAACTATTCAGCTCCCTGTCAAGAGCTGCGCAAGGATCGCACGTAAAGAAGATGGACAGGGGCGCGCTGCTCGCTCAGGCTCCGCCATGACCAGGAGACACGGCCGGGAGGACCTGCCCGCCAAGCAACTCGATCGCACGGAACGGATCGGGCCCGAGCCGCCCCGAGAACGTGACCGTCGAGGGCCCCGCGTCGAGCAACCCTTCGAGCCCGCCAATGATGTCTCGGACGTTCCCGCTCGCGACGAACATGTCGAGCGTCTTGTCGGAGATCCGGCGCGCCGCACCGTCGACGTCTCCTTCGGCCATCGCCTCTCCCACGCCGCGCACCTCTTCCGGGTCGATCTCGAAGAAGGCGACCTGCGGTTCGAAGACCGCCAGCGCCAGGAACTGCGCCAAGATCCGGCGGCCGAGCGCACGTGCCTCCTCGCGGTCGTCAGCTATCGAGACCCACACCTCGCAGCCGACCGGATAGCCCTCCCAGCCGGCTGCCTCACGAGCTCGTCGCTGCAGGTCTCGAAAGAAGCCGGGTGCGAAGATCCCTGCAGGTCGCAATTCATCTGCCCACCGCGCCGCCTCGGCCACCATCCGAGGTCCGAGAGTGCCGACGAAGATCGGCACTCTCGGACGCACAGGCTCCCAGAAGAACTGCGCCTGAGGGTCGGCGCTGAACAGCTCACCCTGGTACGCGGCGCGGTCGCGCGCAAGGAGCCGGCGGATCAGCTCGGCCGTCTCACGTACCGCCGTTCTCGGTCGCGCCGCGCTGAGCCCGAGGGGATCGAGCATCGAGCCGGCACCCAAGCCGAGGATGGCACGGCCACCCGAGAGCTCGTCGATCCCAGCGAGGCACGCAGCGGTGTCGGCGGGATGGCGCAGGTAGGGATGCGTGACGTCGGGACCGACGAGCACGCGCTCGGTATGCTCGGCGACAAGTGCCAGTATCGGCCACACCGGGCGCCACCAGACGATGTCGTGGACGGTCAGCTCGTCGAACGCGTACGACTCGACAGCTCGCGCAAGTCTGGGGTAGTGGTGCATCGGGAAGGTACCGTGCAGCTGTATGCCGAAGTGGGTCATCCTGATGACAACCTCTCTTTCAGCTCGCCAACCGAGAGCTGAGCGAGCCCGAGGTTCTCGAGGGTCCGCCCTGACCGCTTGTAGTCGTCGCCGTTGACCGCCGACGCGATCGCGAGGAACGCATCGGCAAGCGGCGTCGCGATGCCGAGCTTGCGCCCGAGCGAGGACCACAGGGCGAGCCCGCACCCCACGTCCTCAGCTACGTACCGGTGGTGAAAGTCGATCTTCTCGCGCCAGACGGACTGGCGCTCCATCGTCCCTCGAGAGATCACTCCGTAGAAGGTCTCGCCGACGCGCGAGTAGAGGTCCTCGAGCGGCCAGTGGTGGGTGCGGTACCCGAGCGCTTGGCGCAGTGCGATCCGCTCGCGGTCGAGCGCCACGCTCACGCGGACCACGGAAGGCGGGTTCCCCTCCAGGTGGATGTCGAACGACTCGAGCCCCTCGATCGGCCCGGCGTTCATGAGCACGAGCGGTGCATGCAGCGCGCCGTCGAAGTTCAACAGTCCAGCGGCGAGGCCATCCTCCACGGCCTCGGCAACCGGATAGAGCTCACGGATCGGTGCGAGCACCACGTCGGTCCGCGCTGCGGGGTAGACACCGGTCGGCAGGTGCGACGCGACGAGCCCGATCCGCACGCACGCGGGGCCCGACATGCGTGCCCCGTACGGCAGCGTCGCGCTCTCGGCAACCGCAACGTCGGCCCCACCCGCTCGCTTCACCTCCTCACGGAAGACGAAGGAGCCGAACGTGCCCGGCGTCAAGTAGACGACCTGGCCATCGACAAGGGCCGGAGCGACGGCGCGCGCCATTTCCTCCTGCGCGTACGCAGGTAGCGGCACGAGGACGACATCCGCGCCCACGACCACGTCAGCGTGGTCGTCGCTCACGTCGGCCAGCTCGGCCTCACCTTCGATCAGCCCTTCGAGCCGGATCGTCCGTCTCGTGAAGATCTCGCCGAAGCGCTGCCGGTTGCGCAGCGCGAGCCGTACCTCGTGCCCGCGCAGCGAGAGATCGCCGGCGACCGCGAGCGCACCGTGGCCCCCGCCGAGAACCGCGACGTTCACTGCTCTGCGCTCTTCATGCCCGCTCCCGCGTCGCCGCCGTGCGCTGCCTCCCGCGCGCGGTTTCTCGCCAGTCCTGCCGGGTTCCTGAAGGCGCCGTCCGTCTTCACCACTTTCCCGATCATGCGGACGCCTTCGCCGCCGCCAACGCCCATACCGGAGCTGCACCTTCGATCATCCAGCTCGCATCCGACCCGATGACGACCGCCGATGCGCCGAGCTCGATCCAGTGCTCGGCATCCTCGTGATCCGGACTGAAGATCGCGAACTTCCAGGCCGCCTCGAGGCACGCCTCGACGATTCGTTCGACCACCTCCCGGACCTCGGGATGCCCGAGATCGCCAGGACGGCCGAGAGCAGCCGAAAGGTCTCCGGGGCCGATGAAGACCCCTGCCGGCCTCGGGTCCAGAGCCAGGATCTCAGGGAGCGCTTCGACGGCCTCCAGCGTCTCGATCTGCGGCCACACTTCGCCCCGGCGGGAGCTGCTCGTGACCTGCTCTCGCAGAAGCATCCCGTAGAGGTTTGCAGCCGACGGCCCGATCCCGCGTACCCCGTCCGGAGGGTACGCACAGAGCCTGACCAGCTCGGCCACCTCTGCCGCCGCCCGTACCCTCGGCACCACCACGCCGTCGGCGCCAAGATCCAGCGCTTTCGGCGCATCGGACACCTGCCTGACGCGAACCCAGCGAAACGGAGAACGCGCGGCTCGGAGCTGGGCGACGAGCACTGACTCGTCCCCGATCCCGTGCTCGGCGTCGACGACCACGAGATCCAGGCGGGCGCTCACGATTGCCGTCGCCTCCGGCGAGGCGAGACTCACGAACGTTCCCACACGCGCTCGCGTCATTGGACGTGCGAACGCGCCGCACCCTGTTCCAGGCCGAGGGCGGACAGCAGCTCGCGCCGGATCGATCCGTACGCCACCACGTTTCGCATCTTCACCTCCTCGTAGCCGCGCACGATCTCCGGAAGAGCGGCGAATTCGGATGCCAACGCGTGGTTCTCGGGCGTCACGCCCGAGA
>JAKCCH010000137.1 GCA_021838945.1 Actinomycetes bacterium
GCCTGCCGGCGGGCCTGCTGGCGGCGGGCCGGCTGGCTGCGGCGCCAGTGCCGCCCAGGCGCTCATGCCGTCGGCGCGGCGTCCTCCAGGCTGAAGATCTCGGTCGATCGCTCACGCATCTCCACCTTGCGCACCTTGCCGGTCACCGTCATCGGGAACGCGTCGACGAGGTGCACGTAGCGCGGGACCTTGTAGTGGGCGAGGCGCCCGGCGCAGAACTCACGCACGGCCTCCGCGGTGAGCGGCTCGGCTCCGTCGCGAAGGACGACCCAGGCGCACAGCTCCTCGCCGTACTTGGCGTCGGGCACTCCGACGACCTGCACGTCGACGACATCGGGGTGGCTGTAGAGGAACTCCTCGATCTCGCGCGGATAGATGTTCTCGCCGCCCCTGATGACCATGTCCTTCATGCGACCGACGATGTTGACGTAGCCGTCCTCGCGCATGACGGCGAGGTCTCCCGTGTGCATCCAGCCGGCGCGGTCGACCGCTTGGTCCGTCGCCTCGGGGTTGTCCCAGTAGCCGAGCATGACCGAGTAGCCGCGAGTGCAGAGCTCGCCCGGCTGCCCG
Source organism: Actinomycetes bacterium (assembly GCA_021838945.1). GTDB lineage: Bacteria > Actinomycetota > Acidimicrobiia > Acidimicrobiales > Bog-793 > JAKCCH01. The sequence continues at coordinate 571 of JAKCCH010000137.1, forward strand.
CGTTCGACCACCTTGCCGTTCTCGGGGTCGCAGACCTTCACCTCGAGGTGGGGCATCACGCGCCCGACGGTGGACGTGCGGCGGCCGAGGTCGTCATCGGCACGCGTCTGGGTGGAGACCGGTGACGTCTCGGTCATGCCGTAGCAGATGGCGACTTCGTCCATGTTCATCTCGGCGATGACGCGCTTCATGACCTCGACAGGGCAGGGCGAGCCCGCCATGATGCCCGTCCGCAACGACGAGAGATCCGTATCCGCCAGGGCGGGATGCGACAGCTCGGCGATGAACATCGTCGGTACGCCGTAGAGCGAGGTGCAGCGCTCCGCCTCGACCGTCGCGAGGGTCGCTCCCGGGTCGAAGCTCGGCGCCGGGATCACGATGCAGGACCCGTGCGACGTCGACCCGAGGTTCCCCATCACCATCCCGAAGCAGTGGTAGAAGGGCACCGGCAGGCAGACCCGGTCCTGCTCGTCGTAGCCGAGCAGCTCGCCCACGAAGTAGCCGTTGTTGAGGATGTTGTGGTGTGAGAGCGTGGCACCCTTCGGGTATCCGGTCGTGCCGCTCGTGTACTGGATGTTGATCGGGTCGTCCGGATCGAGCGAGGCTGCCCGGCGAGCGGTGTCTTCCTCCCCGACGCCCGCGGCTGCGGCCCGGAGCTCGTCCCAGCTCGGCTGCCCGATGACCACGAGGCGTTCGAGGCTCGGGCAGCGGTCCCACACGGACTCGACCATCGCCGGGTAGTCGGAGCGCTCCGAGGGCGGAGCGCTGACGATGAGGCGCACGCCGGACTGGTTGAGGGCGTACTCGAGCTCGTGCGAGCGGTAGGAAGGGTTGACGTTGACGAGGATGGCTCCACAGAGCGCGGTGGCGTACTGGACGAGCACCCACTCGGCGCAGTTCGTCGACCAGATCCCGACGCGGTCGCCTGTCTCGATCCCGGTACCGATGAGTGCTGCAGCCAGCCGCTCCACGTCGGACCAGAGCTCGCCGTAGGTCCAACGCCGACCGCTCGGTGCGTCGACGAGGGCTTCCCGATCAAGGTAGCGCTCGACCGTACGCCGGAGGTTGTCCCCGATCGTCTCGCCGAGCAGCGGCGACGCGGACGGCCCTGACTCATAGGAGAGCCGTGACGGCATTAGGCGCCTCCTTGCTCGACGTCTGCTCCTCCCCGCTCAGGGTAGGTCGGCCGAGGCGGCGACGACTAGTCCTGTGGCCGGCTCGGGCCGGCTCAGACGAGGCAGAAACCTGCTCGCACCAACTCGCCCGGCACCCCCCGCACACGTCCCGCGACCTCCGGGAGCGGCAGGAGCACGACAGAGTCGCCGACGAGAGCCGTCATGACGGACTCACCCGTCTCACCGACGGCGTCGGCCGCCGCGACGCCGAACCGGCTCGCGAGGACCCGGTCGGCGGCGGTCGGGGGCCCGCCTCGTTGAGTGTGCCCGAGCACCGTCAGCCGGGCCTCGAAGCCGGTGCGCGACGCGATCTCTTTCGTGATCAGGTTCCCGATCGAACCGGCGAGGATCATGCCGCTCGTGTCCGTCGGAGTCCTGTACTCGAGCGAGTGTGGATGCGGCTGCGCACCCTCGGCCACCACGACGATCGAGTAGCTCGCGTGCGACCGGTGCCGGTGCCGGATCGCCGTCACCATCTCCTCGATCTCGAACGGCTCCTCGGGGACGAGGATCCAGTCCGCACCGCCTGCGATCCCGGCGGTGATCGCGAGCCAACCGGTGCGGTGGCCCATCACCTCGACGACCATGACCCGGTCGTGGCTCTCCGCCGTCGTGTGGACTCGGTCGATCGCCTCGGTCGCGATCGCGACCGCGGTGTCGAAACCGATGCAGCGGTCCGTCCCCGCAACGTCGTTGTCGATCGTCTTCGGGATGCAGACGACCCGCACGCCGCGCTCGGAGAGCTGCTCAGCGACACCGATCGTGCCGTCGCCGCCGAGGCAGATGACCGCCTCGATCCGCTCGACGCGAAGGGTCTCGAGCACCTGATCGACCCCGCCCTTGTGCTCGTTCGGGTGGTACCGGGACGTGCCGAGGAGGGTGCCGCCGAGCGGGAGGATGTTGCGCACCTGCTCCCGGGTGAGGTCGAGCAGATCGCCCTCCGCCACCCCCCGCCACCCGTGCCGGAAACCGACGAGGGAGTGCCCGTGCTCCTTCTCCGCTTGCTTCACGACCGCCCGCAGGGCTGCGTTGAGGCCCGGGCAGTCGCCGCCTCCTGTGAGGACGCCGATGCGCATCGGCTATCGCCCGCGCTCGGCCGGCGGCTCGTAGCGTCCCACCTCGGCATCTGAACACGAAGTGCACGCCCCGCGGTAGGGGCATTGGTCCCGAGCGCCCGGATCGGTCACGCCGGCGCGCGGCAAAGACGCGCCGAGGCGGCCCCTCGGGAGAGGAGCCGCCTCGGGCGCCGGGGGATCGCGAGTCGGATGCTCCTACCGGGGCGGCACCTCGAAGGGAGCTGAGGCGGTGCCCGAGCTGCCCGAGCTGGTCACCGTGGCGGTTCCGGCCGTGGCGTTGCTCGGCACCTTCGTCATCTTCGTGAAGTGCCCGCTTGCGTCCGCCACAGCCGAACCGAGCGCTTCGGCCGCCGTCGAGCCTGCATTCCGGAACGTGCTCGAGACGGAGTTGCCCGTGGCGAAGAACTGACCGTGGATCTCGAACGGCGCCGTCGCGTAGCCGATGTTCGGTGTGAGCGAGATCTCGGGCGTGTCGTAATTCGGGTGCTTCACCGGGTTGCCGGCCGAATTCGACCCCGGGCAGCCGTTCGTGGAGTTGTCCCACTCGGTCTGCATCAGATAGTGGTGACCGTTGATCGTCTGGCTGTACTGAGCTCCGGCCGGACCGTACAGGTTGCCGAAGTCCCAGGCGCACATGTCGCCGATCTCGTCGCCGTAGGCGCTGTCGTTCGCGTTCGAGTCCCACCAGGACGTACCGAAGGGATCGGTGATGCTCTCGTTGTGCTCGTGGCTCGTGACGTTGATCTCGGGGTCGGACGGGTTACCGTTCGGGTAGGAGCCCTCGTCACAGGTCACCGGGTTGCCGTTGGTCTGCGCCGCGTAGGGCATGTTGGCGTAGATGATCTGCGAGCTGGCGTTGATCGTCGAGTCGAAGTAGCTGCTGTGGTAGGCACAGAAGTACGAGAACGAGCAGAGCGGGACGGTGACGGTCGTCTGCACGCCGTTCTGGGACTCGGTCACGGTCGCCGGGAAGCACGTCCCGATGTTGGGGGCGGTGAACATGAAGAACTCGGTGTCGTTGTTGACCTTCCACCCCTCACGCTTGACGACCGTCGAGATCTCCTGCTGGACCTGCTGGTCGGTGACGCAGCCGGCGTTCGAAGAGGGCGGGTTCGTGCCGCCGTTCGTCGCCGCCACCGGCGTGTCGGGGCAGTTCACCGGGTCGAGCGGCGGGAGCGGGTTGGTGTCGAGCGCCGAGCCGCCGAACGTCGTGTGGTACTGGACGTACTGCCTCGATCCGTTGGACACCTGGTAGTACTGGGTCGCCACGTCGTAGACGTTCGTGTTGTGGCCGTTCATCGCCTGCAGGTTCTCGAAGTATCCGTTGATGTTGGCGGCGTACCCCTTCGGGAACTGGTAGCCCGCGGGCTGCCAGTAGATGGCGTACACCTTGTTCGTCGTCATGACGGGGCCGCCGTTGTAGTGGAGCGAGCCGCTCGCCGGGGCGCTGTTCGTGATGCCGGCGGCTGCCGCCTTCGTGTCGAGCGGCGGGATCATGCCGAAGACGTGGCCGATCCGTGGCTGGAACGGGATCGTCGTCGTGCCTGCAGCCGCCGGCGACGCCAGCGCCGGCGACGAGACGAGGCCGATGACGGCGAGTCCGAGGATGCTGAGGAATGCGAGAAGTCGTCGCACGTGCGGGGGTCTCCTTTTCGACGGCCGGGACAACTACGCACGGGTAACGATCCTCGACGCAGAAACTTGCGCCCGCCCGCCTCCCACCCCCTGCCCCAGCACCGATCCC
>JAKCCH010000043.1 GCA_021838945.1 Actinomycetes bacterium
GCGGCGCTGGCGGCGCTCCATCTGCTCGGCTGCGACGCGCGCACGCCGGCGCTGAAGCTCCTCGTCCGGCATGCGGGAGAGGATCACCGTGATGTGGCACGTCCTCTTGCGGATGCGGGTGGCCCGACCGCGGGCGCGTGGCCGCCACCGCTTCATCGTCGTGCCCTCGTCCGCGAAGCAGGCGGACACGAACATCTCCTCGGGCTCGAGCCCTTCGTTGTGCTGGGCGTTCGACGCCGCGCTGTGGAGGAGCTTCCCGATCACCTCGGCCGCCCCGCGCTCGGAGTGCTCGAGGATCTCGCTCGCACGCGCGTAGTCGACGCCGCGGATGAGGTCGAGGACCTCGCGCGCCTTGAACGCCGAGAGGTGTGAGTGCCGCGCGACCGCGCGCGTCCCGGGGCGCTCGTTCGTCTTCAGGCCTGTCATGTCAGCGCTTCCCAGCCCGCTCTTGGCCGGCGTGGTAGCGGAAGGTCCGCGTCGGGGCGAACTCGCCGAGCTTGTGCCCGACCATCGACTCGGTGATGTAGACGGGAACGTGCTTGCGCCCGTCGTGGACTGCGATCGTGTGCCCGACCATGTCCGGGATGATCGTGGAGCGGCGCGACCAGGTCTTGACGACGCGCTTCTCGTTTCTTGAGTTCAAGTCGTCGACCTTCTTCAACAGGTGGTCGTCGACGAACGGGCCTTTCTTCAGGCTGCGAGGCATGTCTTCGGCTCCCGGCTAGCGGCGGGCGCCGCGGGTGCGGCGACGGCGGACGATGAGCTGGTCGGACGGCCGGTGGCGCCGGCGGGTGCGACCTTCCTTCTGGCCCCAGGGCGACACCGGGTGGCGTCCACCCGACGTCTTGCCCTCACCACCACCGAGCGGGTGGTCGACGGGGTTCATGGCGACACCACGGGTCTGCGGGCGCACACCCTTCCAGCGATTGCGACCGGCCTTCCCGATCGAGATCAGCTCGGCCTCGGAGTTGCCAACCTCTCCGAGAGTCGCGCGGCAGTCGATCGAGACGCGTCGCATCTCGGTCGACGGCAGCCGGAGCGTCGCGAACGCTCCCTCCTTGGCGACGAGCTGCACGCTCATGCCGGCGCCGCGGGCCATCTTGCCGCCGCCGCCGGGCCTCATCTCGACGTTGTGGACGACCGAGCCGACCGGGATGTAGCGCATCGGCAGCGCGTTGCCGGGGCGGATGTCCGCGCCCGGGCCCGACTGGAGCATGTCGCCGACGGCCACGCGGGCCGGGGCGAGGATGTAGCGCTTCTCACCGTCGAGGTAGTGCAGGAGGGCGATGCGGGCGTTGCGGTTCGGGTCGTACTCGATCGCCGCGACCTTGGCCGGCACGCCGTCCTTGTCCCTTTTGAAGTCGACGATGCGGTACTGCTGCTTGTGGCCGCCCCCACGGTGCCGAGCCGTCTTGCGCCCGTAGCTGTTGCGGCCACCCGTCTTCGGCTTCGGGACGGTGAGAGACCGCTCCGGCTCCGCCTTTGTGATCTCGGAGAAGTCCGAGGACGACTGGAACCGGCGGCCCGGGCTGGTCGGCTTGCGCTTGCGAAGTGCCATCGTCGTCCTCAGCCTTCGAACAGCTCGATGCGGTCGTCGCCGACGAGTCGGACGATCGCGCGCTTGGTGTCGGGGCGCTTGCCGAAGGTCGCGAGCCGCCGCTGGCGCTTGCGCTTGCCCTTGCGGTTCAGCGTGTTGACGCTCTCGACGCGGACGCCGAAGGCGTCCTCGACAGCAGAGCGGATCTGGATCTTGTTGGCGGACTTGTCGACGACGAAGACGTACGTGCCCTCGTCCATGAGGGCGTACGACTTCTCCGAGATGACCGGCCTGAGCAGGACCTGGCGCTCACTCATTCCCCGTCCTCCCCATCCTCGTCATCTGCGGCCGAGAAGTCGGCTGCGGCCGGAGCTTCCGCCGAGTCCTCCGCGGCCGATGCCGCCGCCTCGTCCTCTCCGACATCCGCCTCGGCACTCTCGTCGGTCGCGCCTTCATCGGAGGCGTCCGGGGCCTGAGCCTCCACGGTGTCCTCGGTGTCTCGAGCGGCGGTAGCGGCCTCGGCGGGCGAGTCGTCGGCGTCGGCGTCCGCTCCTTCACCAGCCGCCGGGGACGACGACTTGGCCGCCCGCTTGCGTGGCTTCGATGCGCCGGCGACTTCCTTCACCTCGCCTGGCACGCTGGCGTCGGTGAAGACGATCCAGTCGTTCACGAGCACGTCGTATGCCGTCAGCTGCGACGTCTCGACGAGGTCGACCTCCGGCAGGTTCGCGAAGGAACGCTCTGCAGCCTCGTCCTCGGGGCCGAGGACCACGAGGATGTTGCCCTCGAGGCCGAGCGCGCCGATGGCGGCGATGGCGTCCTTCGTCTTCGGGAAGTCGAACGACCAACCGTCGATGAGGCACACGCGGCTCTCGGCGGCACGATCGGAGAGCGCACCGTAGAGGGCCAGCCGTGTCATCTTGCGCGGGGTGTGCTGCTTGTACGAGCGCGGCTTCGGCCCGAGGGCGATGCCGCCGCCGCCGTACTGCGGCGCACGGATCGTTCCCTGGCGGGCCCGGCCCGTCCCCTTCTGGCGGTACGGCTTGGCGCCGCCACCACGGACTTCGGCACGCGTCTTCGTGCTCTGCGTCCCTGCTCGCCGAGCGGCCAGCTGCGCCGTCACGACCTGGTGCATGAGCGGGACGTTCGGGCTCCGCCCGAAGACCTCCGACGCGAGCTCCACGGTCCCGAGCACGTCACCGGCGTCGTTGCGCCGCTCGACGGTGACCGTCCGGAGCTCGTCGTGCTCTGCGATCTGGATGGCCATCACTTGCTCACCTTCACGGCGTTGCGGATGAGGACGAGGCCGCCGCGTGGGCCGGGCACGGCGCCCTTCACGAGTACGAGCTCGCGCTCGGGGTCTGCCGCGACCACCTCGAGGTTGAGGGTCGTGACCCGCGCAGCGCCCATGCGGCCCGCCATCCGGGTGCCCTTGAACACACGGGCGGGGGTGGCGCAGCCGCCGATGGAGCCGGGTGCGCGGTGCTTCTTGTGGTTTCCGTGTGAAGCGCCCTGCCCCTTGAAGTTGTGGCGCTTCATCCCACCGGCAAAGCCCTTGCCCTTCGAGATCGCCGTCACGTCGACCTTCTCGCCCGCCTCGAGGATGCCGGCATCGATCTCCTGGCCGACCTCGTAGCCGCTCGTGTCCTCGAGGCGCAGCTCGACGAGGCGGCGGCCGGGGTCGACGCCCGCCTTGTCGTAGTGTCCCTTCTCCGGCTTGTTGAGCAAGTTGGGGCGCCGCATCCCGTAGGTCACCTGGAGGGCGGAGTAGCCCTCGGCCTCGGGCGTCTTCACCCGGACGACCCGGACAGGCGCGACCTTGACGACCGTGACCGGGACGACGCGCTGCTGCTCGTCCCAGATCTGGGTCATCCCGACTTTCTCGCCGACGATCGCCTTCGTGGCCATCTCGTGTGCCGTCCTCGTTCTCTACGTCGCTTCGGCGCCGCCCGCCGGGGCGACGAGCGGCACGGACCGGTGCTCCGGTGTAGCGCTGCCTGGCGACCCGGGCGGAAAACCGCCCCATCTCGTGAGGACGCTCCGCCCGGCAAGCCGGAGCGGAGCGCATTCTCGGTTTGCCGGAAGGTCCCCCTGGGCTGCTCGAACCGAGGCTCGATCAGGGTCCCGGGGCGCTCCCGGACGTCGTCTCAAGACTTCCGCTGGGCATGCGCCCAACGAGTTCAGAACTATATCAGGCCGCGGAGGTCCTCACTGCCGTCAGCAGGGCGTTCCGTGACCACCGAGCATCAGCTCTCTGACGCCACCTCGTCCGGGGAGACGGTGGGTGCCGAGGCCGGGCGGTAGACGCGGAGCCCTTCGGGCATCATGCCCGTGCGGTCGCTCGATGGGAGCGCACGACGGCGCAACATCGTCCACAGCCGCCTGTGCCCCCTGCCCCGAGCACCGGGGAAGGCGAAGATCCGTGCGCCGCCGTCACCGGTTGAGACTGCTGCGACCTGCTTCGGCTGACGTTTGCGCTCTGGTGCCTGTTCCTGCCCTACGAATTCCATACCTCGCCCCCCAACACTGCGTCAGGCTTGGCGGGCAGCGTACTCGCGGCGGCGACGGAATACACGGCGACCCGGCGGTGCGAGCGGCACCCTGTCACCTGCTCTCGTCTGCGCACCGGACGCGTCTCGAAATCTGCAGGTGTGCCCCTCCGGGTTCCGAGACAGACGGTCGCCGACTTCAGTCCGGTGACGCCGCGGCGGACGCGAAACGGCGCCCGCCTCAACCACCCACGGGCAGAGGAGACGGGCACCGCCCCCTGGATCATCTTCGGCGGATCAGGCCGTGATCTTTATCTCGATGTCCACTCCCGCCGGCAGGTCGAGCCGCTGGAGCGAGTCGACCGTCTTCGGCGAGTGCTCGACGATGTCCACGAGGCGCTTGTGGATCCGCATCTCGAAGTGCTCCCGGCTGTCCTTGTACTTGTGGGGGGAGCGGATCACGGTGTAGCGGTGCTTCTCCGTCGGGAGCGGCACCGGCCCACGGATCTTCGCCTGGGTGCGCAGCACCGTCTCGACGATCTTCTTCGTCGACTGGTCGATGATCTCGTGGTCGTACGCCTTGAGCCGGATGCGAATCCGCTGAGCAGCCATCGTGGTCTCGCCGTCCCCAGCTACTTGAGGATCTTCGTGACCCGGCCGGCGCCGACGGTGCGGCCGCCTTCCCGGATGGCGAAACGCAAACCCTCGTCCATGGCGATCGGCTTCTGCAGCTCGACCGTCATCGTCGTGTTGTCGCCCGGCATGACCATCTCGGTGCCCTCGGCGAGCTCGATGGTCCCGGTGACGTCCGTCGTCCGGAAGTAGAACTGCGGCCGGTAGTTGGAGAAGAACGGCTTGTGGCGGCCGCCTTCCTCCTTCGTCAGCACGTAGACGTTCGCCTCGAAGTTGGTGTGCGGCGTGATCGAGCCGGGCTTGCACAGCACCTGGCCGCGCTCCACGTCCTCCTTCTTCGTGCCGCGCAACAGGGCGCCGATGTTGTCACCGGCCTGCGCCTGGTCGAGGAGCTTGCGGAACATCTCGACGCCGGTGCACACGGTCTTCTGCGTCGGGCGGAGCCCGACGATCTCGACCTCGTCACCGACCTTCAGGACGCCCTGCTCCACACGACCCGTCACGACGGTGCCACGGCCGGTGATGGTCATGACGTCCTCGACCGACATGAGGAACGGCTTGTCGATCTCGCGCACGGGCTCGGGGATGTAGTCGTCGACGGCGTTCATGAGGGTCATGACCCCCTCGGCTGCCTCTGCGTCTCCCTCGAGCGCCTTGAGGGCGCTCACGCGGATGACGGGGGTGTCGTCGCCGGGGAAGTCGTACTCGTTGAGCAACTCGCGTACCTCGAGCTCGACGAGGTCGAGCAACTCCTCGTCGTCGACCATGTCGGCTTTGTTGAGCGCGACGACGATCGACGGCACACCCACCTGGCGGGCGAGCAGCACGTGCTCACGCGTCTGCGGCATGGGGCCGTCTGCGGCCGAGACCACGAGGATCGCGCCGTCGACCTGGGCGGCGCCTGTGATCATGTTCTTGATGTAGTCGGCGTGACCGGGCATGTCGACGTGCGCGTAGTGGCGCTTGTCCGTCTCGTACTCGACGTGGGCGATGGAGATGGTGATGCCGCGGGCCTTCTCCTCGGGCGCCTTGTCGATCTCGTCGAACGCCGTGAACGCCACGTTCGGGTTGTGCTCGTGGAGCACCTTCGTGATGGCCGCGGTCAGCGTCGTCTTCCCGTGGTCGATGTGACCCATCGTGCCGATGTTGACGTGCGGCTTGGTCCGCTCGAACTTCTGCTTGGCCATGAGTGCTGACCGCTCCGTTTGCTTGTCTGGCGACGCCCCCTTCGGCGCCGCGTCGTGATGGTTGGTGGTGGTCTTCCTGGTGCTTGCTCGGTGATCGGCTGCGTCACTCGCCGGTGACGCGGGCGATGATCTCCCGCGACACCGACTCGGGGACTTCCTGGTACGAGTCGAATTGCATCGTGTACGTCGCCCGACCCTGCGTGCGAGAACGCAGGTCGGTAGCGTAGCCGAACATATCGGACAACGGGACCTGGGCCCTGATTACGTGGTTCGAGCCGCGCTGCTCCATCCCCTCGACACGTCCACGGCGTGAGGAGAGGTCGCCGATGACGTCGCCGAGGTAGTCCTCGGGCGTCACCACCTCGACCGCCATGATCGGCTCGAGGAGGACCGGCCGGGCCGCTCGGCACCCTTTCTTGAACGCGAGGGAACCGGCGATCTTGAACGCCATCTCGGACGAGTCGACGTCGTGGTAAGACCCGTACGTGAGCGTCGCCCGGATGTCGACGACCGGGAAGCCGGCGAGCACCCCGGAGTTCATCGCCTCCTGGATGCCGGCGTCGACGGCCGGAATGTACTCCTTCGGGATGACGCCGCCCGTGATCTTGTCGACGAACTCGTAACCGCCGCCCGGGCCGGTCGGCTCGAGCTCGAGCACGACATGGCCGTACTGGCCGCGGCCGCCGGTCTGGCGGACGTAGCGCTCCTCGATCTTCGTGACGGCGTCCCGGATCGTCTCCCGGTAGGCGACCTGCGGCTTGCCGACGTGGGCGTCCACCTTGAACTCGCGCAGCATCCGGTCGACGAGCACCTCGAGGTGGAGCTCGCCCATCCCGGAGATGACCGTCTGGCCGGTGTCCTCGTCCGTCCGGACCCGGAACGTCGGGTCCTCCTCGGACAACGCGTACAGCGCCCGACCGAGCTTGTCCTGGTCGGCCTTCGTCTTCGGCTCGACCGCGACATGGATGACCGGCTCGGGGAACTCGAGCGTCTCGAGCAGGATCGGGTGGCTCGGGTCGCACAGCGTGTCACCGGTCGACGTCGTCTTGAGGCCGACGACGGCGACGATGTCGCCGGTGTAGATGGCCTCCTTGTCCTCCCGGTGGTTGGCGTGCATCTGCAGGATGCGGCCGATCCGCTCCTTGCGGTCCTTCGTCGTGTTGAGGACGGTGGTTCCCTTTTCGAGCGTGCCCGAGTAGACGCGCAGGTACGTGAGCTTCCCGACGAACGGGTCGCTCATGATCTTGAACGCGAGCGCAGCGAAGGGCTCCTCATCGCTCACCTTGCGCTCGAGGGGATCGCCGGACTTCACGTGCGTGCCGAGCGTGGGCGGCACGTCGAGCGGGCTCGGGAGGAAGTCGACGACGGCGTCGAGCATGGGCTGGACACCCTTGTTCTTGAACGCCGACCCGCAGAGCACGGGCACGACCTGACTGCTGACGGTCACCCGCCGCAGCGCGGCGCGAAGGTCGTCGGCGGTGATCTCCTCCTCGCCGACGTACTTCTCCATGACGTTGTCGTCGAAGTTCGAGAGCACGTCCACGAGCTCGTGCCGGGCGTCCTCGGCCGCCGGGACGAGGTGGGAGGGGATCTCCTCCTCGGACCACTTCTCCCCCATGCCCTCTTCCCAGATGAGAGCCTTCATCGAGCACAGGTCGATGACGCCCTGGAAGCTGCTCTCGGAGCCGATCGGCAGCTGCACGACGGCGGGGAGCGCCTCGAGCCGGTCGCGGATCATCTGCACCGCACGCGGGAAGTCGGCCCCGACGCGGTCCATCTTGTTGACGAAGCAGATCCTCGGCACCCGGTACTTGTTCGCCTGCCGCCAGACCGTCTCGGTCTGGGGCTCGACACCGGCGACCGCGTCGAAGACGGCGACGGCGCCGTCGAGCACCCGGAGCGAGCGCTCCACCTCTGCGGTGAAGTCGACGTGGCCCGGGGTGTCGATGATGTTGATCCAGTGGTCGCGCCAGCTGCAGGTGGTCGCGGCCGAGGTGATCGTGATCCCGCGCTCCTGCTCCTGGACCATCCAGTCCATCGTCGCGGCGCCCTCGTGCACCTCGCCGATCTTGTAGTTGCGGCCGGTGTAGTAGAGGATGCGCTCGGTCGTCGTCGTCTTGCCGGCGTCGATGTGGGCCATGATCCCGATGTTCCGGGTCCTGGCAAGGGGATATTCGCGGGTTCTCGGCATCGGGTCTCGCTCGGTCTCGCTCTGTTCTCGCTCTGGTCTAGTTCTCTCGGTCTTCCTCGGCCGGGCTCTGCCGACCTCACAACGTAAGACGGTCGACGGTCGATGCTCGACGGTCGATCGCCGGCGCACGCGACTGCGGGGCGCCCGCCTCTCGAACTGTCAGCTCAGGAGCACGGCTCGACGGCTGGCACCCGAAGAGAGTCCGACGAGAGCCCCACCACTCTCACCAGGGACAACGCCCTCCGAGCTGGCTGCATTCCCGCCCGCAGGCCTAGGCTCCGGCGCGCTCGGCGCCGGCCCTCACCAGCGGTAGTGAGCGAAGGCCCGGTTGGACTCCGCCATCTTGTGCATGTCCTCGCGACGCTTCACCGCCGCCCCGAGACCGTTCGCGGCGTCGAGGATCTCCGCCGCGAGCTTCTGCGTCATCGTGCGCTCGCGCCGCTGGCGGGCGTAGGTGACGAGCCAGCGGATCGAGAGCGTCGTCGCTCGACGAGGCCGCACTTCGACCGGCACCTGGTAGGTCGCACCGCCGACGCGCCGGCTCTTCACCTCGAGCTCCGGCCGCGTGTTGTCGAGCGCCCGCTTCAGCGTGGCGATCGGCTCCGCGCCGCTCCGCTCGCGGACGATCTCGAGGGCGTCGTAGACGATCCGCTCGGCGAGCGACCGCTTGCCGCGGCTCAGGATCTTGTTCACGAGCTGCGTGACGATCACCGACCGGTAGACGGGGTCGGGGACGAGCTCGCGCCGTGCTGGAGGGCCGTTGCGAGGCACGTCAGGCTTCCTTCTTCGCGCCGTAGCGGCTACGGGCCTGGGCACGGTCGCGCACACCGGAGGTGTCGAGCGTGCCGCGGACGATCTTGTAACGCACGCCCGGAAGGTCCTTCACACGGCCGCCGCGCACGAGCACGATCGAGTGCTCCTGCAGGTTGTGACCGACGCCGGGGATGTAGGCGGTCACCTCGTGACCGCTCGTGAGACGCACGCGCGCGACCTTGCGGAGGGCGGAGTTCGGCTTCTTCGGCGTCGTCGTGTAGACGCGCGTGCAGACGCCGCGGCGCTGCGGGGCGCCTCGCAGCGCCGGCGTCTTGGTCTTCGACCGCTTGCTCTCCCGTCCGCTCCGGACGAGCTGGGCGATTGTGGGCACGCGCAACCTCTCGAAACGTTGTCGTTCTGGAGCCACAGGCGCGAACACAAATCGCCGAAGTGGCCTGAGAACTATACCAGCCCAGCAGAGGTGCTCACTCGGCCCGCGCCCGCCATCGGCCCGCTCGAAGGACGCCCGCTGCATCGACCGGCGCCACAGCCGTCCCAGGCCGTATGGGCAGCCGAGTCGCACACGCGATATAGGCCGCGCCGCAGGGACCGTGCGAGGGACCGGTGTGCGACGCGGTGTCACACTCTACGTCAAGACGGCGATACTGTCAATGCAGCATGACGACTCGCGGCAATCGCCAGCGCACGATCGAGCACCGCCAGGCAATCGAGGCCGCGATCCTCGAGGCGATGGCGGGCTTGTTGCAGCAGCGCGCCTTCCGGGACGTTTCGGTCGAGGACGTCATGTCTGCAACGGGACTGTCGAGGACTGCCTTCTACCGCTACTTTCCTGACCTCGAGGCGGTGATGTTGCGCCTCATGGATGACACGGAAGGACGGCTGTCGATCGCGGCCGGGAAGTGGATCTTAGCCGAAGACCCTCGCGCTCTCTTGGTGGACGTGGCTCGTGAGCTGGCGGAGATCTACCAGTCCGACGGACGGATCATCCTCGCGTTCGCAGATGCCGCCGCCGGCGCGACTGATCTCGAAGCGGCCTGGCGCGAGGCCATTGCCGGCTTCATCGACGTCGTGGCTGCGAAAGTCAGCGATCTACGGGCTGCCGGCTTGTCGGCGGTCGATGACCCGGTCGAGATCTCTCGCGCTCTCGTCTGGATGACGGAGCGCTACCTCCTCGAGGTCTTCGGCCGCCAGCCCGGGAGCGTGACGACCGAGACCGCTGCGAAGGTCCTCGACACGGTCTGGATGCGGGCGCTCTTCTCCTCCTGAGGCACCGCTGTGAGTGCCCGCCTGCCTCGGCCGCTCAGCCGTTCGTCGCCGGCGACCCTTCGAAGGGCGTGTGGTAGCGGTACAGCTGCCCAGCCGCCGACGCGAGGACGTATCCCGTATCCGTCGTTGCGATCCCGACTATCGGTGAAGAGAGGGTCGCCCGCGCGGCCGAGCCACACCAGGTAGCGCCGAAGTTGTAGACGTTGCCCCGGGAGGTGGCGAGGAAGTAGCCGCTCCCGGTGGTGGCGGTGGCGATCCCGACGACCGGCGCGGGCGCGCGCTCGAGCGAGCCGTGCGAGGGGGTGTGGAACGCGTAGACCGACCCGGCGGCCGTCGCGAGGAGGTAGCCGCCGGACTGGGTCGCGGCGATGCCGACCACAGGCGAGCTCAGCTTCTTCCCCGCGAGCGAGCCGTGCCACCGGGTCCCGTAGTTGTAGACGTTGCCTGCGGCGGTGGCGACGAGGTACCCCGTCCCGACCGCCGCGATCCCGACTACGGGCGAGGTGTGCGGTGTCTTGACGGGAGAGCCCCACCACGGCGTGTAGAAGGTGTAGACGTTCCCCGCTTGCGTCGTGAGCAGGTAGCCGGTGGTGGTCCGCGCCATGCCCACGATCGGCGAGGACAGGTCGTGCACGGCCTCGGAACCGAGGAACGGTGCGCCGAAGTTCTCGATGTGGCCCGCCACCGAAGGGAACCAGTAGCCGCCTGTCGCCGGGTCGCTCGCGATCCCGACGAAGGGCACGTAACCGAACTTCGAGGCACTCGACAGCGCCGATGCCCCGTTCGGAGTCGTCACCTGCACCTGTACGACCGAAGCCGAGGCCCCCGGCTGGGCCGGTGCCACGACGGTGAGCTCCGTCGGCGAGAGGACCTGGACACCGCTCGCCGGCAGCGTCCCGAAGGCGACCGTGGTGGACCCCGCCACGAAGTTCGTGCCGGTGAGGGTGACGCGGTTGCCGGCAGGGCCGGACGTGGGCGATCCGCCGGTCACGGTGGGAACCCCCGTGATGTCGACCGCGGCGCCGACCGTCGGAGCGTTGAGGTAGTCCTGATCGACCGAGAGCGTCACGCCGCCGTAGGTCTGAGTCAGGTTGCCGTTGTACTGCTTGATCCGGTGGCCCGAGGACCAGTCCGTCGAGGGGAGATAGCTGGTCGATGTCGTGGCGACCCGGTCCCAATAGGCGAAGTCGATGGTGTCGGGCGCTCCCGCCTTGCCCCAGGAGGAGATGACACCGGGGTTGATGCCGGACAGCAACGACGAGTAGAGGCCCGAGTGGTAGGCGAGCTTGTGCAGCTCGGACGTCCAACCCGAGATGAAGGACAGCACTGCCGCGTTGCACGACGACGACGCGGTGTTCCAACCCTCCATGTCGAAGTAGATCGTGGTGCCCGGCGCCAGGCCGTAACTCTCGTCGTCCGCGACGGCATCCTTCGCCTCCGCCACCCCTTGGAAAGCCGCCGTCTTCGTGTTCCAGGACAGCGACGCCATGCCGGACTGGTTCGCGCACGGCGACTGCAGCCCAACGTAGAACGGGAAGATCCTCCAGCCCGCCGTCGTCTCGTTCTGGACCCATGCCGACGTGAGGTTCGTGCAGGCAGCATTGACCCCGCCGATGTAGACGCCGACCGAGCCGTACGGGGAGTGGCGCTTCCAGGCCGACATCTGGCTCTTCGTCGGCGCGTCACACGTGTCGAAACCCTTCCCCTTGTACTGCACGGCCCCCGTGAGCCACTGACTCACGGCACTCGGCTGGGGAGCCGACTGCGCGCCCGGCGGCGCGCTCGGCTGTGCTTTTGGTGGTGCTCCTGGCTGCGCGCCCGCCGTCGCACCCCCGACTCCTTGTGCAGCGGCGACTCCTTGTGCAGCGGCGACTCCTTGTGCAGCAGCGACTCCTTGTGCAGCAGCGACTCCTTGTGCAGCGGCGACCGCGCGCATCGACTGCAGGATGCGCCGGGCAACGAGAGCCGAGGTCCGGTACGAGACGACCATCTCCACGCCTGCCCCCGGAACGGCCGCCACGAGGCGGTGCGTCACGCTCGGGCGTCCCCCGAGGAGGACCCGTTGGCCGTTCAACTCCGCAGACGCCAATGCGTCAGCGATCTCGAGCTGGCGTAGGTCGACGAGGGGCTGCACCTGCACCGCGGAGGTGACGCCAACCGCCGCGGCCGAGCAGCGGGTCGCCGCCCCTGCGGCACCCAGGTAGACGGCGTGCCTGTTGAAACGCACGCACGTCGGCGCCTGCTCTCCGAGACGGAAGACCGGCCAGGACGACGGCACCTCGAAGTGCTCACCGAGAAAGGTGACCGCCTTCCAGCCGGCTGGTGACGTCGCTGCACCCGCCGAAGGCACACCGAGCGACGTGGTGAGCGACAGCAACGAGGCTGACACCACGGCGACCGCGGCAAGGGCCGGAAGAGCCGCGAGGGCGGTACGGAGACGCGGACGCCTGATCTTCATCTTCAACTCCCCACTTGTCGACCGCCCGCCGGTCCACCCTCGAAAGGGGCGCGCCTCACCCACGCGACCAAACTGGGCGATCCAACCCCCGGGCACCCCCAATTTGATGCCCCCAGGGCCGGCGTTACTGGTGTCTCTGCAACCACCCTAAGTGGCAAACATCAATGACTGCAAGGGATTTGTGCTGCTTTTTTGTGACAGAAGAGTGACAGGCTCTCCCGACGCGACAGTGCCGCCGCCGGAATGGCGACGGCACTGCAAGTCCTACATGACAGATTGTCCGAAGGTGTCAGGCGGAGCCTTCCTCCGGGGTCCCGTAGGCGTCGTACGGCTCGCCGCCGGGCGAGTACGGATCCTCGCCTCCTTCGCCCGGCCCGAACGAGCCGTAGCTCTGCACGTCGGAGACCTCACCGTACGGCGCGAACCCGTCGCCTTCGCCGAGCGCGGACCGGCCGACGTCACGCAGCCACGCCGCGAGATCCTCGGGCGTGCCCTCGAGATCGGCGGCTCCGCCGTCGAGGTCGGAGGACCAGAAGGACATCCGCTGTGCGTCCGGCGTCTCGACCTCGAAGGCCCGGTACCGGTCCATGCCCGTCCCGGCCGGGATGAGCTTGCCGATGATGATGTTCTCCTTCAGCCCGAAGAGCTGGTCCGAGCGACCCTCGATGGCCGCCTCGGTGAGCACCCGCGTCGTCTCCTGGAAGGAAGCGGCGGACAGCCACGAGTCGGTGGCGAGAGAGGCCTTCGTGATGCCCATCAGCTCCGGGCGTCCCTCGGCCGGCCGCTGGCCCGCCTGGACGAGCTCACGGTTGACGGCTGCGTAGCGCTGTGAGTCGACGCGCTCGCCTGGCAGGAACGGTGCGTCCCCGGGCTCGGCCACGAGCACCCTTCGCAGCATCTGGCGAACGATCAGCTCGATGTGCTTGTCGTGGATCGACACGCCCTGGTCGCGGTACACCTTCTGCACCTCTTCGACGAGGTACTGCTGGGTCTCGCGGATGCCCTTGATCTCGAGGAGCTCCTTCGGGTCCTTCGGGCCCTCGACGAGCGCGTCGCCGGGATGCACCTCCTGACCCTCGCTCACCTCGAGGTGGGCACGGGACGACACCGTCACGGCCTGCTCGGAACCGTCCTCCGACACCACGGTGACGTGGCGGCCGGTCTCGTCCTCTTCGACGCGAACGACCCCGGGCTCTCGCACGAGCACCGCCGCGCCCTTCGGGGTGCGGGCCTCGAAGAGCTCGACGACACGAGGAAGACCGTGTGTGATGTCCTCACCGATGACGCCTCCGGCGTGGAACGTACGCATCGTGAGCTGGGTGCCGGGCTCGCCGATGGACTGGGCGGCGATGACGCCGACCGCTTCGCCGAGCTCGATCATGCGGCCGGTCGCGAGCGACTTCCCGTAGCAGAGCCCGCAGACGCCGTGCTCGCTCTCGCAGGTCAGCACGGAACGGACGCGGATCCGGTCGACACCGGGATCGTCGGTGAGGGCCTGCACCTCGGCGTCGCCGAGCATGAGCCCGGCGTCGAACACCCGGCCGTCCGCGAGCGTCACCGGCTCGAGCAGCACCCGGCCGTAGGCCCGCGTCTCGAGGTAGGACCGCCGGCCGGACTGGTCGGGCACGACGTCGTCGATCCAGATGCCGCGGGCCGTGCCACAGTCCTCCGTGCGGATGATGAGCTCCTGCGCGACGTCGACGAGGCGGCGCGTCAGGTAGCCCGAGTCTGCCGTGCGAAGGGCGGTGTCGGCGAGCCCCTTCCGGGCGCCGTGGGTCGAGATGAAGTACTCGAGGACCGACAAGCCCTCGCGGAACGAGGACTTGATCGGCCGCGGGATCATCTCGCCCCGCGGGTTCGACACGAGGCCCTTCATGCCGGCGATCTGGCGCACCTGCTGCGCGTTTCCACGGGCACCGGAGTCCACCATCATGTCGAGCGGGTTGAAGGTGATCGTGGCGAGCGTCTGCTCCATCGCCTTCCCGACCTCGGAGTTGGCGGAGGTCCAGATCTCGATCTCCTTCTGGCGCCGCTCGTCGTCGGTGATGATGCCGCGCTTGAACTGCGTCTCTGCCTTCTCGGCCTCGCGCTCGTAGCGGTCGAGGATCCCGGCCTTCTCGGGCGGGGTCTTCACGTCGTCGATCGAGATCGTGAGGCCCGACCTCGTGGCGAAGCGGAAGCCGAGATCCTTGATCCGGTCGAGGCTCTCGGCCACGGCGGCCTTCGGGTAGTTGGACGCGATCTGCTCGACGATCGCCGAGACCGGCGTCGCACGGCGACCGATGATGTCGTTCACGAAACCGAAGTCGGCCGGCAACGCCGCATTGAAGAACAGCCGGCCCGGGGTCGTCTCGATCGAGGCGGGGTCGTCCCAGCCGGCCGGCGGCTCGGGGAGGGTCACGCCCGCTGCAGCTTCCTCCGGCGTGCGGTGCCGGCGGCCGTGAAGCGGGAACGCCCAGCCCGCCGGGCCCGGCCGGAGCTGGATCTTCGCGTGCAGCTCGACCTCTCCCGCCTCGTAGGCCTGCTCGACCTCGTAGAGGTTGCGGAACACCCGGCCCTCGCCTTTGCGCCCGTCGGCCATGAGGGTGAGGTAGTAGGCGCCGAAGACCATGTCCTGGGAGGGCACCGTGATCGGGCGCCCGGTCGCCGGCGAGAGGATGTTGTTCGCCGAGAGCATCAGGATCCGAGCCTCGGCCTGCGCCTCGGCGGAGAGCGGGAGGTGGACGGCCATCTGGTCGCCGTCGAAGTCGGCGTTGAATGCGGCGCAGACGAGCGGGTGGATCTGGATGGCCTTGCCCTCGACGAGCACGGGCTCGAAGGCCTGGATGCCGAGGCGGTGAAGCGTGGGCGCACGGTTGAGCAGGACGGGGTGCTCCTTGATCACCTCGTCGAGCACGTCCCAGACCTGGGTGCGACGGCGCTCCACCATCCGCTTCGCCGACTTGATGTTCTGCGCGATCTCGGTGTCCACGAGCCGCTTCATGACGAACGGCTTGAACAGCTCGAGCGCCATCAGCTTGGGGAGTCCGCACTGGTGAAGCTTGAGCTTCGGGCCGACGACGATGACGGAACGGCCCGAGTAGTCGACGCGCTTGCCGAGCAGGTTCTGACGGAAGCGGCCCTGCTTCCCCTTCAACATGTCGGAGAGGCTCTTGAGCGGGCGGTTGCCGGGTCCCGTCACCGGGCGCCCGCGGCGGCCGTTGTCGAACAGAGCGTCGACGGCCTCCTGCAGCATCCGCTTCTCGTTGTTGATGATGATCTCGGGCGCACCGAGGTCGAGGAGCCTCTTCAGCCGGTTGTTTCGGTTGATGACGCGCCGGTACAGGTCGTTCAGGTCAGACGTGGCGAAACGCCCACCGTCCAGCTGCACCATCGGCCGCAGGTCCGGCGGGATCACCGGCACAGCCTCGAGGATCATCGCCCGCGGGTCGTTCGCCCGGCGGCCCTGGTCGTCGCGCCGGTTGAACGCCGAGACGATCTTGAGGCGCTTGATCGCCTTCTGCTTGCGCTGGGCAGAGAGCGGCCTGCGCCCGTCAGTCGGGTCGATCGCCTCGCGGAGCTTCGTCTCCTCCTCGTCGAGGTCGAGGCGGTTGATGAGCGAGGCGATCGCCTCGGCCCCCATCCCACCCTCGAAGTACGTGCCGTATCGGCTCTTCAGCTCCCGCCACAGCAGCTCGTCCTCGATGATCTTGCGGGCGTGGAGGTCCGACAGCTCGGCAAAGGCCTTCTTCACCATCTCGATGTCGGAGTTGGCACGGTCCCGGACGGCGGTGACCTCGCGCTCGACGGCCCGCTGGCGGGCGCGCAGCTCGGACTCCTTCGCCCCTTCGGACTCGAGGGCCTGGAGCTCCTTCTCGAGCTCGGACAGCCGGCGCTCGGCTTCGAGGTCGCGGGCTCGCTCGATCTCGCCGACCTCGGTCTGGAGCTCGGCTTCGAGGTTCGGCAGGTCAGAGTGGCGGCGCTCCTCGTCGACGTAGGTGACGAGGTAGGCGGCGAAGTAGATGACCTTCTCGAGCTGCTTGGCCTTCAGCTCCTCACGCGCCTCGGTGCCCATCAGCAGGTACGCGAGCCACGACCGGGTGCCGCGCAGGTACCAGATGTGGACGACCGGCGCTGCGAGCTCGATGTGTCCCATCCGCTCGCGCCGGACCTTCGAGCGCGTGACCTCGACGCCACAGCGCTCGCAGATGATGCCCTTGAACCGGACGCGCTTGTACTTGCCGCAGTAGCACTCCCAGTCCTTCGTCGGGCCGAAGATCTTCTCGCAGAACAGCCCGTCCTTCTCGGGGCGGAGCGTGCGGTAGTTAATGGTCTCGGGCTTGCGGACCTCGCCGTGCGACCACTCGCGGATGTCGTCCGCGGTGGCGAGCCCGATGCGAAGCTGGTCGAAGTCGTTGACGTCGATCACCTAGAAACTCCTCTCCGCTGCCCGCCGAGCGTCCTCCTCGTCGGAGCCCCGCTCGGGCCGGCTGATGTCGATGCCGAGCTCCTCGGCCGTCCGGTAGACGTCCTCTTCGATCTCGAGCATCTGGATCTCCTGGCCGGAGGCGCCGATCACTTCGACGTCCAGGCACAGTGACTGCATTTCCTTGATGAGCACCTTGAAGCTCTCGGGGATCCCCGGCTCGGGGATGTTCTCGCCCTTCACGATCGCCTCGTAGACCTTGACGCGGCCGAGCACGTCGTCCGACTTGATCGTGAGGAGCTCCTGCAGCGCGTAGGCAGCGCCGTAGGCCTCGAGGGCCCACACCTCCATCTCGCCGAAGCGCTGACCACCGAACTGGGCCTTGCCTCCGAGCGGCTGCTGGGTGATCATCGAGTACGGGCCCGTCGACCTCGCGTGGATCTTGTCGTCCACGAGGTGGGCGAGCTTCATGATGTAGACGTAGCCCACCATGATCGAGTTGTCGTACGGCTCGCCGGTGCGCCCGTTGTAGAGCGTCGCCTTGCCGTCCGGGCCGATCAGCCGGTGGCCCGTCGTCGGCGCCTCCAGCGCGAGCGTCTCGAACAGGTGCTGGATCGTGGGCTTGCGCCCGGCCTGCTCGGTCTCGTCCCAGTGGGCGCCGTCGAACACCGGCGTGGAGATCCACGCCACGGGGTCGGTGCGGGGCCGCGTCTTCGTCTCGGTCCCGCGCTGGGTCTTCGAGGGGTCGTGGCCGAGCTCGTCCCAACCCCAGCGGGCTGCGTACCCGAGGTGGGCCTCGAGCACCTGGCCGACGTTCATCCGGCTCGGCACGCCGAGCGGGTTGAGGATGATGTCGACCGGCGTGCCGTCGGCGAGGTGCGGCATGTCCTCGACCGGGAGGATCCGGCTGATGACACCCTTGTTCCCGTGGCGGCCCGCGAGCTTGTCGCCTTCGGAGATCTTCCGTTTCTGGGCGACGTAGACGCGCACCAGCTGGTTGACGCCCGGGGGGAGCTCGTGCGAGTCGTCCCGGGAGAAGACCCGGACGTCGATCACCTTGCCGTACTCACCGTGCGGCACCTTGAGGCTCGTGTCGCGGACGTCGCGCGCCTTCTCGCCGAAGATCGCACGCAGGAGGCGCTCCTCCGGCGTCAGCTCCGTCTCACCCTTCGGGGTGACCTTCCCCACGAGGATGTCACCAGGGCCGACTTCGGCGCCGATGCGGATGATCCCGCGCTCGTCGAGGTCGGCGAGGATGTCGTCGGAGAGGTTCGGGATGTCCCGCGTGATCTCCTCCGCGCCGAGCTTCGTGTCGCGCGCGTCGACCTCGTGCTCCTCGATGTGGATCGAGGTCAGCACGTCGTCGCGCACGAGGCGCTCGGAGAGGATGATGGCGTCCTCGTAGTTGAAGCCCTCCCACGGCATGAACGCCACGAGCAGGTTCTTGCCGAGGGCGAGCTCGCCGTTGTGGGTGGACGGCCCGTCGGCGAGGAGGTCGCCCTTGTCGACGTGCTGGCCCTCTGCCACGAGCGCCTTCTGGTTGATGCAGGTGTTCTGGTTCGAGCGGCGGAACTTCGCAAGGGGGTACACGCGGCGGCCGAGCTCGGCGCCGTAGCGGTCCTTCGCGCCGGCCCGGTACTCGACGGTCACGTGCTCGCCGCCGACCTCGGTGACGGTTCCCTGCGCCTCGGCGAGGATGACCTCACCGGCGTCGCGTGCCGCGCGGGCCTCGATGCCCGTCCCGATGTAGGGCGCCTCGGGGACGAGGAGCGGGACGGCCTGTTTCTGCATGTTGGCGCCCATAAGGGCACGGTTCGCGTCGTCGTGCTCAACGAAGGGGATGAGCGCCGTCGAGACAGAGAGGATCTGCTTCGGCGACACGTCCATCAGGTCGACCTCGGCCGGAGGCACGAAGTCGACCTCGCTCGTCGTGCCGTAGCTCGTCGACGTCGCGCCGACCCGCACGCCGGCGCCCTGCGGCCCACGGCGGACGAGGACGCGGTCCTCGACGAAGCGCTTCTCGTCGTCCAGCTTCGCCGACGCCTGGGCGATGACGTACTCCTCTTCCTCGTCGGCGGCGAGGTAGACGATCTCGTCGGTCACCCGGCCCTCGACGACCCTGCGGTAGGGCGTCTCGATGAAGCCGTGCTGGTTCACGCGGGCGTAGGTGGCGAGGTGGCCGATGAGGCCGATGTTCGGGCCCTCCGGCGTCTCGATCGGGCACATGCGGCCGTAGTGGGAGGTGTGGACGTCACGCACCTCGAAGCCGGCGCGCTCACGGCTCAGGCCACCCGGCCCGAGGGCCGAGAGCCGCCGCTTGTGGGCCAGTCCGGACAGCGGGTTGTGCTGGTCCATGAATTGGCTGAGCTGGCTCGTGCCGAAGAACTCCTTGATGGCGGCGACGACCGGGCGGATGTTGATGAGCGTCTGCGGCGTGATGGCCTCGACGTCCTGGGTCGTCATGCGCTCCCGGACGACCCGCTCCATACGGGACAGGCCGATGCGGACCTGGTTCTGGATGAGCTCGCCGACCGAGCGGATGCGCCGGTTGGCGAAGTGGTCCTGGTCGTCGAGGCGGTAGCCGGGCTCGCCGTTCGCGAGGTGGAGCATGTACGTGGCGGCCGCGAGGACCTCCGACGGGCTGAGCACGCCCTGGTCCGGCTCGGGGCGCTCGAGGTCGACCTCGAGGATCTCGGCGATCCGGTCGATCTCCGGGCCGAGCTTGCGGTTGAGCTTGTAGCGGCCGACGCGGGTGAGGTCGTAGCGGCGCGGGTTGAAGAACGCGTTCTCGAAGTAGAGGCGGGCTGCCTCGAGCGAGAGCGGCTCGCCCGGCCGGGCCCGCTTGTAGATCTCGAGGAGGGCGTCGTCACGGGTGGGGACGAGCTCGCGCTCGCGCTCCCACTGGCCCTCGAGGAAGTCGAAGTGCCGGACGAAACGGTTGAGCAGCGCCTCGTCCTCGTACCCGAGGGCACGCAGGAGGACGAAGAGCGAGAGGCGGCGCTTGCGGGCCACGCGGGCGCCGGCCGTGACGTCACGGTTCGGCTTGGCCTCGACGTCGAACTCGATCCACTCACCGCGGTAGGGGTGGATCGTGCCTGTGACGATCGTCTTCACGTCGCGGCCCGGCTGGAAGATGACGCCCGGCGACCGGACGAGCTGGGAGACGACGACGCGCTCGGTGCCGTTGATGATGAAGGTCCCGCGCGGCGTCATCATGGGGAAGTCGCCCATGAAGACCGTCTGCTCCTTGATCTCGCCGGTGGAGGCGTTCATGAAGCGGGCGCGGACGAAGATCGGTGCGGCGTAGGTGATGTCCTTCGCCTTGCACTCGTCGATGCTGAACTTGGGCGGCGGACGCAGGTCGGGGTCCGTCGGGTCGAATTCCAGCTCCAGGCGGAGCTGGTCGGTGAAGTCCGAGATCGGGCTGATGTCCTGGAAGGTCTCGGCCAGGCCTCGTTCGAGGAACCATTCGAACGAGTCGCGCTGAACGGCGATCAGGTCTGGCAGCGGCAGGACCTCGTCCAGATTCGCGAACGAGAAACGCTCCGGCGTGCGGGAACGAGAAGGCAAGGGTCTACTCCTCGCAAGAACAGGTCGACCAGAAGAGGGCAGACCGTGTCTGGGCGCGCGTCAAGGCAGCGAAATGGATGCGATCACACGCGGGGAGGGCACGGCAACAGAACAGCATACTCGCGACGCGACGCGCGAGCAACCCCCGGGGCGAAGATGCCCGAGGGAAGGGTACGGGACACGGCGCCCGACGTCAAGGTTTCCCCGTTGACGCCGGGCGCCGTGCACCGGCTCCGGCTCGGCGCCGTCGCGGCTACTTGAGCTCGACGCTGGCGCCGGCGCCTTCGAGCTGCGCCTTCGCCTTCTCGGCGTCCTCCTTGGACACCTTCTCGAGGACCGCCTTCGGGGCGCCGTCGACCAGGTCCTTCGCCTCCTTGAGGCCGAGGCTCGTGAGCGCACGGACCTCCTTGATGACCTGGATCTTCTTGTCGCCAGCAGCGGTGAGGACGACGTCGAACTCGTCCTTCTCCTCCTCCGCCGGCGCCTCGGCGGCACCTCCGCCGCCTGCAGCCGGGGCTGCCGCAACGGCGACCGGGGCGGCCGCCGTCACACCGAACTTCTCCTCGAACGCCTTCAAGAGCTCGCTGAGCTCGAGGACGGTCATCGAGGCGATGCCGTCGAGGATCTCTTCCGTGGTTGCCATGGTTGCTCCCTGTATCTGTCTCGGTCTTTACGATTCGTCTGCGTCTGTGCTGGCGGCTTCGTCGATGCTGGCGGCTTCGGCCGCAGCGACGGCGGCCGAGTCCACAACGGTCGACGCGGTCTCATCAGTCGCCCCGGCGTCGGCCGCTTCAGCCTCGCTCGCGTCTGCTGTGCTGCTTACGTCGGCGGAGCCGCTCGTGTCGTCGGCGGATCCGCTCGTGTCGCCCGCGGCACGCTTCTGGTCGATCACGGCGGAGATGCCGTAGGCGAGGTTCTGCGGCAGCGCCTTGAGGAGAGCCGCGAATTGCCGCATCGGCGCAGCCATGGCGCCGGCGATCTGTGCGAGCAACGTGTCGCGCGACGGCAGGTCGGCGAGCCGGCTGGTCGACGGGGCATCGAAGAGGGCGCCGCTGACATAGCTCCCCTTCACGACGAGGGCCGGATGGGTCCGGGCGAAGTCACGGAGCACCTTCGCCACGGCAGCGACGTCCGCGTCGACGAAGGCGATGCCCGTCGGACCCACGAGGAGCGAGTCCATCGCTGTCGTCCCGGTCTCGGCCGTGGCGCGCCGGACGAGGGTGTTCTTGTAGATCTTGAACTCCGCACCCGCACCTCGCAGAGCACGGCGAAGGGTCGCCAGGTCGCCGACCTTGAGGCCTCGGTACTCAGTGAGGATGGCGGCGTCGGCACGCTCGAGGTGATCCTTCACTTCCTCGACCGCGGCGACCTTGTCGGCTCTCGGGCCTGCCACCTGCGCTCCCTTCGTCGTTCGTCGTTCGTTCTGCTGCGATCTGTGACCGGCCGGGAGAGGGGCCGCGCACGACGAAGGAGGAGCTCGGAGAACTCGCCTCGTCGGGCGGGCTGGCGCCCATTACGCACCGCGGTGCACCGGATGTCTCTGGCGACTGGTCAGTTGTGCCTGCACATGGTAGCCGACCTGCGCCTCGTCCCCGAACGGCGCTCGCGGGCTGTCTCCGCGGCCCGTAAATCCACCCGTAAATCCACCCGTAAATCCATAGGCGCGAACCCGAGGAGCGTTAGCCGGGATTTCGACGGTTAACTCTCCTCGGGTTCGCGCCTATCGATTCCCCAAGTCCTACGGGGCCGGGATCCCAGGCCTGGGCGCTCGCTCCAGCCGCCACAGCCCCGAGATCTGTCGCCCCAGAGACCGTCGTCCCTCTCGCCGCCGGTCGAGACTCCCACCCGCCCCGGTTCAGGCGGTGGCTGCGAGCTCCTCGTCGGTGACCCGAGCCCTCGCCGGGTCGACCCGCACGCCGGGGCCCATCGTCGAGGCCAGCGTCACCGAGCGGATGTAGCGGCCCTTCGCTGCGGCCGGCTTGGCCCGCACGAGCTCGTCGATCACGGCGCGGTAGTTGTCGAGCAGCTGCTCGCGGGCGAACGAGACCTTGCCGATCGGAACGTGGACGTTCCCCACCCTGTCGGTCCGGTACTCGACGCGCCCGCCCCGGAACTCCGTCACGGCACGGCCGACGTCCGTGGTCACGGTCCCCGTCTTGGGGTTCGGCATGAGGCCACGCGGGCCGAGCACGCGGCCCAGCCGGCCGACCTGCGCCATCAAGTCCGGCGTGGCGATGGCGACGTCGAACTCGAGGAAGCCTTCCTTCTCGATCCGTGCGACGAGGTCGTCCGCTCCGACGACGTCCGCCCCGGCTGCACGTGCGTCGGCGGCCGGCTCGCCCGAAGCGAACACGGCCACCCGCACCTGCCGTCCTGTGCCGGCGGGCAGCGACAGCGAGCCGCGCACGATCTGGTCGGCACGCCGTGGGTCCACGCCGAGGCGCGTGGCGAACTCGACGGTCTCGTCGAACTGCGCCGTGGCGAGGCTCTTCACGAGGTCGACAGCCTCAATGGGCGTGTAGAGGTGCTGCCGGTCGAAACGCGCCAGCGCGTCCGCGTACTTCTTCCCCTTGCTCACGTCGGCTCCCTTTCCGATCTACCAGCGCCGGCTCTCAGGCGACCGAGATGCCCATCGAGCGGGCAGTCCCGGCGACCTGGCGCTTGGCGGCATCGAGGTCGTTCGCGTTCAAGTCCGGCATCTTCTTCTGTGCGATCTCCGTCAGCTGCGCGTCGGTGATCCTGCCAGCAGCCTCGCGGCCAGTCGCCGTGCTCCCCTTCTCGATGCCCGCCGCCTCCCGGAGGAGGACGGT
>JAKCCH010000138.1 GCA_021838945.1 Actinomycetes bacterium
GGGGAGCCGGTCGGGGGCATTGGATCTTCGACCGGCCATTCAGCGAGCCGCTGCGCCGAGCGCTGGTGCGCGCCGGGGAGGGTCTCGACGCGCCGCTGGTGGACGGCGGCGTCTACGGCCATGTCGACGGCCCGCGTTTCAACACCCGAGCCGAGATCACCGCCTTGGCCCGGGTCGGGGTGGGCGCGGTGAGCCAGACGGCCGGTCCCGAGGCGGTGCTGGCCGGCGAAGCCGGGCTTCCCTACGTGCTGGTCGGGTTCGTCACCGACTACGCGAACGGCGTGGCGGACGAGCCCGAGGCGCTGGAGGCGCTCCTCGCCAGGATCGCCCGGAGCGGGGAGCGCTTCGCCTCGCTGGTCGCCGCCGCCCTGCCGCAGCTGTCAGCCGACGGCCTGGCCCCTGTCGGTACGGTCCACCGGGTGGACCCGTGACCGATGAGCGAGCCGTCCTCGTGATGGCCAAGGCGCCCCGTCCCGGTCTGGTCAAGACGCGCCTCGCCCCGATGCTCGGCGACGACCGGTGTGCGTGCCTGCAGGCGGCGCTCATCACCCGCGCCGTCGCAGTCGCGACCTCGGTCGCGCCTCGCGCGACGGTCGTCGCCTTCGACCCGTCCGATGCCCGGGGGGAGTTCGCCGGTCTCGTTCCTCGTGGCGTCGAGCTGGTCCCCCAGTGCGACGGGCACCTCGGCGAGCGCCTGGCTGCTGCGGTCACCGATATGTACGCCGTCCATCAAGGACTGCTCGTCGTCGTCGGCACCGACATCCCGCTGCTTGGAGCGCGCCATCTACGCGACGCCTTCGCGGCGCTCGCCGTCGGAGACGACGTGGTGCTCGGCCCGGCCTACGACGGCGGCTACTACCTCGCCGGGATGAACCGGCCCGTGCCGTCGCTGTTCGACATCGCCCTGCAGCTGTGGGGCGGGCCGGACGTCCTGGCCGCCACCGTGGCCCGGGTCGAGGCGGACGGACTGCGGTGCCGCCTGCTCGAGGTCCTGCGCGACCTCGACACCCCCGAGGACGCCGTGGCGCTGGCCGCCGAGCCGGCCCTGCCATCAGCGCTTCGCCCCCTGCTGAGCGGCCCGGTCGCCGTGTCGCCAGGAGGCAGCTCCCGTGGCTAACCGGGAGCCGACCATCACCGGCGGCGCGTCCTCTTCTCACTGCCGCCCAGGCGATCCTCTCCCGGTCGCCATCGTCGTGCCGACGTTGAACGAAGCCGCGGGGATCGTCGCCGCACTCCGCCAGCTGCGCCGCGACTTCCCTTATTGCGAGCTGGTCGTCGTCGACGGCGGATCGTCCGATGCCACGGCAACACTCGCCGCCGGCCACGCCCGGGTGCTCTACAGCCCCCCGGGGCGGGCCGTCCAGATGAACGCCGGCGCGTCGGCCACCTCGGCCCCGGTGCTGTGGTTCGTCCACGCGGACTGCCGCATCGACCCGAACGCCCTCGGCCAGGTTCGCGCCGCGCTCGCAGACCCCCGCGTCGTCGGCGGTGGGTTGTCGCTACGGTTCGACCGGCGCAGCATCGGTCTCGACTACCTGGCCTGGAGCTCCACCAAGCGGGCCCGTCACCTCCACCAGGTCTTCGGCGACCAGGCGATGTTCGTCCGACGCGACGCCTTCGAGATGCTCGGTGGGTTCCCCGAGATCGCCATCATGGAGGATCTCGAGCTCTCCCGGCGCCTCGCCGGCCGCGGCCGCCTGGTCGTACTTCGTGCCACGTCGACGGCGTCGTCCCGCCGGTTCGTCGAGCACGGCACCTGGTCGATGATCGTCTTCATGCAGGTGCTGAAAGGGTGCTACTTCCTCGGTGTCGCACCCCAGAAGATCGTACGTGTTCGGTGAAGCAGGGGGTAGCTGGGGCCGGGTGAGCTGGTGGCGGCTGCGAGCACCCCTGCCTGATGGGGCTCCTTGCAGCGGACTGGACACGATCGGCTGAGGCCGGTAGTTTCACCGATGTGCTTTGTGCGTCCTGCCCGGTGATCGAGGAGTTGGCGGCCAAGGACGCGAGCCTCGCGGCCCTGCAAGAGGAGAACGATGTGCTGCGGGCGAAGGCGGCCGCACTGGCGGAGATCGCCTTTGGCGGCTCGGAGCGTCGGGGCGGGACTGGGCGAGACGACGATGGGGACCTCGGCGATCTCGGCGACGAGTGCTCGGGTGGCGAAGGGGACGCGGGAGAGCCTCCCAGGCCGGCCGAGGACAGCGACAGCGAGGCGGGCGGCACGCGGCGCCGAGGCCAGCGGGCCGGCGCGCGCGGCCATGGCAGGGGCCGCTACGACCATCTCGAGGTGAGAGTCGTCGTTCACGACCTCGACGAGGACGATCGGTGCTGTTCGAGCTGCGGGTCGCTCTACGAGCAGATCGCCGGCGACGAGGTATCGAGCGAGATCTCGTGGCGTGTCGTGGTCTACCGCATCGAGCATCGCCGGCGCCGCTACCGGCGCAGCTGTAGCTGTGCGGCTTCTCCAGCGCTCGTGGTCGCGCCGGTACCTGCGAAGGTGATCCCGAAAGGCTTGTTCACCGCCTTGGCGATCGCCTCGGTGCTGATCGACAAGTTCGCGCTCGCTCGCCCGGTCAACAAGATCATCGCCTCGCTTTCCATGCAGGGCCTGGAGGTGTCGCCGGGAAGCCTGGCAGGGGTGCTCGAGCGGGTCGGGGTGCTCCTTGCCCCGCTCAATGAAGCGATCGCCGCCCGGGTCCGCTCTTCTTCGTGGTGGAACTGTGACGAGACCTCCTGGGCGTGCTTTTTCGATCCCGACGCGCCAGAGCGCCCCGACGGGCGGAAGCGGCGCTGGTGGCTGTGGGTCGCCAAGGCGTCCGACGCGACGCTGTTCGTCGCCGCGCCCTCCCGAGCGGCGACGGTCTTGGAAACCCTCTTGGGCACGGGGGACACTTCGGTCTCAGGCATCGTCTGCTCGGACATGTACGCCGCCTATGGATGTCTCGACCAGCTCCGCTTCACCCACGCCTGGTGCTGGGCGCACGTCCGACGCCACATCATGCGAGCAGCCGCGTCGGTGAAGGCGCTTGGACCGTGGGCCGACGCCTGGCTTCTAGAGATCGCCGCGATGTACCGCTCCTGGCACGCCCGGCGCGACGGGACCGACGACGGCAGCGCACTTCTAGCGGCGATTGGAGCTATGCGCGCCCGTCTCGACACCCAAATAGCCGGAGCTGAGTCGTTGGTCCCCCGGGCTTACAAGGTCATCACGATGATCGATACCCACTGGGACGGCCTGGTCACCTTCGCATCCCACCCACAGATCGCCCCCGACAACAATTCGGCGGAGCGAGCGCTTCGCCCAGAGGTGCTGTTGCGCAAGAACTGTGGCGGCTCGGGAGCACCCTGGGCGGCCGAGCTCGCAGGAAGCGCCTTCTCGGTGATAGCTACGGCGTCGCAGTGGAACCTGAACCCCCTCAGCTATCTGCACGCCTATCTTCGTGCGTGTGCTGAGGCGGGAGGCAAAGCCCCGCACGACATCGCCCGGTTCCTGCCTTGGTCTGCGAACGCGGAGGATCTCGCTAGCTGGCGGGCCCCGCCACCATGACGCACCGCTACGTCGGCCGGGACCTCACCGACGCCGACATCGAGATGATCCGCGCCATCTGCACCGATCTCGCCCATCCGACCCGGGCCGCTATCGCCCGGGAGGTCTGTCGTGCCCTTGGATGGGTCGGCCCGAACGGGAGGCTCAAGGACATGTCCGCGAAGGTCGCCTTGGCGCGCATGGACGCCGACGGGCTCATCTGCCTGCCCGCACCCACTCGCAGTCCGCGCCGGCCACACCGCCACCTCGAGGAAACTATCGAGCCCGGGCCGGAGATCGCTTGCCGGCTGTCCGAGCTCGGCGACATCGAGGTCACCATCTGCTCAAAGCGAAGCGCTGCCTCTGCCGTCTGGAACGAGATGATCGGGCGGTTCCACTACCTCGGCTACACCCCCGCCTCAGGCGCCCAGCTGCGCTACCTGGTCACCACCGCAACCGGCCGTCCCATCGCCGCGATCAGCTTCGCGGCATCTGCCTGGGCGCTCGAAGACCGTGACAGCTACATCGGATGGAGCCGAGAGCAGCGCAAGGCCCGTCTGCACCTCGTGGTCGGCAACCCCCGCTTCCTCGTCGCCCCCTGGGTGCACGTTCCCCACCTCGCCTCCCACCTCCTTGGGACCATCACCCGCGCTCTGCGAGGCGACTGGCAGGCCCGCTACGGCTACCAGCCGCTCCTCGTCGAGACCTTCGTCGAGGTCGGCCGTCATGCCGGCACCTGCTACCAGGCTGCGAACTGGATCCGGGTCGGTCGCACCAAAGGCCGCGGCAAACTCGACCGCTACAACGCCTACGCACTCCCGGTGAAGGACATCTACCTCTACCCCCTGCAGCGCAACGCTCGTCGTCAGCTAAGCGCTCCCCTCGGCTGAGTAAACTCCCGAGGGAACTCGGCGCCCTGCGACGGGGGCCTGGTTCACCGATTACGTACCTCCGTCTAAC
>JAKCCH010000044.1 GCA_021838945.1 Actinomycetes bacterium
CTCAGCCGGCAAGGAGGTTCTGGACCCCGCGCACGTCCTCCACGTCGATCGCGTGCCAGTCGGCGATCTGCTCGACGCTGTGGGACACCAGCTCCCTGGCGATGACGGCGATAGGGAGGCGCGTACCTTTCACGACGGGTTCGCCGAACTGGATGTTCGGATCGATCTCGATACGGTCGGTCAGCTCCCAGGCAACCGCCTCGTTCTCAGCGCCGAAGTGGATCTCCTCGGCGAACGTCTCGATGACTGGCAGCCACACGTAGTGGCCGGCACGTCTCCCGACCAGCTCGATGACTTGCGGCTCTGAGCCGCCCGTGGCCAGGTCGGCCCAGATCGCGGCGCCGTCGGTGAAGAAGAGCCGCTGCGCGAAAGGACGGGCCACGCCCGGCAGCGACTCGGCCAGCGCGGCTTCCAGCTTGCGGAGCCTTTGGAGGCTCACCCCTGACCGGCGGAAGCGCCGGACGACCTCCAAGCTGACGAGGTCGTGGAATGAGAGCAGGCGTGGCTCGTCGGGGCCAATACCGACGCTCGGCGGAGTCAGCCCGGCAACCCAGCGGCGAAGGGTCCCCGCCCGCACGTCCGCGGCCCGCAGGCCGAGGATCCGGGCAGCCTCAGGGAAGCTGTAGATCCCGGTCCCGAACGCGGGCGCAGTGAGGGTCGAGGTGGGCACGGAGCAATCGTACCGGTCGGGTCCGACAGCGCTGAGTTCATTCGAGGACCAACCGCCGGCTCAGCCGCACCACCCGTCGGAGGACTGGCCCGGCTCCCCCCGGGGGCGCCGATCGCGCGAAAGCGCGAACCTTCGGGCCCGCGCCACCTGGCACGCGGAACACGCTGCGGGGCAGCTTCGCGACGTCGAACAGCAGACATGACTGCGGGACGCCAATCAGGTCGGCTCGGGCCAGCCCACGTGCTCGGAGACCGAGCTGTCTACCGAACAGATGATGTAAACGCTATACTCGCTAGCGTTATGGTTGCAGCCTCGAACACTGCCAAGAGCACCTACGACGCCCGCCTTCGCCTTGCAAAGGTGAACCGAGCCGATCCGACCCTGCTCCACGAGCAGGTCGCGCTCGAGCTGCGCCGGGCGATCGCCGACGGCGAGGTGCGACCCGGCGAGCGCGTCCCACAGGCCAAGGACCTCGCAGCGGTGCTCGGCGTCAATACCAACACGGTCCTTCGAGCGCTCAGGATCCTCCGCGACCAGGGTCTGCTCGAGGTCGGGCGTGGACGCGGCATTCGTGTCGCTGGCACGCCCGAGCGCGTCGAGGTCGTGGAGATGCTCAAGGATCTTCTCGAGCTCGCTCGGCAGGCTGGCTACAAGCGCGACGAACTCGTCGCCTTGCTCCAGACCTTCTCCAACTAATTGAGGAGCGGCGATGAAACTCCTCGACCTGCGCCCGGCGGACCAGGAGGGTGAACCCCGAAGAGCACTGCGGAAGCCCAGACCGAGGCCATCTTTCGTGAGGCCGCTTCGCGTAGCCAGCAGTGATCAGCGGGTCGGCGTTCACGATGGTGGACTCGGCGTAGAACCGAGCGAGCTCGAGGGCGCCGGGTGACGCCGCTGAGGTGGATGACGTCGGGACTCACTCCACCGGCATCGCCTCGTAGTCGGGAGTCAGCTCGACCCAGCGCCTGCGCCAGTCCGGAGAGGCCTGTGTCGCCGACCAGCCCTCAGGGTGCACGGAGGCGTCGAGCCTGAGCGAGCGTCCGAGGTCCTCCAGGTGCGCTTGCCAACCGGCGCCGTGGAAGTGGAGCTTGTCGATCGGTAGGCCACGCTCCTCTACCACCAATCGGGTCTGGGACCCCTCCTCGGTGAGCCACACCTCGAGCTGAGCCTCGTCCTCTGTACCCGGTTCGGTGGTGAGCAGCAGGTGGTGCGGCGCGTCGCAGGCTTCGATCCTTGCCGGGCCGGTCCATGTGCTCGTGAAGGTCAGCTCGACCATGCCGCCGACCTGGAGGTTGCCCGACACCTGGGCGAGCCAGCGTGCCAGCCGCTCCGGTGCCGTACACGCTTCCCACAGGTCGCCGATTTCGGTGTCATAGAGCTCCTCTACCCGCACCGCTCCGCGTGTCTGGTCGAGCGCCCGCATCGTTCCGATCATCGTCATCCCATCGCCTTTCTTCCTCGTCTGACTTCGGTGTGCAGCGCGTCGAGCCGATGACGCCAGAGAGCTCGGTAGGCCTCCAGCCACTCGTCGACCTCGACCAGCGCCTCGGGACGTAGGCGGTAGATCCGCCGCTGGGCCTCATGCCGCACGTCGACCAGCCCGGCCTCTCGCAAGACCCGGAGATGTCGCGAGACACCGGGGCGAGCGATCGGCAGCGCCTCGGCGAGCTCTCCTGCCGTGGCCTCGTGGTCGCGCAGGATCTCGAGCACCGTACGGCGACTGGGGTCGGCCAATGCCCGCATGACTGCGTCCACACGAGCAAGTGTAGCGATTCGGGTACGTACCTGTGACGTTACACACAACGTCTTTCAGTCGCCGCCATAGGCTCCTCTCGGTGGGCATGGCCCTCGTCGTCGTCGGCGCGATCCTCGTCGTTCTGTGCTTCCTCCTCGCCTTCACGTGGTACGGAATCGCTGCGGCCGTGCTCGGGGCCGGCTGCATCGCCGCCGGATGGGCATTGTCGAACCGGCCGCGGGGCACACCGCGGCGCTGAGCTCCGAGCGTCCGAGCCTCCGAGCGCGCACCGGCGTGCTCAACTGACCCCGACCCAGCATCCCTTTCGCTCAAGGATGGTTCAGTGGTGCCCGATCCCTTCGTCCTCGGCCGTTCGGTCGTCGTCCGGCCGGGCCAGCCGGCGCCAGCGGCCTGGGACAGGTGCGAGCGGACGCGCGTCGAGAAGGTAGACGAGGTCACCGCGGACGCTGTCGCCGAGGCATGGCGAGCTCGGACTCCGCTGATCATCGAGCTTGCGCACGGCATCGGGCTCGATCACCCCGACGAGCCGCCTGCGGAGGCGATCACCGGACTTCAACCGTGGGAGTGGGAGGTCGACCTCGACCTCGTCGGGGAGAGGCTGCACCACGCGGTGTGGGCGAACTCGGTCGATGCTCGCGAGGGAGCACTCCGCTACCTGTGGGCCGAGCGGGCGCTTGCGCTCGGCGCCCGGGACGGCAAATCCAGCGGGTCCGACGTCGTCCTGCCGGACGGGCGACCGGCGATCTGCGACGGTGGCCCGCTCGATGCTTCCCTCGGCGGGCTGCTCGGCATGCCGATCGTGCACCGCATCGGGCTGGAACACCGGTCGCTGTCACCGCTCGGCAACCCCGAGCCGCTCGGCGCCTCACTCGCACCCGACCAGCTCGCCGCTGTGGCGGAACCGAGGGCAGCGGCACGCGTGATCGCCCCGGCCGGATCGGGCAAGACCCGCGTCCTCACCGAGCGTGCCCGACTCCTGCACGCCGGATGGGGCCTGCCCTCGGAGGCCATGGCGCTCGTCGCCTACAACGTGCGGGCCGCCAACGAGATGCAGTCCCGGCTGTGCGAGTTGCCTTTGCTCCGCGTGCGTACGCTCAACGCTCTCTGCCTGAGACTCTGTGGCCGGCGGGCCACGATCGAGGAGCCGGAGGTCCGCAACATCCTGGACGGCCTCGTCGCGTTCCCACGCCGGGCCGAGACGGATCCCGCCGCACCGTGGATCGAAGCGTTGAGCCGTGTCCGGCTCGGCCTGGCCGATCCGGAGGAGGTCGAGGAGGAGATCGGCGACGTCTCCGACCTCGAGCGCGTCGCACGCGACTACCGGGAGAGGCTGCGGGAGCGGGACGCGGCCGACTTCGACGAGCAGGTGACTGCAGCGATCGAGCGACTTCTCGGTGATCCTCGGTTCCGCCAGCGCACACAGCGCGCCGCCCGGGTCTTGCTCATCGACGAGTTCCAGGATCTCACGCCCGCCCACATGCTCCTGATCCGCCTGCTCTCCGGGCCGGCCGGCGCTGTGTTCGGGGTCGGCGACGACGACCAGACGATCTACGGGTATGCAGGTGCCACGCCGAGGTGGCTCGTCGACTTCGATCGCTGGTTCCCCGGGTCGGCCGACCATCCCCTCGAGGTCAACTACCGCTGCCCTGAACCCGTGGTCGACGCGGCGAGCAACCTCCTCGCACGCAACTCGCTGCGGGTAGCCAAGACGATCCGAGCCTCCAAGGCGGGAACGAGCGGGCTCCTCGCGGTGCGCGCGGGTGGCGGGCGGCCGGCCGCGACAACGGCGGCGAGGGTGGTCGAGCTGCTCGGTGCCGGTGCCGAGGCGACCGACGTCGCAGTGCTGTCACGCGTCAACGCCTCCCTCGTCCCGGTCCAGGTCTTCCTCCGCCATGCCGGCGTGCCGGTCGACCGTGCCGCGGACAGGCGGTTTCTCCAGCGTGGAGGCGTGCGGGCCGCTCTCGCCTGGTTGTCGATCGGAGTAGCACCGGAACGAGCTCTTCCGGGATCTTCGATGCGAGAGGCGGCTCGCCGGCCCAAACGAGGCATGAGCCAATCGCTCCTCGACCTCGTGGCAAAGCGCCGATCCCTCGAGGGCTTGCACGACCTCGCCGAGTGGCTCGCCGGCAAGGGCAGCGAACGGGAATCCGACAAGGTGCGGGACTTCGCAGCCGACGTCGCGATGGTGCGCCGTGCGGCGGGCCGGGCGCCGGCCACGACTGCCTCGATGCTGGCCGTCGTGCGCTCACGAATCGGCGACGGTGGTCTCGACTCGAGTGCCGAGGCGCTCGATCAGTGGAACCACGGCATCATCGCGGCGCACGCCGACGACCTGGCCGCTTTGAGCGAGCTGGCGGAGCTCGAGCCCGAGCCGGTGCGCTTCGGCTCGTGGCTGGTCGAGCATCTCGAGGCCCCGGCGGACGAGTTGGGCGTTGCCCTGGCGTCGATCCATGCGGTGAAGGGCCGCGAGTGGCCCCACGTGGTGCTCCACCACGCGACGTCAGGATTGCTGCCACACCGGCTGGCCTGGGACCTGGAGGAGGAGCGGCGGGTCTTCCACGTGGGGCTGACCCGCTGCGTGGAGAGTGTCACCGTCGTCACGGGTGAGCCTGCATCGCCTTTCGTGGCCGAGATGTCAGGAGCGGTGGAACCGGCAAGAGAGCTGGCATCCGGTCGGCGCACAGCGGCGTCGGAGTCGTCGCGCGATGAGCCCCCGCTGAGACGTCATCGGAGTGGCCCCGAGTCGGCACGACGGAGGGTGGCTGCCCGGACCCCCGGGCAGGCTCGCCCGGATCCTCCGACGCAGACGGTTCCGGCAGCGCTCGGATTGCGTTTCGCCAGGCAAGGCCACGAATACGAGGTCGTGCGGGTGGACGCGGACGAGGTGACGGCTGTCATCGGCGGCGGCAGCGCGTCGACCAGGCTGAAGTTCGGATCGAGCATCAGTTCCGTCGACGCGGCCGTGGTGCTGGGCCATCCAGCTTGCCTCGAGGCCGCCGAGCGACTGAGAACATGGCGAGCCGAGCGGGCGCGATCGTCGGGGAAGCCCGCCTACACGGTGTTCGACGACAAGACCTTGCGCGCTCTTGCTGCCGCCCTCCCGACGAGCGAGTCCGGGCTCCTGGCGATACCGGGCATCGGGCCGGTGAAGCTGGACGCCTACGGCCCCGAGTTGACGGCGATGTTCGAGGAGTTGAGGTCACGGGCCTCCACCTCCGCCATCTCAGATCCCAGGTCGGACTCGCCTTCCGCTTCCCCGGTCTCTCGTACTGAGCCACCGTCCTCGCCGGGCTCGCGGCTTCGTCCGTGATCATCGCGTCGATGTTCCCGCTCCTCGATCGCATCACTGGACCTGAAGTCGCCCGGGGATATTCCTGTCGTTCGTTGTGCGGGTTGCGAGGATGGCACCACCGGCGGGAGCGCACGGGTTCAGTCGGCAGACAATGTGCTACCTGCTCGAGGACGCGGAGGAGGGGCGAGATCGGTTCGGCGTGGGCCGTGGCCGTGGCCTGTGGTGGGATGAGCGGCATGGAACGGGTCGAGTTCGTCGTCGTCGGAGGCGGGCTGCTCGGGCTGGCGTCGGCACGTGCGCTCGGTCGACGGGGGCGAGAGGCCATCGTCCTCGAGGCGGCAACCGTCGGCAACGAGAGAGCGGGCTCCAAGGGCACGGCCCGCATATTCCGGTACGGCTACGAGGATCCCTTCTACGTCAGGCTCGCGATGCGGGCGCACGCGATGTGGCAAGAGCTCGAATCCGGGGCCTCGACGCAGTTGCTCGTCCCGACGGGTCAGCTGAACTTCGGCACCCGCCTCGACGAGCTCGAAGCCGCCATGTCGGTCTGCAAAGCCCCGTGCGAGCGCATCCCGGCCGACGAGGTGGCACGCCGCTACCCCGCAGTGGTTCCACGTCACGCGATCTTCGAGCCGGCATCCGCCGTCCTGCGCGCAGACCGGTGCCTGTCAGCGCTCCGGTCCTCAGGTGCTCCCGACGTGCGCGAGCACACGCCTGTGAGATCGATCACCGACGAGGGCGACGGCGTCCGGGTCGCGACCCCACAGGGCAGGATCGCCGCCAGGACGGCGATCATCTGTGCCGGTGCTGGCACGGCATCGCTCGCCGGAGTGAGTGGCATGCCGGCGCAGCGCTCCACCCTCGAGCAGGTCGCCTACCTTGCCTCCGAGCCCGCAGCGTGGCCGATCGTGATCGATCGAGCCGAGTCGCTCCGGTACGGGCTGCCCGACCCTGGCGGCGAGGGTGCGCCACGCTACAAGCTCGGGCTCCACCACCGCGGCTCCGAGGTGGACCCGGCCACGGCGACGAACCTCGAGGATGACCAAGACCTGCTCGACGAGCTCAGGACGGCTGCCAGAGCGAACTTCCCGGAGTGGGAGGGGGATGTGGTCGCAAGCGAGCGGTGCTTCTATGACACGACCGCCAACGAGGACTTCGTGCTCGACCGTGAAGGCGCGATCGTCGTCGGTTGCGGAACGTCGGGGCACGGCTTCAAGTTCGGGCCGCTCCTCGGCGAGCTCCTCGCCGACCTGGCGACGAGCGGCCGGCTCGACGACGCCTACGCCAGGTTCCGCCTCAGTCGAGGTCGATGATGCCGCCGAGACCCGGGCCGGTCCCGACGCGCCGAGCCGGCGTGAACCGGACCGGGAGGTGCTTGATCCCGCCTACGAGCGGGACCCCCATCGCTTGGAGCGGCACAGGGTCGCCCGTCACCTCGATGTCGGGTAGGCGCTCGAAGAGCTTCCGGAACAACACCGAGAGCTCCCGGCGGGCGAGGTGCGCCCCGAGGCAGAAGTGGGGGCCCGGCCCGCCGAAGCCGATCTGAGGGTTCGGGTCACGCCGCACGTCGAAACGTTCAGGATCCCGGAAGACCCTCGGATCTCGGTTGGCGGCTCCGTAGAACAGGATCAGCCTGTCCCCTTCGGAGAAATCCTGACCCGACAGCGTGACATCGCGGGTGACCGTACGGCGCATGAACGTCACCGGCGAGGCACAGCGCACGATCTCCTCGACAGCCGAACCCGTGAGAGCGTCGACGTCCGACTGCCAGACCGCCCGTTGATCCGGGTTCTCCGCCAAGAGGTGCATGCCGAGCGACGCTCCCGTCCGGGTCGTGTCGTTGCCCGCCACCGCCAGCAGGATGAAGAAGGCCGCCAGCTCGTTCGGCGCCAGCACGTCCTCGCCGACGTCCGCGTGCACGAGCGCGGAGGTGAGGTCGTCGGCAGGTTGCGCCCGCCGTTCCTCGGCGAGCTCGTTCATGAGGCTCGCGAGCTGCATCCCCGCTTGGATGAGGGCCATCATCATGTCGTCCTGGCCGCCCGGGAAGAAGTCGGGGTCCCCGGCACCGAGGATCACGTTCGTCGCGTCGAGGACGGTGCGGAACTCGCTCCTCGGTATGCCCATCATGTCGCAGATCACGAGGAGGGGAAAGGGCTGTGAGATGGCCCTCACGAAGTCCACGTCGCCCTTCTCGCACATCTCGTCGATGACCTCGTCGCATGTGGCCTCGACGCTGTCGAGCAGGCCCCGGAGGTGCCGCGGCGTGAACTTGCGGGACACGATGCCGCGCTGGCGGGCGTGGCGGGGGTCGTCCATGACGATGAACGAGCCGAAGAACTCCATGGCGTCTGCGGGGATGTCGATGATGCTCGTCGATCCGCGCCCGGAGCAGAAGTCGTGCGGGCGCCGGCTGATCTCGACGACCTCGGCGTAGCGCGTGACCGCGTAGAAGGACCCCTTTTCGTTCGTGAACGGGTCGTCGAACTCGAACCTCGCGAACGGGCCGACCTCGCGAAGCTCGGCGAAGTGGGCCATGCGCGCCGAAAGCGGCAGGTGCCAGAACTCGGGATCGACGATCGTGAGGCCGCCGGCGGTGTCCGTCATGTGGTGGTGCCCCCTCCTGTGTCCCCCGAGCATCCCTCACATCGCCCGAGCACGGCGAAATGGCGCGGATCGATCACG
Source organism: Actinomycetes bacterium (assembly GCA_021838945.1). Classification (GTDB taxonomy): domain Bacteria; phylum Actinomycetota; class Acidimicrobiia; order Acidimicrobiales; family Bog-793; genus JAKCCH01. The sequence continues at coordinate 8,401 of JAKCCH010000044.1, forward strand.
AACCCGAAACGCCGCCTCGCATGCGCCCCCAGCTCCGCGAACAGCTCCGGCGGCGCCTCGATCGTGGTGCCGCAGACCTCGCAGACGAGATGGCCGTGCGGTGCTGAGGCCAGGTGGTAGCTGGCAGGGCCGTGGCCGAGGTGGGTGTGCACGATCACGCCGAGCCGCTCGAGCTCGTCGAGGTTGCGGTAGATGGTCGAGATGTGCACGTCGGGCGATCGTGCCTGGACGGTCGCGGCGAGGTCCTCGGCCGTGGCGTGCGCGGATGCCTCGAAGAGGGCCTCGAGCAGCTGGCGGCGGGCCGTCGTCACACGACCTCCCTTGGCTCGGAGCAGGTCGAGGACCGCTTCGACCGGGTCGGTCTCCGGTGGCGCCGCTGTGGCGCCGGCTTGTCGGCGGCTCATGTGCCGCCGAGTGTACGGCGCACCGGACCGCCGAGCTGATGAGAACTGACCCCTGTCGCAATCAGCTCGCAATTGGGTAGGGTGGACGCATGGCTCGCCTTGAGCGGCTGCGGCACGGTCTGTCAGCCCGGGAGTGGACGGGACTGGGCGGTATGGCCGGCGCCGTCCTGCTGCTCCACGTGGTCGGTTTCTCCCTGCTGTTCGCGGCAGCGGCACACCACTTCCACCAGAGCTCGGCGAAGGGGATGGTCTTCGGCATCGGCACCGGTTTCCTTGCCTACACGCTCGGCATGCGCCATGCCTTCGACGCAGACCACATCGCCGCGATCGACAACACCACGCGCAAGCTGATGGCGGAGGGGAAGCGGCCGATCTCGACGGGTTTCTGGTTCTCGTTGGGGCACTCGACGATCGTCTTCAGCCTGGCGATCCTGCTCAACTTCGGCATCCGGGCCCTCGACGGCCAGGTCAGCAACGGCAGCTCGAACCTGCACCGCCTGACGAACATCGTCGGCACCTCGGTCTCCGGGCTGTTCCTCTACCTGATCGCGGCCCTGAACGTCGTCGTCCTCGTGTCGATCGTGCGCGTATTCCGGGAGATGCGCCAAGGCCTCTACGACGACGATGCGCTCGAGGAGCAGCTCAACAAGCGCGGCCTCATGAATCGCTTCCTCGGGCGCCTCGCGAGGCGCATCGACTCGCCGTGGAAGATGTACCCGATCGGGGTGCTGTTCGGGCTCGGCTTCGACACCGCCACCGAGGTCGGCCTCCTCATCATCTCGGGCACAGCGGTCGAGAGCGGCCTCCCCTTCTACGCGGTCCTCTCGCTGCCGATCCTCTTCGCGGCGGGGATGAGCCTCCTCGACACTGCAGACGGGTGCTTCATGAACTTCGCCTACGGCTGGGCGTTCTCGAGGCCGATCCGGAAGGTGTACTACAACATCACGATCACTGGGCTTTCTGTCGTGGTGGCGTTCCTGATCGGCACAGTCGAGCTCATCGCGCTGCTCACCCAGGAGTTCAACCTCGGTGGTGGCACGGCGGCCTTCTTCCAGAACTTCAACATCAACTCCGCCGGCTTCATCATCGTCGGGCTGTTCGTGGTGACGTGGGTCGTCGCGCTGGCGATCTGGCGGTACGGCCACATCGAGCAGCGCTGGGACTCGGCTGCCGAAGAAGCGCGAGCCGCCCGGAACGAGGCCTCGGGCGATACCCGCGAGCCGGCGCTCGCCCGGGCGGAGTAGCGGGCCGACCGGCGTTCCCTCCCGGGCCGCAAGGGGTACGTGCCGTGGGTGACGAGCACTGCAGAGGTTGCGGAACGGACGACTCCGCCCCGGCGCGCCAGAGCCGAGGCGCGAGCCTGGGTGAAGCCCGTCGCACGGGTCGGACTCCTCTCCCGGGGGATCATCTACGTCGTGTTGGCGGTGCTTGCCGCACTCATCGCGGTTCGCGGGAGCGCTCCGACGCAGGCATCGGGCACTGGCGCCCTGGCGGAGATCGCCAGGCATCCGGCCGGGCCGTTCCTGCTCGGGCTCCTCAGCGCAGGACTCGGGGCCTACGGCGCCTGGCGCCTCGTGCAGGTCGTGACCGGCATCGAGCCCGCCTCGCGCGATCGGCCGTCGGGCTGGCAGCGACTCGGCTGGTCGTTCATCGCCGCCGCCTACTTCACGCTGTGCGCAGACGCCGTCTCACTGCTCGAGGGGTCCGGTAACAGCTCGAGCGGCCCGTCGAGCCACCCGGCTCCGTACGTCGCCACGGCGCTCCGCTGGCCCGCCGGGCCGGTGCTCGTGGGTCTCGGCGGCGCCGGACTCATCATCGGCGGTGTCGCGCTCGCCGTGTGGTCGTGCGCGCACGACTCTCGCCGGACCTTTCGTCGCTCCCGCATGCCCGGCTGGGCCTTCGCGGGTGCGCGTGTCACGGGCATCATCGGTGACGTCACCCGGGGCGGGCTCATCCTCCTCGTCGGCGTATACCTCACTCTCGGCGCCGCGCAGGACTCACCGGCGAAGGCGAAGAGCGTCGACCAAGTGCTCCAGACGGTCGCACACCAGCCGCTCGGTCCGCTCTGGGTCTCCCTCGCTGCCGCCGGCTTGGCGGCCTTCGCGCTCTACTCGATCGTGGAGGCCGCCTACCGTCGTGTGTGACCGCGCGTCGATGATCCAGCCGTCAGAGTGGCGATCATGTTCACCTCAGTAGGTGTTCACGGTCGCCGAGCTGGAGAGCACGCTCCCGAGGAGGACCTTCCCCGGTACCAGCATGTGCGCGACCAGGTCATGGTTCGTGAAGTGCGGGCTCGTATAGGTGACCGCCTTCTCGGTGTACTTCTTGGTCCCGAGCTTGCAGCTGCTCTTGAACGTCTTGGTGCCACCGGTGAGGCTCACCGTCGCACTTCCGGTGAAGCTCGAGCCTGAAGTCGGGATGGTGAGGGTCTGCCCGCTGAGCGTAATTCTGGGCTCCGGAGCGGTCAGGAAGTCAGTTCGCGTCGCGTTCTTCGGCTTGCTCAGGGGCACGGTCATACCCAGCGAGACCGTGTCGCTGTTGCCGGACGAGAAGGCGCCAAGCGATGTCAGGCCTGAGCCACCCGTCGATCCTGAGCTACCCGCGAAAACGGTGTAGCCGTCGAAGCACGTCGGCAGGGTCGTCGGAACGCAGTCGTTGTCCACCTCCGCCGTGTTCGGCGAGTTGAAGCTGATGACCGTCGCCGTCGAGCCGATCGTGCCGAGCTTGCTGAATCCCGTCACGAGCTTCACCTTGCCCGAGATGGTGCCGTGGTACACGGTCTCGCTCCCGCTCTTGCAGGCTGCTGCCGTGCTGCTCGTGTTCTTGAACGTGACGTCGACGGACATGAGCGGAGAGGTCGAGGTGCTCGGCGGATCGATCTTGAAGGTGCCCTTGGCGGGACTGGTGACGCTCGTGGCCGGAAGCGCGTGGACGGACCAATCGTGGCTCTCATACGAGGTCTTCGAGATCGGCCGCGTCAGCATCACGCTCACGGAGGTCTCGGTGGACGACCTGACGGCCGTCACGGAGAGGTACCAGATGACACCTCCAGCGGTGACCTTGTGGCCACCGCTCTCGATGTAGTCACCCTTGAACAACTCATGGGGTCGGAACGACGGTGCTCGCGCCGCAAGTGGCGCCCGCCTCGATGCACCCGCCACACCGGTGCCGAACCCGAGAAGGCCACAACACAAGGTGCCGCAGCACAATGTGACAGCCACGGGCAGGACGGCCCACTTGACGCGCCGGTGAACGGCGGCGGCGTCCTTCGTGTCGGGTGCGAACGGACGGATCTTCATCGGCCGACCTCCCCCGTTGTGGCCAGCATCAAGCTGCCCAGCCCTCCGGTGATGGTACGGATGGCCACCGCCGACTCCTAGGAGCAACTTCGTGCCAAAATGCGACGACCAGTACGGACTGCTGGCTTTCTGTTCGACGCGGACTTCGAAGCGAGGCCGATGGAGAAGCGACAGCAGAACCGGGAGGCAAAGCGCGAAGTCCTCATCGAAGCCGGCCTCGCGCGCATTCTCACGCATCCGATGGACCTCCTGCGATCCGCCCTCAACGCCTCGACTCTCAGCGCCGACGTCGACATGCCGAAGGACACCGCGTACCGGCAGTTCCGGGGCGAGGGCGCGTCGTCCAAGGACGCGATCGTCCGCGCTGTCGCTCGAGCCGCGGCCCGGCCGGGATGGAGTGGCTTCGACGCGAGCGCCGACCAGATCGCAGGTGTCTTCGGTGACGCCGTGGTAGCCGAGCGCCCGTTCAAGGAGGCACTGATCGAGGCGATGACGGCGAACATCGAGGCGCAGTACAGCGCTCTCGGCGGACCGGTCGGTTGGATCTTCCACTCGGCCGCCATCACGGCGAGCCCGGGATGGTACGGAGGTAGCGAGATCAGCGAGGAAGACCGCCGCCTGGGCGAGGAGCTGTTGGCGATCCGGGCACGTTTCTACTCCGAGATGAGCGACGCCCTACTGCCGATCCTCGTCGCCGCCATGTCGCTCATCGGTCGCCGGCCGCGGCGCGGCTTGGACCCGCGGCACACACTTGCCATCCTCCATGCCATGGTGGACGGAGCGGTGCTGCGCCACTGCATCGACCCCGATGCGATCGACAGCACCCTCGTCGGCGAAGCCATGTACGCCGTGGCCCTTGCCCTCACCGAGGACGGCGCGCTCGGCGATCCGAGGCGCCCGCAGACCGCCGACGGGCAGGCTGCGTTCGATCGGATGGTCGAGTCCGCCGCGCGCTCGTGGCCACTCGGCTCCGAGCGCACTGTCGAGTCGACAGCAGAAGAGGCGGGCGTGGTGAGCGAGATCGCGGCGTTCTTGTTCCCCTCCACGGCAGACCTCGCCGACAGCGTGATCTGGACTCAGGTGTTGGCCGGCGGGTCCCTCATGGCTTCACTCGAGCCCCACGAGGACGGAAGCGCTGTCCCGGCAGCAGAGCTGGCGATGATGCTCGGCCTCCTCCGGCGTCTGCGCGACACGGTCGAGCTGCTGCCGGGGGCGAGGTTGGTGATCGAATCCCACCAGGCGGAGGTCGGCATAGGCATCAAGAGCCAACTCCAGCGCGAAGTAGCCGAGATCCTGCGCCGCCACTGCCCGGGTATCGACCCCGGTGTCACCGCCGCCGAGCTCGTCTCGTCGGCCATCGCCGGGCGGCCCGGGTGGCCGACCGTCACCGCACTGATGCGGGTCATCGACCGGAAGCCGGACGAGCCGCGTTCCGCGCCGGAGCCGGACGGACGCCGCGGTCAGCCGGCGAGCTCCTTCGCGACACGTGCCCCGAGGTCGCCGTCGACCTGGCGCCAGTAGTCGAGCGCACGCGACAGCACCGGCTCCCTGACGCCGTTCTCGAGATGACCGGCGACGGTTCCCACGAGCCGTTCCTTCGCGGCGTCGTCCATCACATTCCTGTAGAGCGCCCGCGGCTGGACGAAGTCGTCGTCGTCCCGGCGCTTGGTATAGGCGGCGCGCACGATCTCACCGGAGACCGACCATGACGCATCGGCGAGCGCCGGGTTCGCGCCCGGCCCGCCATACGAGTTCGGCGCGTACACAGGATCGCCGGGATTCCGGTACGCCATCGCACCGTCCTTGTTGTAGGAGTGCACAGACGAGCGCGGCGCGTTGATCGGCAGCTGCAAATAGTTCGGCCCGATCCGGTAGCGGTGCGCGTCCGGGTAGGAGAAGAGCCGCCCGAGCAGCATCTTGTCAGGGCTCGGGCCGATGCCGGGCACGAGGTTGGACGGCTCGAACGACGACTGCTCGACCTCGGCGAAGTAGTCGTCCGGGTTCCGGTCGAGCACCATGCGCCCCACCGTGTGGAGCGCGTAGTCCTCGTGCGGCCACACCTTCGTCAAATCGAACGGGTTGAACCGGTAGTCGGCCGCCTCTTCGAACGCCATGACCTGCATCTGCAGCGTCCACGATGGGTGATCGCCACGCGCGATCGCCTGGTTGAGGTCACGCAGGTGGTGATCTCCGTCGTCGGCCACCATCGCCTTCGCCTCGGCGTCGGCCAGGGTCTCGATCCCCTGATCGGACTTGAAGTGGTACTTCACGAAGAAGCGCTCTCCGCCCGCGTTCACCCACATGTACGTGTGGCTCGAGTACCCGTTCATGTGGCGCCACGTCCTCGGGATGCCGCGATCGCCCATGAGCCACGTCACCTGGTGAGCCGACTCCGGTGAGAGCGTCCAGAAGTCCCACTGCATGTTGTTGTCGCGCGTGTGGGTGTCCGCACGTCGCTTCTGGGAGTGGATGAAGTCGGAGAACTTCTGAGGATCACGGATGAAGAAGACCGGCGTGTTGTTGCCGACCATGTCGTAGTTGCCCTGCTCGGTGTAGAACTTGATGGCAAAACCTCTCGGGTCCCGCACCGTGTCGGCCGATCCGAGCTCACCCGCCACCGTCGAGAAGCGAACGAACACCGGCGTGCGCTTTCCCGGCTGCAGGAAGTCGGCCTTCGTCCACTCGGCGGCATCGCTCCCGATCACCTCGAAGAACCCGTGCGCGCCTCCGCCCTTCGCATGGACGACACGCTCGGGGACGCGCTCCCGGTTGAAGTGCGCCATCTTCTGGATGAGGTAGTGGTCCTGGAGGAGGATCGGCCCGTCGGGGCCGGCGGTGAGCGAGTGCTCGTCGCTCTCGGCAGGGATGCCGGCGTCGGTCGTGGTGACCGGGCGGTCGGCGCGGTCGGGGCGGTCGGCAGTGCCGGCGCTGTCGGTCGGGGCGCTCATGGCTTTACTTCCTTTCGCTGTTGGCAATCGGGGCACAGGCCCCAGAACGTCACCTCGGCCTCGTCGACGCCGAAGCCGTGTGCGTCGGATGGAGTGAGACAAGGGCGTCGCCCGACGACGCAGTCGACGTCGACGGTCACGAGGCAGCGACGGCAGACCACGTGGTGGTGGTTGTCGCCCACGCGCACCTCGTAGAGCGCGGGGCTGAAGGCCGGTTCGATCCGGCGCACGAGCCCGGCCTCGACGAGAGCTGCGAGCACGTTGTAGACGGCCTGTGGCGAGACCGCGCCGAGCCGCTCGCGCACGAGCGCGATCACGGTCTCGGTGTCGGAATGCGGCGAGGACGTCAGCACTTCGAGCACAGCGAGGCGTGGCGCGGTCACCCGCAGGCCGGCGTCGCGGAGGGCGCCCTCGAAAGGGGTCGTCGAGCTCAGCGAAACCGTCGTCACGGCAGCTACTCTAGAACAACTCCATTCTTATGGTCAACCCAGTCACCGCTGCACTCCCCTGGTGCCACCATGAGTCGGCACCACCGCTGTGGCCTGTCGACTTCAGCCGAGCCCGAGCAGCTGCTGGATCGTCTTCGCACCGGACGGCGCGCTCGGAGGCGAGCCCTCGTTCCAACTGCTGAACGTGATGCGCTCGGTGTTCTTCCCGGTGATCTTCACGAGCTCGATCGGGTAGGCGGTACCGGTGGTCGCGACCCACATGGTCCCCTGGCCGGCTTCGGTGATGCCGACCGCCGACTGGCCGTCGACAGTTTTCGTCCCGGCCCTCTTCGGCGGGTGCTTCGAGGTGCCCGTCGCGAGCGACTTGCCCAAGCCCTGCAGCGAGAACGCGCCGAGGCCGGACGATCCGCCGGGTACCTTGATCCAGTTCCCGGCGAGGCGCGAGGCGGTCGACTGCGGAAGGGCGGAACCGCCGAAGGAGCTGAGGTTCTGCCAGAAGTTCGTCGACCCCTTGAAGTACTCGCTCTTGCCGACGACGAGCATCCTCCCGTTCCCCCCGCCGACGCCGAAGGTGCCGTCGACGTCACCGTTCTTGAACAGGGTCAAGTCGAGATCGGCCGTCCGGCCGCCGTTGACGAGATGGCCGGTCACGTGTGCCGACTGCGCCGCGTCGACGGCTTTCACCACGGCGGAGAGGATCTCGTTCGCCGACTTCGCGGAGATTCCGTTCGAAGCCCCTCCTCCACCGCAGGCCGCGAGGAGCAGCGCCCCCGCAGCGGTAGCGAGAAGAGCCCGGACTACGCGATAGCGGGACATCGGATACCTCCAGGTGTTCGTGGTGAGTCGAGAGCGGTTGTCGTCGGTGGTGAGGCGTGGATGCCGGCGGTCAATCCCGGTCGGCGAGAGACCACTGCCCACGGCCCTTCGCCTTGGCTTCGTACAGGGCGCGGTCCGCGTGCCCGATGACGGCGTCGGCAGGGGTGCCGACAGGAAGATCGACAGCGATGCCGACGGAGGCGCCGCAGTCGACGGTCTGCCCGTCCCCGACCGAGAGCGGCCGGTTGAGCTGGCCGACGACGCGCTCGGCGATCGACACGACCTGATCACGGGTGACGCCTCCGGCGCAGATCACGGCGAACTCGTCTCCTCCGAGCCGCGCGACCTCGTCCGTCGGTCGCATCACAGAGGCGAGTCGCCGGGCGGTCACGCGGAGCACGGCGTCACCGGCGAGGTGGCCGAAGGAGTCGTTGACGGCCTTGAACCCGTCGAGGTCGATGTAGAGCACTGCGGGCTGCTCACCCTCTTGGACCTGCCGCTCCAGCACCTCGAAGAAACTCCGCCTGTTCCCCAACCCCGTCAACACGTCCCGGTAGGCAGCGTCCTTGAGCCCAGCCTCCTCGGAGGAGCGCGAGATGGCGAGGGAGGCGATCACTCCGGCTCGCTCGATAGCCATGTGCGAGTTGAGTGCGGGTGGGCTCGGACTGCGCAGCCAGACGACGATGCAGGCGCCGGCGTGCCCGTCGACGTTGCGGTGGACGGGAAAGCAGGCGACCGATGAGAAGCCGGCCTTCTTGGCAGCGTCCCCGAGCGGCCCGGTCAACTGGCTGACCTTGACGTGCAGCATGGGCTCGGCCGTCTCCCAGACGTCGTCCCACGGCCCCGGTCCCGGTGGCCCCGGCACCTCGGCGAGATCCGGTGCTCTCAACACGCTGCGGTCATCCTGTCCCGGCATCAGGAAGAAGCTCTCGGCGTGGACCGGCGGGTAGCGGAGAGCCTGGGCGATGCTCCCGAACGTCTGCTCGAGTGAGACGCCGGAGACCATGCTCATGAGGACCTGGTCGAAGCGGTCGTACGCGCTCTCGGGAAGGAGCAGCACGCAGATGCCACCGATCTCGGGATCCCCCAGCCGGTTGATCCCCCAGACCTCGGTGGAGCGCTTGGACCTGTCGTCGTCGAAATAGGTGATGCGCACCGGGCCGACGGTCTCGTTCTCGGGGCTCGCGGCGACTACCGAGAGGAGCTCGGCCGCCCTCGGCCGTTCGGACTCGTCGACGAACTCGACGAGTTGACGGCCGACGAGTTGCTCCGCTGTGCGCGTCGCGATGGACGCGAGGGCGCCCGCCACGTGCAGAACCTTCCCGCCTCGGTCGACCACGAACAAAGCGGCCGGCAGCGACGCGACGAGGTGCTCGAGAAACGGGAGCGTGGCCTTTTTGCCCAACGGCGGCGAAGACCGGGCCATACGGCGAGCGTACTCAGCCCCGGAACGGCGTGACTGAAGTACTCCTTTCCCACGCAAGTACTTCCAACGGCGCCGGGTAGGCTCGGATCCCGTGGTGGACACGCGGGCAGGGGCGGACGCGCGCGAGGATCCGGTGGCACTCGTCAGGCTCGTGCTCGAGGCAGCCGGTGCCTTCCGACGGCTCGTCGGAGTGAGATGGGAGCGTGAGCTCGGGCTGCCTCCTCAGAGCGCGGAGCTGTTGATCAGCCTCGCCAGGTCAAAGGATGGCCGGCTGCGGATGAGCGATCTCGCCGCCCGCGCGTCGCTCACTCCGAGCGGGCTCACGCGCGCTGTCGACCGGATGTGCCGGGCAGGTCTCGTCGAGCGCATGAGTTGCAGCGACGACCGCCGGGGGTCGTTCGCATGCCTCACCCCCGACGGGGCGAGGCGCGCGGACGAGGCGCTCTCGGCTCATCAGCGGCGCATCGCGGAGCTGCTGGAGACCACGCTCACCCCTGACGAGCGGCGACTGCTCTCGGCGATGCTGCAACGGGTGCGCGACGAGCTCAACCCTCGCCCATGTCCTCCTTGTCCCCGAGCCAGCGGGCGATCTCCTGGTACCGACCACGGCAGACGGCTCCCGGACCGTAGATAGCCTCCACACCATGGACACCTTCGGCGCACGTAGGTCTCTGCAGGTCGGCGACGAGCAGTACGGCATCGTCCGCCTGGATTCCCTGTCGTCCTACTGCGATCTCGCGACGATCCCGTACTCGATCAAGCTCCTCCTCGAGAACCTGCTCCGCCACGAGGACGACCTCCACGTCTCGGCTCGCGACATCGAGACGCTCGCGAGCTCCCGTGCCGTGTCGTCTGGGTCAGGCGCCGGTGCAGAGCAGGAGATCGCCTTCTCACCGGCGCGGATCCTGCTGCAGGACTTCACCGGCGTGCCCTGTGTGGTCGACCTTGCCGCCATGCGCGACGCCATCGAGCAGCTCGGGGGCAAGCCGGACCGGATCAACCCGCAGATCCCGGTCGACCTCGTGATCGACCACTCCGTCGTCGCCGACGCCTACGCGCGAAAGGACGCTCTCGCGATCAACACGGGCCTCGAGTACGAGCGGAATCGGGAGCGGTACCGTTTCTTGAGGTGGGGGCAGCAGGCGTTCTCTGATCTGCGCGTCGTGCCTCCCGGCACCGGCATCTGCCACCAAGTCAACCTCGAGTACCTGTCACGGGTGGTTTTCACCGACTCCGACGGCCAGGCGTACCCCGACAGCCTCGTCGGGACCGACTCGCACACGCCGATGGTGAACGGGCTCGGCATCCTCGCCTGGGGAGTCGGAGGGATCGAGGCCGAGGCCGCCATGCTCGGACAACCGATCTCCATGCTCGTTCCGCCTGTCGTCGGCCTCCGGCTGCATGGTGACCTGCCCGAGGGGACGACGGCGACCGACCTCGTGCTGACGATCGCCGAGCTGCTCCGGCATCACGGCGTCGTCGGCAAGTTCGTCGAGTGCTACGGCCCCGGCGTCGCGAGCGTTCCGCTCGAGAACCGGGCCACCATCGGCAACATGTCACCTGAGTACGGGTCCACGGTGACGATCTTCCCGATCGATGCCGAGACGCTGCGCTATCTCGAGCTCACCGGCCGGCCGCCCGAGCTCCGCCGCCTCGTCGAGGCGTACGCCAAGGAACAGGGCCTGTGGCACGACCCCGAGGCGCGGCCACAGTACGACGAGCATCTCGAGCTCGACCTGTCGTCGGTGGAGCCGAGCCTTGCCGGCCCGGCACGGCCACAGGACCGGGTGCGGCTGGCGGAGGCGAAGGAGCGCTTCTTCGAGGTGTTGCCCTCCTCACTTCCCGCCGGGGCAGCCACTGGGGCGCCGGTGCCGGTGCGTCTCGCCGACGGGACCGAGTTCGAGCTCGACCACGGGCATGTGGTGATCGCCGCCATCACGAGCTGCACGAACACCTCCAACCCGCAGGTCATGCTCGCCGCCGGGTTGCTCGCGAAGAAGGCCGTCGAGCGTGGGCTGACCTCCAAGCCGTGGGTGAAGACCTCGCTCGCGCCCGGATCTCGGGTCGCCATCGACTACTTCGAGCGCGCCGGGCTGCAGGATGCTCTCGATGCACTCGGCTTCGAGCTCGTCGGCTTCGGCTGCACGACCTGCATCGGCAACTCCGGACCGCTCCTCCCCGAGATCTCGGCTGCCATCAACGAGCACCAACTCGCCGCCGCAGCGGTGCTGTCGGGCAACCGCAACTTCGAAGGGCGCATCCATCCCGACGTGCGGATGAACTACCTGGCGTCCCCCCCTCTCGTCGTCGCCTATGCGCTCGCCGGGACCATGACGCTCGACCTCGTGAACGAGCCGCTCGGGACCGGCCGTGACGGTGAGCCGGTGTACCTGCGCGACATCTGGCCGAGCGTGCAGGAGGTGTACGAGGTTGCCCGCCGAAGCTTGGCGTCCGACCTGTTCGAGCGGGACTACTCGGATGTGTTCGCGGGTGACGACCGCTGGCGCGGCCTCGACGTGCCGACCGGCGACCGCTACGCGTGGGACGGCTCGTCGACCTACGTCCGAAAGCCGCCGTACTTCGACGGGATGGAGGCGGAGCCTGCGGCGCCGACCGACGTGGCCGGAGCACGGGTGCTCGCCGTGCTGGGCGACAGCATCACCACCGACCACATCTCACCTGCCGGGTCGATCAAGGCGAGCGGACCCGCCGGTGAGTGGCTCATCGCGAACGGGGTGCCGGTGGCGGAGTTCAACTCCTACGGGTCACGCCGGGGCAACCACGAGGTGATGATCCGGGGCACCTTCGCGAACATCCGGATCCGCAACCGGTTGGCCCCCGATACCGAGGGCGGTGTGACTCGCCACCTCCCCGACGGCGAGGAGATGACGATTTACGCGGCTGCCGAGCGTTACCGCGCCGAGTCGGTGCCGCTCGTCGTGCTCGCCGGCAAGGAGTACGGGTCGGGATCGTCCCGCGACTGGGCGGCAAAAGGGCCGTCGCTGCTCGGCGTGAGGGCGGTGATCGCAGAGAGCTTCGAGCGGATCCACCGGTCCAACCTCGTCGGCATGGGCGTGCTGCCGCTCCAGTTCAGCCCGGGAGACTCGGTCGAGTCGCTCGGGTTGACAGGCGAGGAGGTGTTCTCGATCACCGGCGTGGCCGGTGCCGCCGGCGGCGAGCTCGTCGGCCGGGAGGTGACGGTCCGCGCGGGCGACACGGAGTTCCACGTCAAGCTCCGCATCGACACCCCGAGCGAGGCTGAGTACTTCCGGCACGGAGGGATCCTGCCGTTCATGGTCCGGGAGCTCGCCCGGGACTGACCGTGCCGGCCGGCCCGGCGCGCCAGCCTCAGGCCTGGATGCTGACGCTCGGCACGAACGCCGGCATGGGGCTCGTGACGGACGTCCCGAGGCAGCGCTCCAGCGCGAACATCACCTCGAGCAACCGGGCCTCCGACCACGGTGGACCCCAGATGGCGACGCCGACGGGCAAGCCTCCCACCGTGCCCATGGGCATCGTCGCCGACGGGTAGCCGGCGACCGCCGGTGGCGACCATCCCGCTCCGGCGACGGCATCGCCGGCGACGTGGTCGATGACCCAAGGCGGTGACATGGCCGGGACGACGATCACGTCTACGTCCTGGAACAGCAGGTCCAGCCCTTTCGAGCGGGACCGCTCCCGGTTCCGCTCCCACGCTTCCCGGTAGACGTCCGCGCCGATGCCGGCCGTCGCGGCCGAGCGGGAGAGCAGCTCCGCGCCGAACAGGTCGGCGCGCTCCTCACGGGACTGCTCGATGTGGGTGATGACGTCCTCCATCGTCCGAGGGAGACGCCGCTGCTCGCCTTCCCCCGCCTGCTCGGCCCGGCGCTCGAGATACCGGTCGAGGCCGCTGCGGAACTCGTGTGTCAGGACGATCATCTCGTCGTCGCCGGAGTTGAGCGGACCGTTCGGCAGGCTGATCCCGTCCACCACCTCCGCACCGACCTCGCGCAACGCAGCGAGAGCGGTCTCGAAGACGCGATCCGTCGGCGGGTGATAATCGGTGAAGCCGCCCTCTCGCAGCACGCCGACACGCACGCCTCGCAGGTTGCCGTCACCGAGCAGCGCGACGTAGTGCGGCTCGTGGCCGCGAGGGCGGCCCGCCGAGACCGCGTGACGATCCTCTCCGTCGTCGACGGCACGGCTGAGCACCTCGAGCAGGAGCGCTACATCCTCGACGGAACGTGCGAAGGGGCCCGCCGTGTCCTGGGACTCGGAGATCGGCACGATGCCGGTCCTGCTCACGAGCCCCACCGTGGGCTTGAGCCCGATCACGCCGCAGGCCGCGGCTGGGCAGAGGATCGATCCGTCGGTCTCCGTCCCGACGGCGAGAGGGGCGAGGCGGGCTGCCACGGCGGCGCCCGAACCGGCCGAGGATCCGCCCGGCGTGCGATCGAGCACATGCGGATTCCGTGCCTGCCCGCCCACAGCGCTCCAGCCACTCGACGAGGGGCGGCTCCGGAAGTTGGCCCACTCCGACAGGTTCGCCTTCCCGAGGACGATCGCACCGGCTGCACGCAGCGCAGATACGACGGTGGCGTCCGATCCGGGAGACGAGCCGCCGAACACGAAGGAGCCGGCGGTCGTGTGCAGCGGCGCCACGGTGTCGATGTTGTCCTTCACGAGCACCGGCAAGCCGTGCGCGGCGCCCCGTACCCGTCCGGCTGCTCGCTCGGCGTCGAGCGCCGCCGCACGCTCGAGCGCGTCCGGCGCCAGCTCGAGCACGCTGCGCAACGCCACGTTCGCACCGCCCCCGCCTCCGGGCAGGTCGATCGCCTCGATGCGGGCGACCAGCTGCTCGACGAGCTCGACCGATGTGATCTCCCTCCGTTCGAGCAGCCGCGCCGCCTCGGACGCCGGCAGGGATGCGAGCTCGCTGCGGCCAAAAGGCGCGTCGTGGAGCTCTTCGGCTCCGTGCCCCCGGTGGGTCTCGTCGCTTCCTTCAGTGGTCATCCTGCGTTCACCAGCCTCCCGAGCCCGATCGCTCGCATCCAGCCCTCGAGCTCGCTCGTCACCCACGTCAACCGGTTGAGGACGAGCAGCACGCCGAACAGGGCGAGCAGCGTGACCGACGCCAGCATGATCCCCCGGGACCTCGGCGAATCCAACCGAT
>JAKCCH010000045.1 GCA_021838945.1 Actinomycetes bacterium
ACTTACCCGTCCTCGACCGATTTCGGCGCCTCGCAGGGCACCTCCAGCATCACCGTGAAGTCCTTCGGGTCGAAGACGGCGATCAAGGAGTCCACCGGCCGCGTCCTCACCAACATCAAGGTGAAGTTCACCGCCACGGTGAAGACCACCTCAGGCAAGGCCGTCTCGTCCGGCAAGGTCGAGTTCTTCAACGGCTTGAAGAAGATGGGGACCGCCGTCTCGCTCAACTCGAGTGGCATCGCAACGTTGAACTACTCGTTCAGCAGCCCAAGTTCCTACAGCATCACTGCGAAGTTCCTCGGCTCGAGCACGCTCGGAGGCTCACAGTCCTCGGCTGTCAAGCTGCTCGTGCAGGAACAGGGCTACCGGATGGTCGGCCAGGACGGCGGGGTGTTCGACTTCGGCGGGGCAGGGTTCTACGGCTCGCTCCCGAAGAAGCACATCAAGCCCGCCTCACCCGTCGTCGCCATCGCCAACACGCCGGACGGCCTCGGTTACTGGATCGTCACGTCCGGCACCGGCACGACCGCCGGCTCTGCCGTCTACGCCTTCGGCGACGCGAAGCAGTACTCGGCCGACCAGTCCGGGAAGCCGGCCGGCGTCGTCACCCTGCTCCCCACCCACGACGGCAAGGGATACTGGCTCGTCACCTCGGCGGGCGCCGTCTTCCGGTACGGCGACGCCAAGGCGTACGGCAGCAAGTCACTCTCGGGGGTCGTCGGCGCGGCCGTCACCCCTGACGGGAAGGGCTACTGGATGGTGACCTCGGCGGGCAAGGTGTACGCCTTCGGCGATGCCAAGACCTACTCGGCCATAAGCGGCCAGGGAGCGGTCTCCGGCACCATCTCGGCCATGTCGCCGACGCTGAACGGGAAGGGGTACTACCTCGTCAACACGGCCGGCCACGTCTACTGCTTCGGTGACGCCAAGTCGTACGGCAGTGTGAAGAGCCCGACGCCGCCGATCACCGGTATCGCTGTCGACGCTTATGGGAACGGCCTCTGGGCCGCCGGCGCGAACGGCTCGGTCTATGCCCTCGGCAGCGCGCCGAACTTCGGCGGCGTGTCGAAGTCACAGCTCACTGCACAGATCTCGGGCCTCGCGATGTTCCCCTAGCAAGCGGCGTCCAGCAGCAGACGGCGGGAGTGGGTGCAACGTCCGGGGAGGCGACGACTGCGTTTCGGCCTCGAGGCAAGCGCTCAGCGCAGCGCCAGCGCGAATCGATAGGCGCGAACCCGAGGAGACTTGACCGGCAAAAAGACGGCTAACTCTCCTCGGGTTCGCGCCAATCGTTCCCCTGTCGTCTCTGACGGCTCTGGGCCGTCCCGGTCGCGGGATGCGCGGCTCAGGCCGGAGGCACGAGCGTGGCGACCACGCCGGCGTGGTCCGAAGGCCACAGCCCGCCGGGCGTGCGGTCCGACGGGGCGGCTCCGACCAACCAGGCCCGGCCGACCTTGAAGGCGCCACGCGTGAAGATCATGTCGATCCGCTGGGTGAGCGAGCCCGAGCGCAGGTCGGCTGCCCGGCAGCAGGTGAAGCCGGAGGCTCCGGGATTCGCCGCCGCCCAGGCGTCGCCGAGGCCGGCATTGCGCACGGCGTCGTAGGTCGCGCTGCCGGCACCGGAAGCCGGCGAGTTGACATCGCCGAGCACGAGCGTCGGCTCCGAGTCGTCGCGCACGAGCGTGAGCAGCTCCTGAGCCTGGGCGTCGCGCACGGGATTGCTGTAAGCCTCGAGGTGCGTGGCGATGACGTGGAACTGCCGCCCGCCGGCGCTCGCGTCGACGGCCGCCCACCCTCGCTTGACCTTGATGGCGAACCCGGCGACGTGCACCGTCAAGTAGTGGCGGTAGATGCCATTCGTCGGATGCGACACCGAGAGGCGGCTGTCATGGGCGCGCACGAGGATCACGTCACGGTCCTGCAGGGCCACGAGGCCGACCCCGGGCACCGGCAGGGCCCCGCTGAATCCATTCGAGCTGGCCGCGACGGTATAGGGAGAACCGAGCGTGGAGAGGTCCGCCTTCAGGCCGGTCACGAAGTCGTAGACGACCTTCGAGGCTCTGTTCCCCGAGGGGAGCTCGCTCCAGATGACGGCTTCCTGCAGGGCCACCAGGTCGGGCTTGGCCGAAGCGATCTCCTTCGCATCGGCCTGCAGCCGTGCGGGAACGTCGGACTGCTGCAGCTGCAGGTAGGCGGCGGCCGCCTTCGTTCCGAGCTGCGCAGCTGTGGCGCTGAAGAGAGGCGAGAGGTCGGCGCCGAAGTACATGTTCCGAGTCATCACCGTGATGGACGGGCCGCTCGGGCTCGGGCTCGGGCTCGTGTTCGGGATGGTCGTAGCCGGGGCAGAGGTGGACGGTCCGCTCGAGCTCGGCCTGCTCGAGCACCCCGCCAGGCCGGCGGTTGCAGCAGCCGCGGCCGCCAGCAGCGCCGCCCGGCGCCACAACGCTGCCGGGGCAGTGCCGGGATGGGTGGAAGGTGGCATGGTCCCACCATGCGCGGCGCTTGCGGCGAGCGGCCAGGGCCGAAAGTCCCTGCCCGTCGCTGCTACGCGACGGTGGCCGCCAGATGATGGTACGGCGCGGCCTCGAAGGCGAGACTGACGCGACCGCGCACGGCCCGCGCCGCGCTCAGGCGAGGCGGCGGCGCCGTCCGCCGAGCCCTTCGGCGCCGCCCGAGCGCCGGCTTCCGATCCCCATGGCCCGCCGGTGCTCGATGAAGTCGACGAGGACGTAGTCGCCGAGCGTCTCCGGAGTCGTGAAGAACGCACGACCCCTGTTGATCTCGGTGATCGTCTCGACGAACTCGCGCAGGTGCCCGGTCGCATCGAGGGCGAACGTGTTCAGCCGGATCCCCTCGCGCGTGAGGCGCAGGACCTCGGCGAGCGTCGCGTCGACAGTCGCGCGCACCGGTGGGTAGTTGAAGAAGACGTGGCCGTCCTCCAACAGGTGCGCCGTGGGCTCGCCGTCGGTGATCATCACGATCTGCTTCGTCCCGTGTTGCCGGGCGAGCATGCGGCGAGCGAGCACGAACGCGTGGTGCATGTTCGTCCCGTACACGAAGTCCCAGGAGACCTCCGGAAGCTCCTGCGGCTTGATCTCGCGGGCGACCTCGGAGAAGCCCACGATCCCGAGGTAGTCACGCGGGAACTGGCTCGATATGAGCGAGTGCAGCGCCATGGCGACCTTCTTCGCGGCGAGGAAGTTGTCGCGCATCGGCATCGAGAGGGACAGGTCGACGAGGAGCACCGTCGAGCACTGGGTGAGGTGCTCGGTCCGCTCGATCTCGAAGTCGTCAGGATGCAGCCGGACAGGAAACCGCACACCGGCTCGGGCGCCAGCACCCCCACCAGCACCAACGCCGGCGGCGCCACCCTCCGCATCGAGACGCTCGGCCTCCCGCCTGATGGCGTTGCGGACGGTCCGCTCGATGTCGAGGTTGAAGGGATCGCCGAACTCGTACGGTCGCGTGCTCTCGGCACGCTCGTTGCCCTGGCCGGTCTGGATGAGCTCGTGGCCACCGAGCCGGTCCTTCGACAGCCGCGAGAACAGCTCCCGCAGAGCCCGCTGCCCGATGCGGCGGAGGCCGCGAGGCGTCAGCTCGAGCTGACCCTCACGGTTCTCAACGAGACCGGCGTCCTCGAGGCGCTTGCCGAGGCGGGCTAGCTCGGCGAGCGAAGCCGACGCATCCTGGCCGAGCAGCTCGCGCACGCGCTCGAGGTCGACCTCGGACAAGGCCCCAGGCTGGGGCGAACCCGACAGCAGCTGCTCGAGCTGGTCGAGGTCGGCGAGGCGCTGGAAGATGTCGGAGGCCTCGGCGAGCCCCGGCGCGTCTCCACCCGAGAAACCGACCCGACGCTCCCACGGCGCATCCGGGAACATCGAGCGCAGGTTCGCCCCGAGGCGGTCGATCTGCCAGTGCAGGTCGAGGTCGCCGAGGAGCTCGTCCATGAGCGACTGGAGCTGCTCGCGCTGTCCGGGCGTCATCGAGGCGAGCATCGCCGAGGTGGCGGCCATCCTGTTCGCCAACTGCTCGAGGAGCTCGTCGAGGTTCTGCGGGTCACCGGGGAAGAAGTCGCCGAACTCCGACATGAACTGCTCAAAACTCGGGTCCAGCTCCTCCCCCGCCTCCCTCTGCTCGATCATCTGGTTGAGGCGATCGAGAGCCTGCCGGAGGCGGTCTCGCTCCTCCGGGCCCATCGACTGCATGGCACCGGCCGCCTGGTCGAGGTACGACTGGACGACCTCCTGGCGCAGGCGCTCCATGAGCTCCTCGAAACGCTCGCGCGCCTCACTCGAGGTGAACTCGTACGACGAGAGCTGGCGCACCTTGCCGGCGAGGTCGTCGGGGAGCAGGCCGAGCTGCATCTGCCGGTCGGCCACGACCTCGTCCGTCACCTCCTTGCGTCGCTGGTCTCCCGATTGCGCCGCCTCCGTGGCGAGCTCGGACAGCGCGTCGCGCTCCTGCCGGACGACCGACTCGAGCTCCTCGGCGATCTCGGAGTAGACGCCGCCGAGGTCGAACTGCTCGCGCTCCTGGCGCCGGCGTTCGCGCAACCGCTCGAGCAGCTCCCGCAGCCCGGCGACGTCACGGCCCTGGCGGTCCCGGAAGCCCTGCTGCAGCAGCCGCCGCAGCGCCGCGTTCACATCTCCGTGGTAGAGCAGGTCGTCGTTGATCTCGGAGAGCACGGCGTCAGCGTCGAGGTCGAAGCCGGCCTGCGTGCCGTCCCAGCGGGAGTAGCTGTACCGCTTCACCCGGGGGTCACGCCCTCGCCCGGTACGTGGCCCGCGGGCCGGCGGCATCTTTGTTGAGGCGTTTCGTCAGGTGGAGGCCCTCGAGGACGAGCTCGACCGCACTGGCGACGGCGCCCGGGCTCTCGGAGCCGGCCATCGCGAGCACGGGCTGTCGCATCGCCGGGACGGTGTCGAGCACGGCGATGTAGTCGGCCGAGGACAGGTCGGGTCCCGCGTGGACGATCTTCCCGTCCTCGAAGCCCCCGACCACCTGCCCGAGCTGCTCTGTCGGGCAGCTCTCGCGGAAGGTCTGGAGGACCGCCGCCTTCACGAGCTTGTCGACGATCTCCTCGTCCTCCCCCTCTTCGAGCGACTCGATCTCGAGCTTGCCGAGGGTCGAGGAGAGGAGCGAGTCGAGGTCGCTCACCCGCGGGACGGCCTCGTGCTCACCCTGGCGCACGGCCCTGCGCACTGCTGCCGCCGCCAGCGTCTCGTAGTTCGCGACGCTGAGCCGGACCGATACACCGGAGCGCTGGCTCACCCGCGGCGAGCGCCGGGCGGCCTGGCTGATGCGAGCGACGATCTCGGCCATGAACGGCGGGACCTCGACGCGGACGCCGACGTCGTCGAGCCGGGCCGCTTCCTGGTTGATGATCGTCAGCTCGGTGTCGACATCGAGCGGGTAGTGGGTGCGGACGCGCGCTCCGAAACGGTCCTTGAGCGGCGTGATGATCCGTCCACGGTTCGTGTAGTCCTCCGGGTTCGCCGAGGCGACGAGCATCACGTCGAGGGGGAGGCGGACCTTGTGCCCGCGGATCTGGACGTCGCGCTCCTCGAGGACGTCGAGGAGGCCGACCTGGATCCGCTCGGCGAGATCTGGCAGCTCGTTGATGGCGAAGATCCCGCGGTTAGTGCGCGGGACGAGCCCGTAGTGGATGGTCAGCTCGTCGGAGAGGTAGCGGCCCTCGGCGACCTTGATAGGGTCCACCTCGCCGATGATGTCGGCGATGGAGGTGTCGGGGGTTGCGAGCTTCTCCCCGTAGCGCTCCGACCTGTGGACCCAGCGGATGTGCGTGTCGTCCCTGTGCTCGGCGATGAGGTCACGCGCATACCGGGAGACCGGCGCGAACGGGTCGTCGTTGATCTCCGAGCCGGCGATGGTCGGCGACCACTCGTCGAGCAGGTTGACCAGTGACCGGATGATGCGGCTCTTCGCCTGGCCGCGTTCGCCGAGGAGGATGATGTCGTGGCCGGCGATGATGGCCTGCTCGATCGCCGGCAGGACCGTGTCGTCGTAGCCGAGCACGCCCTCCACGATCGGGCGGCCCTCCCCGATGCGGGCGAGGAGGTTCTTCCGCATCTCCTGCTTGACAGGGAGCGAATGCCAGCTCGAGGCGCGCAGCTCGCCCAGCGTGCGCGGGGACGGTGGCGGCGAGGCAGGCTCTGGCTCGAGTGCGTGGGGGGCGTGCGGCGAGTCAGTCATGGACCGCGAGCCTACGAGGGCGACGCTGCTTTCGCGACAGGGCCGAGCGCCCCTAAGACCCATCCGGAGCGACCCCGGGCTACACTGACGAACATATGTTTGGTGGGGACGCTCACCGCGCGTGGGACGATGGCCTCGACGAGGCGCAGCTGCAGGCGGCGACGCATGGCGACGGGCCGCTCGTGATCCTTGCCGGTGCCGGCACCGGCAAGACGAGGACGCTCACGTCGAGAGTGGCCTGCCTGTTGGAGCGCGGCGTGGCGCCGCAGCGGATCCTGCTCCTCACCTTCACGAGAAGGGCGGCCGAGGAGATGCTGGCGCGTGCGGCGGCGCTAGCGAGCACGCGGGAGGCACAGCGGCCTCGGGGCGGGACCTTCCACGCCGTGGCGCACCAGCAGATCGCGGCGTACGCGGACGTCCTCGGCTTGCCTTCCGGCTTCGGCGTGCTCGACCCGGCCGGATCGTGCGACCTCATGGACCTCGTGCGCGGAGACCACGACCTGAACGGAACGGCAGCCCGCTTTCCGAGGACCGCGACGCTCGTCGACATCTACTCGCGCTGCATCAACAACGAGCGCCCGCTCCGCGAGATCGTGCCGGCCGAGTACCCGTGGTGCGAGCCGCACCTCGATGCGATCGCCGGTCTCTTCCGCGACTTCACCGCACGCAAGCGGCAGTCCGCCCTCCTCGACTTCGACGACCTCTTGCTCTCCTGGCGAGCGTTGCTCCGCCACCCGTCCCTCGGGCACGACCTCGCTGCCGGCGTCAGCCACGTCCTCGTCGATGAGTACCAGGACCTGAACTCGCTGCAGGTGGAGATCGTGCAACTCCTCGCCCCGGGCGGCAAGGGACTCACCGTCGTCGGCGACGAGGCGCAGGCGATCTACGGCTTCCGCGGCTCGGATCCCGTCCACCTGCGCCGCGTGGTCGAGTCCTTCCCGGGCGCGACGCTGATCCGCCTCGAGCGGAACTTCCGCTCGCGCCAGGCGGTGCTCGACAGCGCCAACGTGCTCCGACCCGGACGGCCCGGCGACGCGGAGATCCGTCTCGAGTCGACCCGCGGCACAGGGACGAAGCCGACCCTGCGGCGTTGCTACGACGCCGGCTCTGAAGCGCGCGCAGTCGTCCACCGCATCCTCGAGGCCCACGAGCGGGGGGTGCCGCTCCGCCATCAGGCCGTGCTCGTGCGTGCCGGCCACCACAGCGACCTCATCGAGGTCGAACTGTCGGTCCGGAAGGTGCCGTACCGGAAGTACGGGGGGTTGCGCTTCTTGGAGGCTGCGCACGTGAAGGACTTCGTGGCCGCCGGGCGCCTGCTCGACAACCCCGCCGACGACGTGGCCTGGTACCGAGTCCTCCGGCTGCATCGCGGCGTCGGCCCCGGCCGTGCGAGAGGGCTTCTCGAACACGTCCACCGGCACACGACCGAGTCGCTCTCGGCCTGGCCGGAGCTCGTCGCGCTGGCTCCCCCGCTGTGCCGGGGCGAGCTGTCACAGTCGTTACCGGTGCTGGCGGAGGCAGTGAGCTGCACCAGGGCAGGCGAGCGGGCCGAGCGCGTCCTGCAGGCCCTTCGCCCTCTCGTCCTCGAGCGCTACGACGACGCAGCTCCGCGGCTCGGCGACCTCGAACGCCTCGTCGGCTCCGCCTCGGTCACCGACGACTTCTCGGACTTCCTCGCCCAGCTCACGCTGGACCCGCCGGCTTCGACTGGCGACCTCGCGGCGGACCCGCACCTCGACGAGGACTACGTCGTGATATCGACGATCCACTCGGCAAAAGGTCTCGAGTGGCCGATCGTGTACCTGCCGCACCTCGTCGACGGAGCCGTGCCCTCGGACATGGCGCTCCGGAGCACAGCAGGTCTCGAGGAGGAGAAGCGGCTCCTGTACGTCGCAGTCACCCGAGCCCGGGACGAGCTCCACCTCTACGCGGCGCTCCGGATGCCGCATCACCGGAGGGCGCTCGACGACCGCCACAGCTTCGCTCCGATCAGCCGCTTCCTCGATGACGATGCGGTCGAGGCGACTCTCTCGATCGAAGACGAGCGCCAGGGCTCAGGGCGGGCCAACCGTCACGAGCTCGGCCCGGGCATCCGGATCGACGTCGATCTCGATCCGCTCTGGATGTGAGACGCGAAGACGCGGATCGGCCGGATCGCGTCAGCTCAGCTCAGCTCGCTTCAGCTCGAGCTGATCGGCGCCCAGAACACCCGGGTCGCCCAGTTCGCCGCCGGGTCACGGGGCTGCGCCGCGATGTACTCGGTGGCCATGTAGATGGTGCCGTTGTAGTTCTGCGCCATCGAGTAGTCGCCCCAACGGCACTGCCCCGTCGAGAAGCCGAAGAACGGGTAGCAGTCGAAGGTGTCGAGCGGGGCCACGCCTTTCGCTGCGATGTGCACCACGGTATCTGGGTACTGCGACGGCTGCCGCCCGCGATGGAGCGTGACCACCGGGCGAGCTCTCTAGGTGCCGAGATCCAGCCACTGGGGGGTAACTTGCGGGCAATCCCAGCTGGCACGGGTCACTTCCGGTCGAGCGGCACTCCGGCGGTGACGAGGTCGCTCAGCACGAGCATCGCCCGCCGACCCTTCAGGCGGTCCGAGCGGCGCTCTTCGGCACCGGCTCCCGCCTCCGCGCGAAGCCGCCCGTCGTGCATGAGCTGTGCGAGGTTGCTCCTGCCGTCGAGGGCATCCTCGACGCCGTCGAGCGAGCATCGCAGCCGGATCTGCGAGGTCCGGTCCGTCGAGTCGGGCGAGCCGGCGTCCGTCACGCCCGACTGCGACACGGTGAGCAACCGGTGCCTTCCATCAGGTGCGATCACGACGAGGTCGAGCGGGAGCACGGATGCCTCGTCACCGCGGAGCGAGTGCGCCTTGAGGCCTGCTTCGAGCACCCCCGTCAGCCGTTGCAGCACCATCTCGAGAGCGCTGGACGAGCGACCGCCGCCATCCACCTCGGGACGAAGGCCGACGAGCTTTGCAAGATCGCCGGCCCACGCTGCCTCGAGCGACGGGTAGTCGAGCTCGGCGAGCAGGTTGTCGATGGCCTCCACCTGCTGAGGCGCGAGCATCCGAGGCAGGAGCGAGCCACGCCCGATGGAGCTTCGCGAGATCGTCGTCGTGAAATCGATCTTGTAGTCGCCCGGTCCGGTCGAGTGCTCGCTTGCGAGCGCCTTGCGGATGCAGGCCTTCACCGTGCGGGCGTCGTGGCGCACCCCGATGAACCGGAACAGGTCTTTCAGCGTCGCGAACGGGTCTCCGCAGAGCAGCTCGTAGTAGATGCGGGCGTGGGCCTGCTCGCAGGTCCGCTCGAACTCCACCATCTTCGTCGCGCGGTCGATCCAGTACGAGCCGAGGCCGGCGACGAAGTTCCCGGGTGCCGTCCCGAGAAACGGAGCGAATCCGTACGCATTGAACCCCCACCTCGAGGCTTCGATGCCCGAGGAGATCATGTCGAGCGGGTAGCGGTGCAGGAGGACGAACAGGCCGTCGGGGTAGCAGCGTGCGAGCAGTCCGAGCTGGTCGACGCTCGTGAGCGACTTGTCGCAGAAGACCGAGACCCGATCGTCGGTGACCATGTCCCGGACCATGGTGTCGAGGGCCTTGCGTGCACGCCGGCACGCTTCGTCGGAAGGTTCCACCTGCTGGCCGTCGGCGGGCGCCACGAGCTCGCCCCGCGCCTCTTCCACGCGCATCCACATGCTGACGGTGTGCTGCAGATATGCCGACAGGTTCATCTCGGCCGGGGCCGTGATCTCGGGGTGGCTGTCGATGAGGTACCGGAGCAGCGTCGAGCCCGAGCGCGCCGCCGAGACGACGAAGAGCATGCGGAGCGGTCGGCGCCGAGCTGCCCTGCGGGTGCTGCGCGTGGGCGACTGGACCCTGGCCTTCGGCGTGGCGGGCCGGCCGATGTCAGGGCGGCCCCCTTCGAGGTCTGGGCTGTCGCGGCGCGGCTCAGGCCACTCCTCGCTCTGAGGCGCCGTGGCCAGCATGCCGTCGCCCCCGGTGACGTCCGACATAAGTGTGTTCTAGCAGCCCGGAGGTGTGCAAGGCTTAGCCATGCGACTGTCGGTGTTCACACCGAGCCACGACACCCGCCATCTCGATCTCGCCTACGGCTCGCTCGCCTCGCAGTCCTTCGAGGACTGGGAGTGGATCGTGCTGTTGAACGGGAAGGCGCAGAACTGGCAAGCGCCCGTCGAGGATGCCCGGGTGAAGGTGTCGCGAGCGCCGAGCCGGCTGAAGGGAGTCGGGGCGTTGAAGCGTGCCGCGTGCGAGCTCGCGTCCGGGGAGATCCTGGTCGAGCTCGACCACGACGACTACCTGACGCGCGGCTCGCTGGCCGCCATCGCCCAGGCCTTCTCGTCACCAGACGTCGTCGTGGCCTACTCCGACTGGGCACAGATCAACAGCGACGGCTCGCCGAACTTCGACCTCTTCGACTTGAGCTACGGCTGGACCTACACGCGAGGCGCCATCGACGGCACGGAGCTCAACCGCTGCCACGCCATGGAGGCGTCGCCGCACAACGTCGGATACGTGTGGTACGCGCCGAACCACGTACGAGCGTTTCGGCGGACCACCTATGAGAAGGTCGGCGGCTACGACGCCGACCGCCCGTTCCTCGACGATCACGACCTGCTCTGCCGCCTCTACATAGAGGGCGACTTCCACCACATCAAGCGGTGCTGCTACCTCCAGCGGATCCACGCCCACAACACCCAGGCCGAGAAGAAGACCAACGCGGCGATACAGGAAGAGACCGTCGTCATCTACCGCCACTACATCGAGGACATGGCGCTCGCCTGGGCGGCTCGGCGCGGCCTTGCGACCATACGACTCCGGACCCCCGTCTGGATGGGCGACGACCCGGACGAGCGCTACGACGACGTGACGGTCGATCCCGACGAGCCGTCGCTCGAGCTCGACGAGAGCTCGGTCGGGGTCGTGAAGACCTACGACGTGCTGTGCCGCGTCGGAGCGCACACCAGGCTCTTCAACGAGGTGTACCGCGTCATGCCGCACGCGGGGGTGTGGCTCACGAAGACGCCGAGCACCGACGGGCGAGGCGCGTTCCAGGACCCGGGCTACCGTGCCTTCTACAACGAGAACTCGTTCATGTACTTCACCCAGGACGCCCTGCGCCCGGTGATGCCGGACTACACGGCACGTTTCCAGATCAGCCACCTGCGCACCTTCTACCCCTCGCCGGGGCACGAGGAGCTCGGCATCGCCTACGTCGAGGCGAACCTGCTGCCGGTGAAGGACGGGCCGCGCCAGGGCGGGCCGCTCCTCTGCTAAGTCGGGCTGGTCCCGACCGGCACGTTGGTGCGAAGATCGACGGGCAGTCACGCGCCGTAACCTGGCTCGAGCGCGACTGGCGACGACACTGAGACGGAGGAGCCTGACTTGAGCGTCGTGCAGGAGAACCCGGCGGTACCCATCCCCGTCGAGATCGGTGGCGTGCGTGCAGGACCGCCACGCTCGCAGATCCTCCGCCGCGACACCTGGTGGTTCTGGCCCGGAGTTCAAGCGCTCGGGCTGCTCGCGTTCGTCGGGTACGGCATCTGGACGGCCTTCCGGGGGGACTTCTACTACGCCGGCACGATGGGCCACGTCTCGAGCCTGCCGAGCCACTACCTGTCGCCGTTCTACTCACCGTGCTTCGTGTCGAGCTGCCCGACGGACGCGGTTTGGGGGCCTGCCGGCGGCATCGGGACGGTCTCGCCTGCGCTGCTCGTCCTCATCTTCCCGATGGGCTTCCGGGTGACGTGCTACTACTACCGCAAGACCTACTACCGGTCCTTCTGGGCCTCACCGCCCGCCTGTGCCGTCGCCGACGTGGGCTCGACACAGCCGGGCGGCATGCGCTCCAAGTACTCGGGCGAGACGCGGTTCCCGCTCATCCTCCAGAACGCCCACCGCTACTTCTGGTACGTCGCGGTCATCTTCGCGGGCATCCTGACGTGGGATGCGATCGAGGCGTTCCGTTTCGGAAGCGGTTGGGGCATGGGGCTCGGCACTCTGATCTTCGTCGTCAACGCGGTGCTCATCTGGATGTACACAGCCGGCTGCCACGCCTGCCGTCACCTGTGCGGGGGCGGGCTGCGGAGGTTCTCCAACGCTCCGGTGCGGCACACGATCTGGCGCAGGATCGTCACGCCGCTCAACGAGCACCACCAGCTGTACGCCTGGATGTCGCTCATCTGGATCGCGTGGACCGACCTGTACGTGTACCTGGTGGCGACGAACACGATCCACGACCCGAGGTTCTTCTGATGCCGTCGATCAGCACCTCCGCGGGCGAGATCCCGCTTCACGAGTACGACGTCATCGTGATCGGCGCCGGCGGTGCCGGGATGCGGGCTGCCGTCGAGGCGATCGACAAGGGCTGCACGACCGCGCTCATCTGCAAGTCGCTCCTCGGCAAGGCGCACACGGTCATGGCCGAAGGGGGCGTGGCGGCCGCGCTCGGCAACGTCTGGCCGCAGGACAACTGGCAGGTCCACTTCCGTGACACCATGCGGGGCGGCAAGATGCTCAACAACTGGCGCATGGCACAGATCCATGCCCAGGAGGCGCCGGACCGGGTCCTCGAGCTCGAGGCATGGGGCGCCCTCTTCGACCGCACCCCGGACGGCCGCATCCTCCAGCGTGACTTCGGCGGCCACCGCTACGCCCGCCTCGCACACGTCGGGGACCGCACCGGGCTCGAGATGATCCGCACGACCCAGCAGCGCGCCGTCGCTCTCGGCGTCGACGTGTACATGGAGTGCAAGATCGTCCGCCTCCTCAAGAACGCCGACGGGGCGGTGAACGGCGCCGTCGGGTTCTGGCGCGAGAGCGGCGACTTCGTGGCCTTCTCGGCCAAGTCCGTCGTGCTTGCCACCGGCGGCGTCGGCAAGACGTGGAAGTTCACCTCCAATTCGTGGGAGTGCACCGGCGACGGGCAGGCTCTCGCCCTCTGGGCTGGTGCCGACGCCATCGAGATGGAGTGCGTGCAGTTCCACCCGACCGGCATGGTCTGGCCGATGTCGGCACGCGGGCTCCTCGTGACCGAGGGCGTGCGCGGCGACGGCGGCGTGCTCAAGAACTCGAACGGCGAGCGCTTCATGTTCGACTACATCTCGCCCTACTTCGCTGCCGAGACGGCGGACACGATCGACGAGGCCGACCACTGGTACGACGACAAGGTCAACTACCGCCGGCCGCCCGAGCTCCTGCCGCGTGACGAGGTGGCACGAGCCATCAACTCCGAGGTGAAGGCAGGACGCGGAAGCCCTCACGGCGGTGTCTTCCTCGACATCGCCTCGAGGCGTTCAGCCGACT
Source organism: Actinomycetes bacterium (assembly GCA_021838945.1). GTDB lineage: Bacteria > Actinomycetota > Acidimicrobiia > Acidimicrobiales > Bog-793 > JAKCCH01. Next base: position 13,541 of record JAKCCH010000045.1, read on the forward strand.
TCATCAAGCGCCGGCTCCCGTCCATGTACCACCAGTTCAAGCAGCTGGCGGACGTCGACATCACTACCGACCCGATGGAGATCGGCCCGACCTGCCACTACATCATGGGTGGCGTGCGAGTGGACGCCGACACGGAGCAGACCGCCGTTCCCGGCCTGTTCGCGGCGGGCGAGGTGGCGGGCGGCATGCACGGCGCCAACCGCCTCGGCGGCAACTCCCTCTCCGACCTCCTCGTGTTCGGCCGGCGGGCTGGTCTCGCCGCAGCCGAACGGGCAAAGGGGACGCCTGTCGACACCTCCCTCGAGGCAGGGCAGGTGAACGAGGTGGTGACCCACGCGTTGTCGTTCCTCGAGCGAGACGGCGGTGGTACTCAGCCTTACGACCTCCACCACGACCTGCAGGAGACGATGCAGGCCCTCGTCGGCATCATCCGCACCGAATCGGAGCTGCTCGAGGCGAAGGAGAAGCTCGTCGAGCTCGGAGAGCGCGCGAAGAAGGCGTCGGCGCCGGGCAGCAGGCGGTTCAATCCCGGCTGGCACATGGCGCTCGACCTTGAGTCGATGCTGACCGTCGCCAACTGCACGACCATCGCAGCACTGGCGCGCAAGGAGAGTCGTGGCGGGCACACACGTGAGGACTACCCGAACCCAGACCCCGAGCTCGAGAAGGTCAACTACGTCTGCCGCTATCGCGACGGCGAGTACACCGTGACGCCGGAGGCAAAGCCCGAGATGCCGAGCGAGCTCCGACAGCTGTTCGAGGAGGAGGAGGCGAGCGGCGGCGAAGCGGTCGCCGCTACGAAGGAGGGCGACAACTGATGGCGGTCGGCACGTCCCAGACCGAAGGGCCTTCAGGAGCCCCGTCTCCCGCCTCCGCAGGCGAGCACGGCACGGCGAGCGGCGAGACGCTGCACATGCAGCTGTGGCGCGGCGACAAGGACGGCGGGCAGTTCGTCGAGTACCAGGTCCCGGCACAAGAGGGCGAGGTCGTGCTTGACGTCGTCCACCGGATCCAGGCGAGCCACGCGCCGGACCTCGCCGTGCGCTGGAACTGCAAGGCGGGCAAGTGCGGGTCCTGCTCGGCCGAGATCAACGGCGTCCCGGCGCTCATGTGCATGACGCGGATGTCGACCCTCGACACGGCCTCGCCGATCACCGTGTCGCCCATGCGGACGTTCCCCGTCCTGCGGGACCTCGTGACTGACGTCTCGTTCAACTTCGAGGTGGCGAAGCTGATCCCGTCGTTCACGCCTGCACCCCCGCCTCCGGGTGGCTACCGCATGCAGCAGGTGGACGTGGAGCGCGGGCAGGAATTCCGCAAGTGCATCGAGTGCTTCTTGTGCCAGAACGTGTGCCACGTCATCCGTGACCACGAGGAGAATAAGGCGCACTACGCCGGGCCGCGCTTCTTCGTGCGGCTGGCGGAGCTCGAGATGCACCCGCTCGACACGCTGGACCGGCGGGCGTACGTGCGTGAGCGGATGGGCGTCGGTTACTGCAACATCACGAAGTGCTGCACGGAGGTCTGCCCCGAAGGCATCCACATCACCGACAACGCGATCATCCCCCTGAAAGAGCGCGTGGTGGACAGCCGCTACGACCCGGTGGCGTGGCTCGGACGGAAGATCCTGCGCAGGCCCGCCCCGATGACAGCCGCCGAGGCGGCCGCGCACACGAGTGCTGCCACGCGAGGCGTGTCGGACGCTGCTCGTTGAGCCGTTGTCCGGTACCTCGCTGAGTCGGTGAGCCTCGTCTTCGGTTCCGCGCAGTGGCTTGCCGCCCTCGGTGAGGTGCTCGCCAGCGCGCCGGTGCTGTCAGGCGAGGGCCAAATTCGGCTCGGGCAACTGGTCGTCGGCGAGGACGGTTCGACTCGGGTCGCCTACACGGTCGAGCTCGTCGCCGGTGAGCGGCCGAGGCTGCTCGGCGCCGGTGTGGACGAGGCCGAGGTGACGCTCGTCGAGTCCGAGGCTGCAGCCCGTTCGCTCGTCGAAGGGGCGTCGACAGCCGGCGCGCTCCTCGAGGCAGGCCAGATCAAGGTGCGGGGCGACGCGAACGCCCTCATCCGCGCGGCCGGGCTGCTCGAGCAGGTTGCGAAGGTGTCGGGGGGTCTCGTGGAGCGGATGACGCCGCCGCAGAAGGGACTGCCGTGAAAGCTCCATGCCCGTCACGCGACTGTCATATTTCGCAGCCGATCCTTCACGCCGGCCGTTGGTAACGTCGCGTCATCTCGACTTCCAACCGAAGGAGCGGCTGATGACCCTCACCGGAGTGATCGACGACCACGTTCTCCAGCACTACCGGGAGCTGCTCGATCAGGAAGATGCTGCATTCGACGAGCTCGAGCACGCATACGAGGACGGAGATCGCGATCACTTCGAGGCGGACCTCACCCACTGGGAGGCCTGCGCCCAGAAACGACTGGCCTACCTGAGGCGGTTGGGTGTCGAGCTCGAGCTCGAGCCGGTCTGAACCACCCTCCGCGAGCGACTCAGCCGAGCAGCTCCTCGACGTCGTGTCGCTCCTCTAGCAACTCCTCGGTGGTGAGGCGGATCCGCTCCCGGGCGAACTCGGAGTGCTCGAGATTCTCGACGACGCTCCAGCCGCCCTTGCCGTCCGAACGGATCGGGTAGCCGAACTGCAGTCCTTCGGGAACGCCGTACTCGCCACTCGAGGGAACGGCGAGCGAAGTCCAGTCGCCCTCTGATGTCGCGGTGTGGATCGACACGATCGAGTCGATGGCGGCATTGGCTGCCGAGGCTGCAGACGAGGCGCCGCGGGCGTCGATGATGGCGGCGCCCCGTCGCTGCACGGTCGTGAGGAACTCTCCTTGCAGCCAGCTCTCGTCACCGATCACGCCCGGGGCCTGTGATCCGCCGATGCGGGCGTTCTCGAAGTCGGGAAACTGCGTCGACGAGTGGTTGCCCCAGATCGCCACGTTGCTCACATCTCGAACCGGCACGCCGGCCTTCGCCGCGAGCTGCGACTTCGCCCGGTTCTCGTCGAGGCGCGTCATGGAGAACCACCGCTCGGCTGGTACCTCCGGGGCGTTCGTCCGGGCGATCAGGCAGTTCGTGTTGCAGGGGTTGCCGACGACGAGCACCCGCACGTCGGAGGCGGCGTTCTCGGCTATCGCCCGGCCCTGCGGCTTGAAGATGCCTCCGTTGATCCCGAGCAGGTCCTTGCGCTCCATACCCGCCTTGCGCGGTACGGACCCCACGAGCAGAGCCCACGAAGCCCCGTCGAACGCCGTCTTCAAGTCGCTCGTCGTGACCACGCCCGCCAGCAACGGGAAAGCGCAATCGTCGAGCTCCATGACAACGCCCTCGAGTGCCTTCATCGCCGGCTCGATCTCGAGCAGCCGCAGCACGATCGGCTGGTCCTTCCCGAGCATGGCGCCGGAGGCGATCCGGAACAGGAGTGAGTACCCGATCTGCCCCGCAGCGCCGGTCACGGTCACGTGCACCGGTGCGCGGTTCTGAGCTTGAGAGGAGTCGGTCACCAACCGAGGAGGTTACCGGTGTCAGCTGGCCGGGGCGAAACCGCCGGTGGTCAGAGGCGCTCGACGATCGCCTGTGCGAACTCCGAGGTGCGCACCTGCGTCGCTCCCTCCATGAGGCGCGCGAAGTCGTAGGTGACGATCTTGTCGGCGATCGTCTGCTCGAGCGCGCGGACGATGTCGTCGGCAGCGTCCTGCCAGCCGATGTGCTCGTACATGAGGACGCCGGAGAGCAGCACCGAGCCCGGGTTCACCTTGTCCTGCCCGGCGTACTTCGGCGCCGTCCCGTGCGTGGCCTCGAAGACGCCGTGCCCGGTGACGTAGTTGATGTTGCCACCTGGCGCGATGCCGATGCCGCCGACCTGCGCCGCCAAGGCGTCCGACAGGTAGTCGCCGTTGAGGTTCGTCGTGGCGATGACGTCGAACTCGTCCGGGCGCGTGAGCACCTGTTGCAGCGTGATGTCGGCGATGGCGTCCTTCACGAGGATCTTGTCGCCCGGGTCACCGCCGCAGTCGTCCCAACCGACGGCGACGTCGGGGAACTCCTCCCGCGTGAGCTCGTAACCCCAGCTGCGAAACGCCCCCTCCGTGAACTTCTGGATGTTCCCCTTGTGCACGAGGGTGACGGACTTGCGGCCCCGGCGGGCGGCGTACTCGATGGCGGCCCGGATGAGGCGCTTCGACCCCGTCTCGGAGACGGGCTTGATCCCGACCCCGGAGTCCGGCCGGATGTCCCAGCCGTAGGTGGCACGGAGGAACTCGATGAGCCGCTTGGCGTCCTCCGTGCCCTCCTGCACCTCGAGGCCGGCGTAGACGTCCTCAGTGTTCTCCCGGAAGATCACCATGTCGACCTTCTCAGGGTGGCGGACCGGAGAGGGCACGCCCTGGAACCACCGGACGGGCCGGAGGCAGACATAGAGGTCGAGGAGCTGCCGCAGCGCGACGTTCAGGGAACGGATCCCGCCTCCGATCGGCGTGGTAAGCGGGCCCTTGATGCCGATCAGGTGGTCGCGGAAGGCCTCCACGGTCGCGTCGGGCAACCACTCGCCGGTCTCCTTGAACGCCTTCTCCCCCGCCAGCACCTCCTTCCATGCGACGGTGTGACCGTGCTTCGAGGCGGCGGCGTCGAGCACCAGCTTGGCGGCTGGCCAGATGTCCACTCCCGTTCCGTCACCCTCGATGAAAGGGATGATCGGCTCGTCGGGGACGTTCAGGGAACCATCGGGCGACATCGTGATCTTCTCGGCCATGGCGCCGATGCTACCGACGCCACGACGGTCTGCATCTGGCCGCCGGCAGGGACCCTGGCATGATGCCCGCATGGACCAGCTCGAAGGAAAGACCGCAGTCGTCACCGGTGGTGCGAGCGGGATCGGTCTCGCCCTCGCCCATGCCTTCGCCGCCGAGGGGATGCGGGTCGTCATCGCCGACATCGAGGAGGGCGCGCTGACCGGTGCACGCGACGAGGTGGCGAAGTCGGCCCGGAAGGCGGCTGACGTGCACACCGTCGTCTGCGACGTCCGTGATGCCGCCGCCGTCGACCGCCTCCGTGACGAGACGGTGGGCACGTTCGGCACCGTTCATGTCGTCTGCAACAACGCCGGAGTCGGGGGCGGGGGCGAGAGCTGGGTCGTGCCGCTCTCCACATGGCGCTGGGTGCTCGACGTCAACCTCATGGGCGTCATACACGGCATCCACTCATTCGTCCCGCTGCTCGTCGAGCAGGGCGAGGGCCACATCGTCAACACGGCCTCGGCGGCGGGTCTGCTCACCATGCCGTACATGGGTCCCTACGCCGCGTCCAAGCACGCCGTCGTCGCCATCACCGAGGGCCTCCACATGGAGCTCGAGATCGCGGGCGGGAAGGTCGGTGCCTCGGTGCTCTGCCCGATGTGGGTCCGCACGCGCATCCACGAGAGCGAACGCAACGCCCCCGCCGAGGTCCTCGCCGCCGCGTCATCGGTGTTCTCCTCACAGGTCACCTCCGCCGACGCCGATGCCGGCAGAGGTGACCCTTCTGCGAGCATGCGGGATCTCGTCTCGAGCCTCGTGCTCGGCGGTACGGAGCCCTCCGTCGTGGCGGGGATGGTGGTGGGGGCGGTGAAGGAGCGCCGTTTCTATGTGCTTCCGCACGACGACGTGAAGACCGGCGTCCTCGAGCGCGCCAGGCGCATCGCCGCAGACGAGCAGCCGCAGCTCACCTTCGGCGCCTGACTCAGCGCGCGAGCGCCACCCGCCGCTCCGCAGCCGACACGGCGTTCGACAGCAGCATGGCCCGAGTCATGGGTCCGACGCCACCGATGCGAGGCGTGATCCAGCCGGCCGCCTCGGCGACGTCCTCGGCGACGTCGGAGAGGAGCCGGCGGCCCTCGAAGGAGGTCCCGGCACCCACGACAGCCGCCCCCGGCTTGACCATGTCTGCCGTCACGAGCCCGGCCCGCCCGGCGGCTGCGACGACGACGTCCGCCCGGCGAACGTGCCCGGCGAGGTCGTCGCGAGGCACGCCGGTGTGCACGACCGTCACCGCCGCGTTGCATCCAGGTCGCTTCATCGTGAGGAGGAGGGAGAGCGGGCGGCCGATCGTGAGCCCCCGCCCGATGATGACGACGTGGCGGCCTTCCACAGGGACGCCGTAGAACGACAGCATCTCGACGATCCCGAGCGGGGTGCACGGGAGCGGGCCGTCGGCGCCCATCACGAGCCGCCCGAGGTTCACCGGGTGAAGGCCGTCGGCGTCCTTCGCGGGGTCGACCGCGAGCAGCGCCGCCTCCTCGTCGAGATCGCCCGGCAGCGGCAGCTGGACGAGATAGGCGTCCACCCGCTCGTCCTCGTTGAAGCGCCGGATCACCCCGAGCAGCTCCTCCTGCGACACGTCGGCAGGAAGGTGCTCGTGCACCGAGAGGATCCCCACCTTGGCGCAGTCCTCGCGCTTCATCTCGACATAGCGCACGCTCGAGGGGTCATCGCCTGTGAGGACGGTCCCGAGGCCCGGGGTGTGGCCGGCTGCCGCGAGGCGCGCCACACGCTGCCGCAAGTCCTCGAAGATCCGCCCGGCGAGGGCAGCCCCGTCAAGCAGTCGTGCCGTCACCGCGCCGTCCTCCCTCGCTGCCTCGCTCCCTCGATCATCAGTGCCGGAAGTGCCGCTCGCCCGTCAGGACCATAGCTACGCCCGATTCGTCGGCCGCCGCGACGACCTCGTCGTCGCGAAGCGAGCCGCCCGGCTGCACGACCACCGACACGCCCGAGTCGGCGACGGCGTCCAACCCGTCCCGAAACGGGAAGAAGGCATCGCTCGCCCCCGCTCCCCCCTCCGCCCTTCCCGCTGCCTTGCGCAACGCCAACCCCGCGGCATCGACCCGGCTCTGCTGGCCGCAGCCGATTCCGACGACCTGACCGTCCTTCGCGAGCACGATCGCGTTCGAGCCGGTGCGAGCACAGACGAGCCAGGCGAGCTCGGCGTCTACGAGCTCTGCCTCCGTCGGCGTGCGCGAGGTGACGCATCGCCACTCGCTCCGCGGCACCCGTGGCTCGTCCGGTTCCTGGACGAGGTAGCCGCCGTCGATCTGGCGGACGCCGAGCGCCGACGGGCCCGGCGGAGGGGCGGTGAGGGTGCGCATGTTCTTCCGTCTCGCCGAGAGGAGCTCGAGGGCGTCGTCGTCATACCCGGCCGCCACGAGCACGTCAGCGAGCGGGTTGGCCACGATCTGCTCCGCGAGGGCGAGGTCCACCCGGCCCGTCAGCGCGACGATCCCGCCGAAGGCCGAGAGCGGGTCGCCGTCGAAGGCCCGCTGGTACGCCCTGGCGAGCTCGCCGGTGGCTTCGATCGCAGCGCCGCAAGGATTGGCGTGCTTCACGATGACGGCGGCGACCGCGGCTCCGAGCCTCTCGCGCAGCTCGTGCGCGAGCCGCCAGGCGGCGTCCGCATCGAACAGGTTGAGATAGGAGAGCTCCCTGCCACCGTGCTGGACGGCCTGTTCCCACCAGCCCTTCGGGGCGTCCGGGCCGACGAGGCCCGGGCCGGCGACCGTCCGGTACAAGGCGCCTCTCTGATGGGGGTTCTCCCCGTAGCGGAGCTCCTCGGACCGCGCGAGGGCGAGGTGGATGGTCGGCGGCAACGGGTCCTCGGGCTGGAGGAGGTCGGCATCGAGCCAGTTCACGATGGCGGCGTCGTAAGCCGCTACGTGAGCGAAACCAGCGCGGGCGAGGCGACGCCGGGTCGCGAGGGTGACCTCCCCTTCGCGCCGCAGCTCGTCGAGCACAGGGCCGTAGTCGGACGGGTCCACCACGATCGTCACGCGGTCGTGGTTCTTCGCCGCCGCCCGCACCATCGTCGGACCGCCGATGTCGATCAGCTCGACCGACGGCTCCGAGGAGAACGGGTACAGGTTCGCGACGACGAGGTCGATCGGGGTGATGCCGTTCTGCTCGAGGTCGGCCCGGTGCTGGTCCTGCGTCAGGTCGGCCAGGATGCCGCCGTGGATGCGTGGGTGCAATGTCTTCACCCGGCCACCGAGCATCTCCGGCGAGCCCGTCACCGTCTCCACGGTCAGGTGCTCGATGCCGGCGTCGGCGAGCGCTCGGGCGGTGTTGCCGCTCGCGACGAGCTCCCACCCGAGGGCGGACAGGCCGGCGGCGAGCGCCGGGAGGCCGGTCTTGTCGTACACCGAGATCAGCGCTCTCATGCGGTGCCCCTTTTGCTCCTCGTGTCCCTCGCCCGGCTCATGTCATCGATCATCGACCACAGAGCGGCAGGGTAGATCCTCCGCTCGACCTGCTTGATGCGCTCGTGCAGGGCCGCCGGAGTGTCACCGGGCAGCACGGGCACCCGCTCCTGGGCGAGGATCGGCCCCTCGTCGACCTCGAGCGTCGCGAGGTGGACCGTGCAGCCGGTCTCGGGCACTCCCGCCTCGAGCGCCGCCTCCACGGCGTGCCATCCCCTGAACGCCGGCAGCAGGGCCGGATGGGTGTTCACGACTCGGTCGGGAAAGGCCTTTTGCACGGCTGCCCCGAGGACGGTGCCGTAGCCGGCCATGGCGACGAGGTCGATCTCGTCCGCCTGCAGCCGCCTCACGACCTCGCGGGTGTAGGCGTCCCGGTCGAAGTCCGGCCCGTACGAGGTCCGGATCACGCGCGCCACGGCTATCCGGGCCCTGCTCGCCACGTCCTCTGCCCGGCATGGCCGGTCGACGAGCAGGAGCCGGACCGGGAGCCCCGCCGCGATCAAGGCCTCGAGGATGGAGCCGGTCCCCGAAGCGAGCACGGCCAGCCTGACGCCACGTGCGTCGGATGCGCCGTTGTCACGGTTCACAGCCGGAACGTAGCAGCGGCGACCACCACGCTGAGCAGTTGTGTCGTCACGCAGGGTGCCGGAAAGCGAGACCGGCACCGACTATCATCCCTTGCTCCGCCCTACCTCCGAGGGCGGCCGGATGGTAGGAGAAGGCACTGAGCGACGTTCCCCAGGGTGATGGCTGGTGGATTGCGTCGGATGGGAAGTGGTATCCGCCGCATCTGCATCCGGACCCGCCGGCAAGTGAGGATCCCGGTTCCGATGCCGCGACGCCGGGAGCGCCGCTGCAACCCGAAGGCGACCCTGCGGCGGCAGATCCCTCGGGACCGGGTCCAGCTTCAGCCGCCCGCCAGGACCTCCTCACCGAGCAGCAGCACGAGATCCTCCGCTTCATCGAGGAAGACCCGACAGCGGCGGACTGGCGCCCTCCACGAGCAGAG
>JAKCCH010000046.1 GCA_021838945.1 Actinomycetes bacterium
GAGTCGATCCCGGCGCGGGCGAAGGCGGGCTCGCTCACGACAGCCGCCAACGTCCGCCGGAGCATCTTGCGCCGCTGCCCGAACGCCGCCCTCACGAGCGCATCGACCTCCTCATAGCCGGCAGTCCGCAACGGCACGGCTGGCGAGGACCGGCGTGCGATGTCGACGACGACGGACTCGACCTTCGGCCGCGGCACGAACACGCTCGGAGGCACCCGCATCACCGTCCGAGCCGTGGCGAAGTACGCCAGCCGGACCGACACAGCGCCGTAGGGAGGGGTGCGGGGGGCCGCAGCAAGCCGCTCCCCCACCTCCCGTTGGACCATGACGACCATCTGTTTGACGGCGGGCTGGCGCTCGAGCAGCTGGAGGACGAGCGGCGTGGCGATGTTGTAGGGAAGGTTCGACACGAGGGTCCAGGTGTCGGCATCGCCGAGGATGCCGGCGAGATCGGCCCTCATGGCGTCGGCATGGACGACGTCGACGGTGAGCCCCTCCGTCACCTCCGCGAGCGCGGCGAGGAGGTGCCGGTCGAGCTCCACGGCTACCACGTGAGCGCCGGCGCCGGCCAGCGCCACCGTCAGCGATCCCACGCCTGGGCCGATCTCGAGAACGTGGTCACCGGGCCCGACTCCGGCCAGGCGGACGATCCGCTCCGCCACGTTCGGGTCAATGAGGAAGTTCTGACCGAGTGCCCGGGACGGCTCTATGCCGTGACGCTCGAGGAGAGCAAGGATCTCGGCCCGGCCCGGCGGTCGACGGAGTCCGTGCGGATACGGCGCCACCTCCGGCGCTGACCGCTCAGGCGCCGGCGAGCCCGAACGCGGCCGTGGCATTCGCCCAGGTGACCTGTGCCATCTCATCGCGGCTCACGTCCCGGACCTTCGCGATCGCCTCCCCGACGAGCGTCACGTACGCCGGCTCGTTCGGGCGCCCGCGGTGGGGCACGGGAGTGAGGTAGGGGGAGTCCGTCTCGACGAGGATGCGGTCGGGCGGGCAGAGCTTGGCAGCCTCCCGCACGTCGGCGGCGTTGCTGAAGGTGACGATGCCCGAGAAGGACAGGTACGCGCCCGTGGCGAGGCACCGCTCGGCCTCCGCAGGACCACCGGTGAAGCAGTGGAAGATCGTGCGCGCAGGCACACCCTCCGCATCGAGGATCGCCAAGGTGTCGTCGAATGCGTCGCGCGTGTGGACCACGAGGGTGAGGCCGCGCTCGTTCGCGAGGCTCACCTGCGCCGCGAACACCTTCCGCTGTTCGGTTCGAGGGGAGTGGTCGTAGTGGTAGTCGAGACCGCACTCGCCAATCGCCACGACTCGTCCCGCCTCCGGCGAGCCGGTCTCCAGGCCGTCGAGCACCGCCAGGACGTCGTCGAGCCCGTCCCTCGCGTCGTGCGGGTGGAGGCCGACGGTGGCGTAGACGTCGACGTCGAGCGCGCCCGAGCGCGTGTGGCACAGTGCCGCCGCGATCGCGCGCTGCGAGCTCGGACCATCCGTGCCGATGCAGACCATTCGGCGGACGCCTGCCGCCACGGCCCGCTCGACGAGCTCGGCCGCGTCGCTCTCGTCCGGCGAGTACTGGAGGTGGCAGTGGCTGTCCGTCCAGCCCGTGAGCTTGGCGAGAGTCGAGTCGCGGGCGTGACGCTCGGCCGCGAGCCGCTCGGCGAGCGCGCGCTCCCGCTCACGCTGGATCTCCTCGGCAACGCGCTCGCGCCGGCTCCGCGCCTCCGGGTCGTTCGGCTCCTCGGACGCGCTGTCACCTCGCTCACCGCTCTGCTCCTGTTCGGACGGGGGTCCGTCGTCGCCGCGACGCCCCCGCCCGAAGAAACGACCGAGACCGCTCACTCGACCGACCTCCTCGGGAACAACGGCCGACCCTTCGTGACGGGCACACCACCGGGATAGCCACCCCAGTCGAGGATGCCCTCCGGCCCGGCATTGCCGGGCGCAGCGGGCGAGCCCGAACCTCCGAGCCCGAGCCGCGACCAGATCTCCTCGGCCGTGTCGGGGAGAACTGGCGACACCAACACTGCCACGATCCGGAGCACCTCGAGCGCATCGCCGAGGACGGCGTCGGCCTCCGGACCGGGGTCGAGCTTCCAGGGAGCCACCGCCTCGAGCTCGGCGTTGGCGGCCCGGATGAGACGCCACGTCGCCTCGAGCCCCTCGTGCGGAGCAAAGCGGCCCCAGGCTTCCCGCACTTCGCCTACCACTGCGGCCGCCGTCTCAGCGAGCCGGGATGCAGACCCGTCAGGCCTTCGCTGGGGGGGCGGGCCGATTCCAGCGGCCTTCGAGCCCACGACCGTCGCCACACGGGCGAGCAGGTTCCCGAGGTTGTTGGCGAGGTCCGAGTTGTACCGCTCGATCAGCCCCTCGTAGGTGAACTCTCCGTCGTGACCGATGGCGAAGTCGCGCACGAGGTAGTAGCGGAGCGCGTCGTTCCCGACATCCTCCCCGAGCTCGACCGGGTCGACCTGGTTGAAGGCCGTCTTCCCCATCTTGCGGCCGCCGACGAGCAGGAACCCGTGCACGAGGAGGTGCGCCGGCGGGTCGATCCCTGCCGCCATGCACATCGCCGGCCACCACACGCAATGGAACCGGATGATGTCCTTGCCGAGCAGGTGGTGCACGGCTGGCCACCACTTCTCGAAGCGGTCGTGGTCCGAACCGAAGCCGATGGCCGAGATGTAATTCACGAGCGCGTCGTACCAGACGTAGAAGACGTGCTCGGGGTCCCACGGGACCGGGATCCCCCAGCTGATGGAGGTCCGGGTGATCGAGATGTCCTTGAGCCCGGAGCGGATGATGCCGAGGGCCTCATTGCGCCGTGTCTCGGGGAAGATCGCCCCGGGATGCGCGCCGTACCACTCCGAGAGCCTCTCCCCGAACTTGCTCAGGGCGAAGAACCAGTTCTCCTCGGTGAACCACTCGACCGGCTTCTCGTGCACCGGGCACCGGTTGTGATCGAGCAGGTCCTCCTCGTTGTAATAGGCCTCACAGCTCACGCAGTACCAGCCCTCGTAGGTGCCCTTGTAGAGGTGACCGTTGTCGTAGATGGCCTGCATGAACGTCTGGACGGAGCGGAAGTGCCGCTCCTCGGTCGTGCGGATGAAGTCGTCGTTGGAGAGCCCGAGCGCCTTCCACGCCTCGACGAAACGGGAGCTCGTCCGATCCACCCACTCCCTCGCACTGACGCCGTTGCTCTCGGCCGCCCGGAGGATCTTCAGCCCGTGCTCGTCCGTCCCGGTCACGAACCACGTCTCGTCACCGATCAGCCGGTGCCAGCGCGACAGCGCGTCGGCGCAGACGGTTGCATACGCCGTCCCGAGATGGGGCGCGTCGTTGACGTAGTAGATGGGGGTCGTCTGGTAGTAGCGACCGGGCACGTGCTGAGAATACAAGGCCCCGGTCAGGACGCTGCTGGCCCGGACTGCGCAAGCGCGTCGTAGACCTCTCGCCGCGCGATCCCGGCCCGCTCGGCCGCCTCGGCGACGGCGTCGCGGCGGGTCAGCCCGCTCGCCATGAGACGTTCGACGGCGGCTGCGAGCTCTCCCGGGGAGACCTCAGCCGGCGCCGGAGCACGGGCGGCGTCGAGCACGAGCACGAACTCGCCTCGGGCGGAGTCCGCCGGCCACAGGCCGGCCGCGAGGGAGAGAGGGCCTCGCCAGAGTTGCTCGTGGAGTTTCGTCAGCTCGCGGCAGACGGCGACGAGCCGGTCACCCCCGCAGGCACTCGCGAGATCCGCCACGAGGGCGTCGACACGTCCCGGCGCCTCGTAGATCACGACCGCCTGCGGCGCGGCTGCGATGGCGGCGAGCCGAGCCGTTCGCTCGGCACCCTTGCGCGGCAGAAACCCTTCGAAACACCACCGTTCCGCCGAAAGCCCCGCCACCGCCACCGCAGCCACCGCGGCCGATGGTCCGGGCACGATGCTGACCACCGCCCCGGCCTCGTGGGCGGCCGCGACGACGCGTGCGCCGGGATCGCTGATGGCCGGCGTGCCGGCGTCGGTGACGAGCGCGACGGTCAGGCCGTCCTCGAGGAGGCGGAGCACCTCCTCGGTGCGCTGGGCCTCGTTGTGGCCGTGCAGCGACAGGAGGCGCTTGGTCGTGATGCCGAGGCGGGAGAAGAGCCGGCCGGAGTGCCTCGTGTCCTCGCAGCAGACGACGTCGGCGGAGCGGAGCACGTCGGCCGCCCTCGGCGAGAGGTCCCGGACGTTGCCGATCGGCGTCGCCACCAACACGAGCCGCCCGGCCGCCGTCCCGCCCGAGGCTCCGGTGCTCACTCCTTGATCTCGAGCTGGTCGCCGACGCGCAGTCCCCATCGCTCGAACGCTCCCGCTTCGGCCGCAAGGGCGCTCCGCGCTCTCATCCTCGGCAGCGTGAACGAGTACCGCCTGAGCATCGTGACGGCGATCACCTTCCCGTCTGCGTCGAGGAACGCCACGTCCATGGCGAAGCGCATCCCGAACGAGTGCACCGCCTTCGTCCCGCGGAGCAAGATCGCCCCCTCCGTGCCTGAGCGTCCGAGGCGCCCTCGCGCACGACCGAGCAGCCCGTCGGCGATCTCGAGGCTCGCCAGCACCTGACCGTCACGCAACAGCCACGCCATGACCCACGATTCTCGCACCCGATGCGGCGGCTACACTGCCTGGCTCGTGTCCAAACGTACGGTGAAGCGCAAGCTGCGCAAGAAGAAGAAGGCGAACCACGGCAAGAAGCCGAACTGCGGCCGCGGCTGAGCGCCCCCGCGCCTGATCGGCCGAGCACCGCCTGATCACCGCCGCCAGGCCACGCCCCGCTCGTCGAGCACCTTGACGAGCACACTCGGGACGTCGGAGATGATGCCGTCCACTCCGAGGTCGAGCAGCCCTTCCATCTCGTCGCGCTCGTTGATCGTCCAGACGTGCACGGCAAGCCCGGCTGCGTGTGCCCCGGCGACGAACACGTCGTCGACGACGGTGATCTCGCCGTAGGTGGCCGGCACCTGCAGCGCGACGTGCCGCGTCACCGACTCCGGCGCCGGCGTGCCGGCGTGCACACCGTGGAAGAACTCCGCCGTCGCCGTCGTGCCTGCCGAGGTCGGGATCTCCGGCGCGTATCGGGAGAAGGCGTCGGTTGCGGTGTCGTCGAACGACGCCACGATGACGTCCTCGGTGTGCTCGTACTCGCGCAGCAGATCCGCGAGCAGCTCCTCGTACGGCTCGACTTCGGGAGCGGTCCGCTTGATGTCGAGGTTGAGGATGGTGCCGGGGAAGTCCCGCAGGATCTCCTCGAGCGTCGCGATCCCGAAGCGATGATCCCCGGGCGCCCTGCCCCTCAGGGGGTAGCTCTCCTCGGGCCGCCCGGGCTGCGCATCCTCACCGGGTAGGAACCAGTAGGCGTTGTCGAGCTGCTGGAGCTCCGCCAGCGTCCTGTGGCAGATCTCGCCGGACGCGTTCGTCGTCCGCTCGAGGGTCGGGTCGTGACAGACGACGATCTTCCGGTCCGCCGTAGCGTGGACGTCGAGCTCGATGGCCGGCGCGCCGACCTGGACGGCTTTTTCGACGGCATACATCGTGGAGGACGGCGCCTCGTTCGCTCCCCCCTGGTGGGCGTACGCGAGGACCCTCCGCTCGAGCCAAGGACGGTCAGGCATGAGTTGTGTCTACCAGGGTTGTCGCCAGGTAGCCTCGGCGACGCCATGATCGACCACATCCTGCTCGACCTGATCGGCGCCATCCGGGACGCCTTCGAGGGCGCTCTCCTCGAGCAGCAGGCCGTGGAGGAGAGATTCCAGGTGGACGTCTTCCTCGGCGATCTCTCGTTCGAGACCTCCTACAGCCTGCCGGGTGAGCGCAGCCCGGCCCGAGTGCGTGCCGACCTCACCCTCGACTGGCCGACGTGGAGCCAGAGCGCCTACCGGTCCTGGTCCATCGGGGAGCCCCCGGCGGAGCCGCCGGAGCTGATCATCGAGCTCGCGTTTCGCATGCAGCGCCTGGCGGAGACGCCGGAGACACAGCGAGTCCTGGCCGTGCTGGACGAGGAAGGTCCCGAGCTCGGGCCCGAGCGCCTCGAGCGGACGGCACCCACGCTGGAACAGATCTTCGAGCGGGAGGGCGAGACCGTCAGCTCGCTCGAGATCGCCTACCAGGGAAGCGTGCGCCTCGAGGACTCGCTGCTCGAGGATCCGAGCCGCCTCGACGAGCAGATCGCGAACCTCGCGCGCTGGGTCGCCAGCGCGCTCGTGCGGCTGACGGACCTGAACCTTCCCTTCCTGCCGCCGGAAGAGGACAGCGAGCACGCCTGAGGCAACCGGGCCGGCGCCCGCCGCTCAGCCCAGCTCGACTCCGCTCGGCCCCGCTCAGCCCGCTTCCAGCAGCTCCGACAGCCGCACCTTCGGCCGGGCGCCGAAGTGGCCGATGACCTCACCTGCGGCGAGCGAGCCGATCCAGGCCGACGCCGCCGGATCGCGGCCATCTGTGAGACCGAACAGGACTCCCGCCGCGTAGAGGTCGCCCGCTCCGGTCGTGTCCAGGACGGTAGGCACGGGCGCTGCGCCCACCTCCGCCCGGAGATCTCCACGGAAGACGACGGAGCCTGCCGCGCCCCGGGTGACGAAGCCGAGCACCTCCGGCGCGGTCAAAGCCAGGCGCTCCAGGGCGATCGGGAGCTCAGCCGACCCGGTGAGTGCCAGCACCTCCTCCGCGTTGCCGAAGAGGATGTCGACGGTCCCGCTCCGGAGAAGGTCCCGGATGGCGTCGTGGTGCCGTTCGACGACGAATGGATCCGACAGCGACAGTGACAGCAGCGTGCCGGCCTGCTTCGCCAGCTCGACGACCCGCGAGACCGCATCTGTCGCCATGGGGGCGTCGAGCAGATAGCCCTCGAGGTAGGCGACCGACGCCTGCTCGACGCCGGCGGCGTCCACGACGTGAGGACTGAGCAGCGCTGCCGCTCCGAGGTAGGTCGCCATCGAGCGATCGCCGCCCGGAGTCACGAAGACGTGGCAGACGCCAGTCGGTTCGCCGGACGCTGCGGGCGCGACGACACGCACGCCAGCTTCCTCGAGGTCGGACACGTATCGCCGGCCCGCCTCGTCCGCGCCGACGGAGCCGGCGAAAGCAGCCGAACCGCCGAGCGATGCGATGCCTGCTGCCGTGTTCGCGGCCGAACCGCCCGCCACCTCCTGCCAGGGATCATGGGACTTCTCGATCACCGCGGCGCCGTCGGCGTCGACAAGGGTCATCGCCCCGATCTCGATGCCTGCGGACACGACGACCTCGTCACTGGCCTCGGCGAGACGGTCCACGAGAGCGTGCCCGAGGCAGATGACGGCGCGACTGCGGGCGCCGCCGTCCGGGAGGCGGAGAGCTGGGAGCGTCTGCGGCATGGGCCGGAACGGTAACGGACGGCGGTGGCCGTCACGGCGCCCTCCCCACGTCTCAGTCGGAGCCGAAGCCCCCGATCGGATGATGCTCGAGAAGGAACTCGGCGAAGAGCGGCACCGTGAAGTCGACCTGGCCGCGGCGTGGCGACCAGATGAGCCCCTTCTGGATCAGGCTGTCCCGGTGCGGCGAGGTCTGCCGCTGGCTCGCGGCGCCCCATGCCCGTGCTACGGCCGCGACGGCGTAGGGCGGGTCCCCGAGCGAGGCCATCGACGCGAGGTAGCGCTGCTCGGCATCGCTCGCGAGCTGGAAGCGGGTGCCGTAGAACGTGTGTGCCAGCTGCTCCTTCACGAGGTCGCGCACCTCGTTCACGTCAGAGAGCGTGATCGGCGAGCGCTCCGCCGCGTTCCAGAGCTCGCGGCCGTACTCCTGGAGGAAGTACGGGTAACCGGCTGCGAGCTCGACCACTTCCGCCGCTGCGTTCCTGGCGAAGTCGATGCCGAGCGTCGCCGCCGGTTTGACGAGGGCGACGTGCGCCTCGGCGTTGCGGAGACGCCCGAGCTCCCGGTACTCGAACAGACGGTCGGCGTAGGGCTTGGCCTTCATGAGCCGCACCTGCAGGTCCGGAAGACCTGCGCCGACGAGCGCCACGG
The DNA here is from genome assembly GCA_021838945.1 of Actinomycetes bacterium. Lineage (GTDB taxonomy): Bacteria > Actinomycetota > Acidimicrobiia > Acidimicrobiales > Bog-793 > JAKCCH01. The sequence goes on from JAKCCH010000046.1 coordinate 8,017, forward strand.
GAAGTGCGTCGCGGCTGACGGCCTGGAACGCCATGCACACGGCGGCGAGTGAGGCGCTGTCGAGGTTCTGCATCTCGTCGATGAGAAACAGCACCCCACTCCCCGCACCAGCCGCCACCTGCCCGATCTCGCGCAGGAGCTCCACGAGGTCCTGCTCGGGGTCACCCGAGTCGGCGACGCCACGGATCGGCGCCACGTCGAGCTTGAGCTGCACCCCTCCCGGTGTGACGACGCTGAAGGCCTTCACGACGCCGAGCGCCCGCTCGACCCGGTCCCGGATCCGGTGACGTCGGCTCATCTCACGCAGCAACCGGGCTGCCATCTGAGCGAACGTGGAGCGAAAGTCCGGCTGCGAGCCGACCTCCTGTACGTCGGTGGTGGCCCATCCCGCCTCGGAAGCGAGGATGTCCATCTCCATGAGGAGGACCGTCTTGCCGACTCCACGGAGACCGGAGTACACGAGGCTTCGCTCGGCGCCACGGGACGAGAGCACCTCGATCAGCGAGCTGAACTCGTCGAGGTCCCGGTCTCGACCGGCCAGGCATGGCGGCCTGCGCCCGGCTCCTGGTGTGTACGGGTTGTCCCGGCGCTGCACGAGCCCACTCTAACCATTTCTAAGGCTAGGTGACAGAGTCTTAGAAATTCTGAGACTCGGCCACGCGACGCGCGGTGTCTAACCTCGCTCTGATGGACATCGAGCACGGCAACGAAGCCGACTACCGACTCCCCCGCACGGTCATCCCGTCGCGGTATGCCCTCAGGATCGCCCCGGACTTCGAGACGTGCACCTTCGAGGGCGACGTCGAGATCGAGGTCGAGGTTCACGAGCCGACGAGCGAGATCGTGTGCAACGCCGTCGAACTCGTGATCGCCGAGGCGGTCCTCGTTGGCCCTGACGGGCGGCGAATGGAGCTCGGTGTCGAGCTCGAGGCCGAGCGCGAGCGAGTCCGCTTCACCACACCCGGCACGGTGGAGCCGGGTGCGTGGAAGCTCGGCTGCCGTTTCTCCGGGGAGCTCGGCACGAAGCTCAGGGGCTTCTACCGGAGCACGTTCACGGACGAGTCGGGAGCAGACAGGCTCATCGCGTCGACGCACTTCGAGTCGACGGACGCCCGACGGGCGTTTCCCTGCTTCGACGAGCCGGACCTGAAATCGGTCTTCTCGATCACGCTCGACGTCGAGGGCGATCTCTTCGCAGTGTCCAACTCCCCCGAGGCGGAGGTGAGCGAGATCGGGGGCGGGAAGAGGCGGGTTCGCTTCTCGGACACGATGAAGATGTCGACCTACCTCGTCGCATACGCCATCGGCCCGTTCGAGGCGACCGAGACGGTCGTCGCCGACGGCGTGCCGTTGCGGGTCGTCGTGCCTCTCGGCCAGCTGCACCTCACGTCGTTCGCGCTCGAGGCAGCCGCGCACTGCCTCGGATGGTTCCACGAGTACTTCGCCATCCCCTACCCCGCCGACAAGCTCGACCTCGTCGCCATCCCCGACTTCGCCATGGGAGCGATGGAGAACCTCGGCTGCGTGACGTTCCGGGAGCAGGACCTCCTCTGCAACCCTGAGGAGTCTTCGATCCCCGAGCTCGCTCGGATCGCCGAAGTCGTGGAGCACGAGATCGCGCACATGTGGTTCGGGGACCTCGTGACGATGAAGTGGTGGAACGGGATCTGGCTGAACGAGGCGTTCGCCACGTTCATGTCGCTGTGCTGTTTCGACGACTTCCGGCCGGAGTGGAACCGGTGGGCGATGTTCGGTATCGAGACCGACGTGGCGCTCCAGGTCGACGGCCTCCACTCGACCCGGCCGATCGAGTACGAGGTGCGCAGTCCGGACGAGGCCGAGGCCATGTTCGACGGGCTCACGTACCTGAAGGGCGGGAGCGTGCTGCGCATGGTGGAGCAGTACCTCGGGACGCCGCGCTTCCGGGAGGGCGTACGCCGCTACCTGGCGGAGCACGCGTACGGCAACACCGAGACGACCGACCTCTGGGACGCCATCGAGGCGGCCGCTGACGGGGAGCCGATCCGCGCTCTGCTCGACGGGTGGATCTTCCAGGGCGGGCATCCGCTCGTGACCGCCCGCTTGGAGGCCGGATCGCTCGTGCTCACGGCCGAACCGTTCCAGTACCTGCCGGCGAGCGAGCTCCCAGTGGGTTCCTCCTCGTCGATCGGGCACGACTGGCTCGTACCGGTGCTCGTCGAGGATCGACCCGGCCCTGTGAAGCCCGTGCTGCTCGGTCCGGCGCCGCAGGGTCGGGATCCCTTCGACTGCGGCACGTTCGAGCGCTTCCCCGTCGTCGACGCGGGGGGATCCGGCGTGTACAGGCTCCGCTACGAGGGGCCCCTCTTCGATCGAGTCCTCGCCGATCTCGGGAACCTGAAGCCGCACGAGCTGTTCGACCTCGTCTCGGATTCGTGGGCCTGCACTGTCGCAGGCATGAGCGGACTGGGCGATTTCCTGGCGCTCGTCCGTCGCCTCGGCGCGCATGCGGACCCGAACGTTTGGGAGCGGGTCTCCGGCTCGCTGACTCTCGTCGACCGTGTCGCCGCAGGCGTCGCCGATTCGCAGCTGGCAACGTTCGTCTGTGCGGCGGCGGGGCCGCTCTTCGACGAGATCGGGGGCTTCGCCGTCTCGGCCGACGACTCGGCGGAGACGCAACGGCTCCGCTCGACCCTCATCGACCTCCTCGGAAGGATCGGTGCCGACGAGGTCGTGCAGGCAGGCTGTCGCGAAGCCTTCGAGCGCTCGCGGTCAGGTGACGTCGCCGCCATGCCCGCCTCGATCGCCGAGTCCGTCATGAGCGTCGTCGTCGCGTCCGGCGGACGCGAGGCTTTCGATCCGGTCCGGGAGGGCTTCCGCCATCCGACCGACCCGCTCAGCCAGCTCAGGCACCTGTTGGCCCTCTGCGAGGCAGGAGCGCCCGAGCTCGTGGGCGAGCTGCTCGAGATGTCACGCGAGGAGATCCGGACCCAGGACGCAGGCTGGGTCGTCCGCCGGCTGCTGTCGAATCGACGGGCCGGCTCGCAAGCATGGGAGTTCCTGACCTCGCACTTCGACGAGCTGTCGGCGCGGCTCCCTTCGCACGCCATGCCGATGATCATCGGAGGCGTCCGCGACCTCGTGCAGGTGGACGAGTCGGGGAGAACGGCGATGGTGGAAGAGACGAGGCGTTTCGTCGCGGAGCGTGATTTCGGTGGTCATCAGCGCACCATCGACCAGGCGCTCGAGCGCCAGCTCGTGAACAGCCGTTTCGTGGTCACCAACCGTCCCAGCATCGGCGAGCTGCTCGGCAAGGGCTGAAGACGCCTGCCGGGCTCGGTCGGGACGAGGACATGAGCAGCCCGTGAACTTCGGCGCCATGCTGGCGACGTTCGCCTTGGTGATCCCGGCGGAGCTCCCGGACAAGACGTTCATCTCGTGCATCGTCATGGCGTCGCGCCATCGGCCCCTTCCGGTCTGGATCGGTGGGGCGGCGGCTCTCATCCTCCAGGCCGCCATCGCCGTCGTGGCCGGGCGACTGCTCGTGCTGCTTCCCCAGACGGCGGTTCACAGCGTGGTTGCTGCGCTGTTCATCGGGGGTGCGGTCTGGCTGATCTTCGTGCCGGAGCGGCATGAGGAGGAGCGCGGCGAGCAGCTCGCGGAAGAGGAGGAGGCCGCGACGGCAGCGAGGGCCGCGAGGGCCGCGACGTCCGCGACGTCCGCGACGTCCGCGACGGCCGCAGATGGAGCGGAGGCCGTCGACGAGACGCACGGCAGCGCCTCCATCGGTACCGAGACGGCCGACGCGCTCGATGCGGGCGCCGCCGACGCGTCGAGGTCTCAGGTGGTGTGGAGACCGATGCTGGCGACGTTCACCGTCGTGGCGCTGGCGGAGTTCGGGGACATCACCCAGATCCTGATCGCCAACCTGACCGCACGGTTCCGTGACCCATGGGGCGTCTTCATCGGTGCAGCTGTCGCCTTCGTGGTCGTATCCGGTGTCGGGGTGGTGGGCGGTCGGGCGATCATCCGCGTCGTGCCGCTGAGCGTCGTCCGCCGTCTCTCGGGTGTGGCTTTGCTCGGTTTCGGGATCTACACCATCGTGGAGCTCCTGTGAACCCGCGCGCGACCGGACTGCTCGAGGCGGCACGCTCCACCAAGGGCTTCATGCCGGACGATGAAGGCTGTGCCCTGCGGCGCGTCGCCGAGCTCGTGTCGGGTGACGCCACGGTGCCACCGGTGATCGTCGAGATAGGGGCGTACTGCGGCCGGTCGACGCTCTACCTGGCGTCCGGGGTGGCGGCTTACGAGGACGGGAGCCGGCGGGTGACGCTCTTCAGCGTCGACCACCACCACGGGTCCGAGGAGAACCAGGCGGGCTGGGATCACCACGACGCCGAGCTCGTAGACCCGAGGACGGGCCGCATGGATTCGCTGCCTTCGTGGCGCCGGGCGATCGGCGATGCCGGGGCGGAAGACCTCGTGGTCGGCATCCTCGGCGACTCACCCACCGTCGCCGCACACTGGCGCACCCACCTCGGCATGCTCTTCATCGACGGTGGGCATGGCGAGGAGCCCGCCTGGGCGGATTACCGCGGCTGGGTACCCCACCTTGAGATCGGTACCTACCTGGCGATTCACGATGTCTTCCCGGACCCCGCGGACGGCGGTCGCCCGCCGTACGAGCTGTACTGCCAGGCGCTCGACTCGGGTGGGTTCGTCGAGGACCCCGACCTCGGACGCGGCAGCCTGCGAGTCCTGCGGCGCGTCAGCGACTCCTATTGAGCTGCCTGAGCGTGCAACCTCGGCATCCGCCTCACTGACTGTGGGTCCTTCTCCCCTACCAGGTCGGGACCTCTCGGCGCGACCTTTGACTCAGAGGGAAAGGAGGCGCGGTGATGGATGGGGACCGGGAGCGCATCGTCGTGGGAGTGGACGGATCGGTTCCGTCGGTGTTCGCGTTGCGTTTCGCTCTGAGAGAAGCGGCCGCGACCGGGGCGCAGGTCGAGGCTGTCCTCGTCTGGCAGGACCCGTGGGCGATCAGCGGGCCGCCCTCGTTGTTCGGCGCCGGTCGCAGCGGGATCCAGCGGCTCGAGCAGGTTCTCGCCGAGGCGGTCGAACATGCCGTCGACGAGGAGGGAGGCACCACTGTGCCGGTGACGCAGCGGGTGGTGCCCGGGCACCCCGCTGAGGTGCTCGTCGAGGCCGGCGAGGGGGCGAAGATGCTTGTCGTCGGAACGACAGGGCTCGTCGGCTTCAAGCGCTGGATGCTCGGGTCCGTGAGCCAGCACTGCGCCGAGCTGTCGAGGATCCCGGTGGTCATCGTTCCCGTGCGGGATTGAGCGTGCCGTCACGGCGTGCGTGCGGCTGGCGCTGCGCGCCGAGGGTGCGAACCCCCGAACCCTGCAGAGGACCCTCGGGAATCCGTAGGCGCGATCCCGAGGAGCGTTAACCGGCAAAACGACGGTCAACGCTCCTAGCTTTCGCTCCTATCGTTTCGCGCGAACTGTTCGCGCCGATGGCCCTCTCCTCGCCCTGCTCGCCCCCCTCGCCCTCCTCGCCCGCACGACCGGGAGGCCAGGAGGGCCGGGAGGGGCTCCCGGAGACGGCTCGGCGGCCCGCCGCGGCCACGTGATAGGAAGGCCGCGTGAGCCAAGAACAGTGGAGCGAAGTCGACGACTACCTGACGAGCCTCCTGCACGATCCGGACGCGAGCCTCGACAGGGCGAACGAGGCCGCTCTTGCCGCCAGGCTGCCACCGATCCAGGTGTCCGCTCCCCTCGGCAAGTTGCTGCACCTCATGGCGAAGATGATCGGCGCCCGCCGCATCCTCGAGGTCGGGACGCTCGGCGGCTACTCGGCCACCTGGCTCGGCCGTGCCCTGCCACCCGAGGGAAAGCTGCTGACGCTCGAGATCGACCCGACACACGCAGAGGTCGCACGGAAGAACATCGACGCTGCCGGCGTCGGGAACTCCGTCGAGGTCCGTCTCGGCCGAGCGATCGACACGCTCGCAGCCCTCGCCACCGAGGGTGTGGAGCCGTTCGACTTCGTCTTCATCGACGCCGACAAGCCCTCGAACGCCGACTACTTCGCCTGGGCGCTCGACCACACCCACGCTGGCAGCGTCATCGTGGTCGACAACACGGTTCAAGCCGGCACCGTCGCCGATCCTTCGGCCACCGACGACCAGACTCTCGGCGTCCGGCGACTGTTCGACCTCATCCGGGACGAGCCGCGGGTGACCGCGACGACGATCCAGACCGTGGGGACGAAGGGCTACGACGGGTTCACGGTCGCACTGGTGCTCTGAGCGCCAACCTGAGCACGGGTACCGCCCACGGCGACGCGCCCGTCGAGGTCGACCTCGTCGAGGTCGAGACCGGTGGGCAGCCCATGCCCGAGGAACAACCCTGAAGTGGGGCTGCACCCCCCGAGAGCATCGGCGGCCAGTGCGATCGCCGCGGCCGTGTAGGTGCTCCGCTCCTCGTGCGGGAACGTCGAGCGCTCGGGATAGACGCGTCCCGTCGTGTAGGCACCATCCGGGTCACGCTGGTCCTGCACCCAGGCAAGCAGGCGGGCCGCATCCTCGACCCGTCCGAGTTTCAGGCATGCGATGGCGCACTCGGCCGTCTCCGCCGCCGTTACCCAGGGGCGGTCTGACACGCAGCGCACGCCGTATCCGTCCATGACGAATGCGTCCCAGCCGGCCTCGATGCGGTCATGTGACGGAGCCTCGTCGAGAGCGCCGGCGAGGACCGGGTAGTACCAGTCCATGGCGTAGCGGTCCTTCGGCGCGAAGGACGATGGGCGGTACGCGACAGCATGGCGGAGCCGTCCGGCGGCAAGCTCCCACTCGGGGTGCTCCTCCCCCACGAGCTCGCCGCAGGCGATTGCGCAGCGAACGGACAGGTAGGCCGAGGAGGAGCCGGTCAACAGGGCGTACGACTCGGGGCTGCCGTCCTCACGCACGGACCAGACGAGCTCGCCGCCCGGCCGTTGCCACGACAGCACGTAACCGATCGCCCGTTCCACCATCGGCCACATCGCCTGCACGAGACCCTCGTCCCCGGTCGCCAGGTACTGATGCCAGATACCCGTCGCCACGTAGGCGCAGACGTTGGTGTCGATCCGCCGATCCTCGACCGAACCGTCCGGCCAGTAGTAGTTGAACCACGAACCGTCGGCGTGCTGGGTGGACCAGAGCCACTCGTACGCCCGCTCCGCTGCCCCGAGCCGACCTGCCACGGCGAGCGCCATGGCAGCTTCGACGTGGTTCCACGGATCGCAGTGCCCGCCCTCGAACCAGGGGATCATGCCGCTCGGGCGCTGCACCTCCTCGATCGTGGCGATGGTCTGCGAGACGGCACGGTGGTCGAGACCGATGCCGCTCAGCAACTCCGAGCGCAGGTCGGCGGTGATCTCCGGGCCGCTCACTCCGCGTGCTCCAGGTAGACGACGAGGCTCTTGCCGATCACCGGGGAGAGCACGCGCTCCGGCCAGCGCGTCCACGGCGAGGCGTGCACGATGTCGTGCACGAGGATGCTGTGGTACACCCTCACGAGCGGGTGCTGATCCCTCGAGACCCCGACGAGGCAGCGCATCCACCAGTACGGGCTGTGGAGCCCGTGGGTGTGGTGGTGGCCGACGATGCGCAGCCCGGCTTGGCGGAACCGCTCGGCCAGTTGGCTAAGGCGGTAGATGCGAACGTGCCCCCCGGGCGTCTCGTGGTACTCGCTCGAGAGGGCCCAGTTCATGAGCTCGGGACCGTAGCGGGGCACGGTCACGGCCAGGCGTCCTCCCGGCTTCAGCACGCGCGCGAGCTCCCCCATCGCCATCGTGTCGTCCGGGATGTGCTCCAATACCTCCGCCGCGATGATCCGCTCGAAGGTGCCGTCGGCGAAGGGGAGAGAGAGTGCTGTCCCGCGGACCGCAAGGCCGGCGGCGGCATCCGGGACCTCACCCGCCTCAGACATGGCAGCCATCACCGACACGACGCCCTTCAGCTCGACCTCGTCGGCATCGAGCGCCACCACCTGCGCGCCCCGTCGCAGGCACTCGAAGGCATGCCGCCCGGCGCCGCATCCCATGTCGAGCACGCGCTCGCCGGCGCTGAGCCCGAGCCGGTCGAACTCGACGGTGAGCATCAGCGTGGCTGCCGGGGGTGCTGCTCGAGAAGGGCGGAGTACTGCTCTGCAGTCGTCTTGGCGGTCACCGGCCAGGTGAAGCGCTCGATCGTCCTCCGCCGCCCCGCTGCCCCGAGGCGCGCTCGCAGCTCCGCGTCCCCCAGTGCCCGCAGGATGGCCACGGCGAGCGCACCGGGGTCGTTCGGCTCGACGAGCAGCCCTGTCTCGCCGTCGCGGCCGACGACCTCAGGCAGCGCACCGCCGGTCGTCGCAACGAGCGGCACGCCGCAGGACATCGCCTCGATTGCCGGAAGCGAGAAGCCTTCGTAGAGGCTCGGCACGATCGCGAGCTCCGCCGAGGCGTACCACCGCGCGAGCTCGTCGTCCGAGATCCCCGAGACGAAACGCACAGCCTCTCCCAACCCCAGCCTCTCCATCACGTCCGGGACGCGGCTGCCCTCTTTGACGCGTCCGATGACGATCAGGTGCGCGTCCTCCCGCTCGGTCCGCACCTTCGCGAGCGCCTCGAGGAGCGGGACGAGACCCTTCATGGGGACATCGGCGCTGGCCGTCGTCATCATCCGGCCCGGGACCTTGGCGATCTCGGGATGCGGCCTGAACACCTGCTCTTCCACGCCAACGGGCACGACCGACATGCGGGACCGTTCGACACCGAGCTGCTCGGCGATGTCTCCACACGACGATTCCGACACCGTGAGGATGCGCGGGATCTTGCGGGCAACTCGCATCTGCATCTTCACGAACCCGTACCACCTCCTGAGCGTGAGCCGCTTGCGGATGGTCGGGGCATGGTCGAGGTCGAGCCGGCGGTCGACCGTGATCGGGTGGTGGATGGTCGCCATGAGCGGCCAGCCGTCGCGCATCATGCCGAGGAGGCCGCTCCCGAGCGACTGGTTGTCGTGCACCAGGTCGAAACGGTCCCGCTGCCCCGCCAACAACCTCCTGGCCCGGAGCGTGAAGGTGCGCGGCTCGGGGAAGCCTGCCGTGCACATGAGCGCGAACTCGAGAGCGTCGATCGAGCTCGTGAACTCCTTCGGGCGCGGCACGCGGAACGGGTCCGGCTCCCGGTACAGGTCGAGGCTCGGGACCTGTACGAAGCCGACGCCCTCGTCGAGCTCGGGGTAGGGCGGCCCCGAGAACACGGTGACCTCGTGGCCGAGCTGGACGAGCTCGCGCGTCAGGTGGCGCGAGTAGACGCCCTGGCCTCCGCAACGAGGGTTGCCCCGGTACACGAGATAGGCGACGCGCAGCTGACCACCTCCCGCACGTGCCTGCATGACCCGACAGCCTCCCCTGCTGAAGCGCCGGCACGCAAACGGGCAGACGGCGTGCCAGCTCTTCGCGGCTCTCCGGCACACGGCCTTGCCGGTGTTCGGCTCAGGAGATCCCGAACCAGCCGAGGACGGTCAGGACGACGAGGCTCACCGCCATCACGGCCACGACGGCGATGGAGATCGTGCTCACGACCTTGATGATGGGGCCGTTGACGTGCTCGCCGAGGACCGAGCGCCGATTGGCGAGGATGAGGATGAACACGAGGATGATGGGTGTCACGATGCCCTGCAGGACCTGCGTCCCGATGAGGAGCGTGATGAGGTTGACCGGGAGCAGGGCGACCGCGGCACCGATGACGATCTGGACCGTGAACAGCCCGAGGAACAAGGGCGCCTCGCGGAAGCTCCGCGAGACTGATCGCTCGACCCCGATCGCCTCGGCGAGGGCGTAAGACGTGGAGAGCGGGACGACGGCCCCGGCGAGGGCTGATGCTCCGAGCAGCCCGAGTCCGAAGAGGACCTCGGCGGCCGGTCCGGCGACGGGCCGGAGTGCCAGCGCCGCCTCCTTCGCAGAGGTGAGCGCCCCCCGACCGCCGATGGCTGCCGCCGTCGCCACGATGATGAACCAGGAGATGATGTCGGCGAAGATGGCGCCCACGACGGAATCGATGCGCTCGACGGGGTACTCCTCCGGCCCGATGCCGCGGTCCACCACGGCCGCGGCGTTGTACAGCTGCATGTAGGGCGAGATCGTCGTCCCGATGAGGGCGACGACGAGCAGGACGAACGCCTTCGACGACTCGAAGTGCGGAACGACCGTCTGGATCCCGACCTGCTTCCAGTCCGGGTGCCCGAGCCCGGCGGCTATCGGGTACGCGAGGAAGGCGAGTGACAGCAGGAGGAAGACGCGCTCCGCGTACCGGTAGCTCCCGAAGAGGACGAGGACCCAGATGGCGATCGCGGCAAGCGGGACCGTGATGTACGGCGGGACGCCCCAGAGCTCGAAGGCCGCGCCGATGCCCGCGAACTCCGAGACCACGATCCCGGTGTTCGCCACGAGGAGGGCACCGAGTGCGAGCGAGGTCATCCGGATCGAGAACTCTTCGCGGATGAGCGCCGCCAATCCCTTGCCCGTTATGGCACCGAGGCGAGCCGACATCTCCTGCACCACGACGAGCCCGATCGTGATGAGCACCATGACGAAGAGCATCCGGTAGCGGTACTGCGAGCCGGCCGAGGCGTAGGTCGCGATGCCGCCGGCGTCGTTGCCGGCGTTCGCCGCGATCAACCCCGGCCCGGCTATGGCCGCGATCGTGAGGATCCGGCGCCAGAGGCTGCGCCGACCGCTTCGGAGGCGGGCCGGAACGGCTGAACGTTCACGGTCGCGACCGGGGCCGCGACCTCGGCCGCGGCCGATCAGACCGCTGGTGCCGCCGCTGCCACGACGTCCGGGCGTCTCGACGAGGTCGTCGGTGGCCAATGGTCGTCCTCCCGGTTCACTGCAGGAACCTCGGGAAGTGCAGGCGGCCGCGGTCCGGCAGCAGGGCGTCGACGACGTCGTCGGCGAGGATCCGCCCGACCGGCCGTTCGTCGTCGACGACGAGCACCGACGAGCGCCGCGCTTCCACGAACCGGGCTGCCACGTCCTGCAGGCTCGCAGTGGGTGGGACGGTCACCGGCCGCGAGTCTTCGAGGAGGTCGCCGACGAGGGTGTTCGGCGTCGCGAGCAGGAGGGCGAACAGGCTCACGTCGCCGGCGAGGCACCCGTTCTCGTCGAGCACGGCGACAGCGTCGATCTCGCCCGCGTGCGCTCTCATCTGGGCCAGACGGGGGCGAACTTCGTCGACCGTTTCGCCGGTCTCGGCGAACACGACGGACGTCGTCATGATGCCGCCGGCAGTGTCCTCGCCGTAGTCGAGGAGGGACTCGAGCTCGCTCGCCCGATCGCCGTCCATGCGCTCCAGGATCTCCTCGCGCTCGTCGTCCAGGAGGTCGCGGAGCGCGTCGACCGCCTCGTCGGTCTCCATCGAGGCAACGAGCCGGGCGGCGTGCTCGGGCTCGGCACCGCGGAGCAGAGACTCCAGCTCCTCGGGGTCCATCTCCTCGAGAGCGTCGGCCGCCTCCTCCGGCTCGAGAGCTCCGAGCAGCTCCTGCTGCTGCTCCCGGTCGAGATCCTCGAGGAGGTCGGCCAGCTCGCCCGGGCGGAGCCGGTGGAGGCCTTCGTGGGAGGTACGGAGGCGGACCGACGACCCGGGCGCGCCGAAGGGCTGGATGGCAGCCCAGTCGATGACCCGCCCCGGAGTGGGCCGCGCCCGGTAGCGAGCGGGGGCGAGCCTGCGGACGAGCGTCTGGCTGCTCACATCGACGCCGACGAGGCGGATGCGGCCCTGTGCCGGCGCGAGGTAGAGATCGGCAGCACGGATGACCTGTACCCCGTCGACATCGACGAGCTGGTGGTCGAGGAGGTCGCGAGCGAGCAGCAGTTCCCCCTCCCGGCGTTCGAAGTCGCGGAGGTCGACGCGGGCTGACCGAAGTGTGATCTCGGTGTGCCCGAGGTGGGCGACGAGGCTCGCGTCGAGCCACACCTGGCGTCTGCCGACTCGCACGACGAGACCGGTCACGGGCGGGTACGCCTGCTCCCCGGAGAAACGGGCGACGACGTCGATCAGCCGCCCGATCTCCTCGCCGCCCTGGTGGCGGACCGGGCGATTGATCAGCCCGGCGAGCGAGACGATGGCTTCGCGGACAGCGCGCGACGTCGTGAGGCGGCGGTGACGCTGGTCGAGTCGCGTCCGCAGCGCTTGCGGCGTCTGGAGTGGGGCACGACGTGCCATCTGAACCTCCTCGAATCGGGACGGCGATCCGCGCCCCGATCCGGGCCGGTTCAGAGGCGAGAACGAGGCCGGAGGCGGGTGCGGGTCGGGAACGGGTCGGTACTCGGGGGTTGGTCCGGTGACATCGACCCCACCTCCTTCCGCTCTGGTCCAGGTCGAGAAGTCGTTGCCGCCGGCATTCTACCTGTACCGAGGCGCAAGGCGGGATGGGCCGTCCGGCAAGGAGCCGGCAGTACCCTTGCCACATGGATCTCACGTACCCGCCTGAGGCCGAGGAATTCCGCCTCGAGGTTCGCTCGTGGCTCGACGAGAACCTGCCGGACGGATGGGGCGCGCCCGGCTTCACGATGACAGCGGACGAGCGGCGCAGCTTCAGCGCGGAGTGGACGAAGAAGCTCAGCGCGGGCGGGTGGATCTGCGCCTCCTGGCCGGAGGAGTACGGCGGTCGGGGCCTTTCGCTCATGGAGAGCGTCGTGCTGAACGAGGAGTTCGCCCGTGCGAACGCACCGATGCGCGCCGACTTCTTCGGCGACACGCTCGTCGGGCCCACGATTCTGCAGTGGGGCACGGAGGAGCAGAAGAAGTACTTCCTGCCGAAGATCCTGTCGGGCGAGATCACATGGTGCCAGGGCTTCTCGGAGCCCGACGCCGGAAGCGACCTTGCCTCCCTCAAGACGCGCGCCGAGCTCGACGGCGACGAGTGGGTGATCAACGGCCAGAAGGTCTGGACGACCCAGGCGCAGTACGCCGACTACATCTTCCTCTTGGCCCGGACCGACCCCGGGGCACCGAAGCATGCGGGCATCTCCTACCTGCTCGTGCCGATGCACCAGCAGGGAGTCGAGGTTCGCCCCATCGCACAGATCGACGGGTCTGCCGAGTTCAACGAGGTCTTCTTCTCGAACGCCAGGTGCCCGAAGGACAACGTCGTCGGCGGCGTGAACAACGGGTGGAAGGTGGCGATGACGACGCTCGGGTTCGAGCGTGGGACGTCGGCGACGACAGGACATCGTCGTTTCGAGCGGGAGCTCGGCGCGATCGTCGAGGCGGCGAAGAAGAACGGCAGGATCGCCGACCCGGCGGTCCGCCAGCGGCTCGCGCTCGCGTGGTCGAAGGTGAAGATCATGGAGATCAACGGGCTCCGGACGCTCACGTCCGCTCTGACCGGCGACATGTCGACGATCGCCCTCGCGGCCACGAACAAGATGTACTGGTCCGAGTACCACCGCGACGTGATGGAGCTATACATCGACATCATGGGGATGGAAGGCCAAGTCCTCACCGGCCAGGAAGGTGACGACACCGAGTTCGTCCCAGGAGTGGGTGCGCGCCGCGCCCGGCCGGGATACCCGGTGAGCCCGATGCAGGCGAGTTTCTTCTTCTCGCGATCCGAGACGATCTGGGGTGGCACCGCCCAGATCCAGCGCAACATCGTGGCGGAGCGGGTGCTCGGGCTGCCGAAGGAGCCCAAGGCCTCGGCCTGAACCCCGTCTTGCCAGGCTGACGAGCCTCGCCTCGGGCCCCGAGCACGACCGCCGCCGCTGGTGTGCGTCACCTGACACGTCCCTCCCGAGACTCCCTAGGGTGCAGCCATGCGCTACCGGACCCTTGGCAACACCGGAATCCAAGTCAGCCCCTACTGCCTCGGGGCGATGATGTTCGGGCAGTGGGGCAATCCCGACCACGAGGACTCGATCCGGATCATCCACCGCGCGCTCGACGCCGGCATCAACTTCGTCGACACCGCCGACGTGTACTCACGAGGCGAGTCGGAGGAGATCGTCGGCAGAGCGCTGCAGAATCGCCGCGACAGCGTCGTGCTCGCGACGAAGGTTCACGGCGTCATGAGCGACGACGACCCGAACGCCCAAGGCAACTCGCGGCGGTGGATCCGCCACGAGGTCGAGCAGAGCCTCCGGCGCCTGCAGACGGACTACATCGATCTGTACCAGATCCACCGGCCCGATCCGAGGACCGACGTCGAGGAGACGCTCTCGGTGCTCACCGACCTCGTGCGTGAAGGCAAGGTCCGCGCCATCGGGTCGTCGACCTTCCCGCCCGAGCAGATCGTCGAGGCGCAATGGGTTGCCGAGCGACGTGGCCTCGAGCGCTTCCGCTGCGAGCAGCCGCCCTACTCGATCTTCGCCCGCGGCATCGAGGCCGGCGTCCTCCCGACCGTCGAGAAGTACGGCATGGGTGCCATCGTCTGGAGCCCGCTCGGTGGCGGTTGGCTCACCGGCCGCTATCGCAAGGGGCAGGAGATCGACATGACGAAGGGGCGGGCGAGGCGGATCCCGGGGCGTTTCGATCCGTCGTTGCCGGAGAACCAGCGCAAGTTGGACCTCGTCGAACAGCTCGACACCCTCGCCTCCGAGGCAGGGACCTCCCTCGTCCACCTGGCGGTCGCCTTCACGATCGCCCACCCCGCTGTCA
>JAKCCH010000047.1:0-13830 GCA_021838945.1 Actinomycetes bacterium
TCGAAGAGGCCCTCCGTCTCATGCCCGACAGCAGCGGGGCAGCCGGATCCGGAGGTGGAGGGAGCTAGGGGTGGCGGCGGATCATCCTGATCATCTTCAGGTTGATCCGGACGAAACGCCACGCCTGCCACGGGACGAACGTCCTCAGGAACACCGTCAAGCGAGTGGGCCGGGTCACGTAGGAGAGGTCTTCCTCGCTCGGCTCGGGCCCGCGGCGCGGGCGTGGTTCTGACATGACCGCCTACTCCGGGATGAGAGGCCAGCCGGGGCGCAGCTTGGCCTTGTAGAGAAACAGATAGTGCAACAGGATCTTGATCCAGTGCCCGGCGAGGCCGATCTCGCCGAAGGTCTCGTCCATGTCCCGCCCGTACTCGGGATAGCGGGCGAAGTCGGGCACCACCGGATAGACGGTCATCGAGGCAGCGGTGCCGGTGAACGGGTTCGCACCTGCGGATGCGACGCAGGCTGCGCCCATCTCGGCCATCGATGCCGTGGTGGTGGGCGTTTCGGCGCCTCGGATCATGTCGACGATGCTCCTTGCGACAGTTCGCCCGATCTGTGCCGAGGGCATTCCGGTGCGCGGGGGAGCAGGGGCGATCACCGTTCCCTTCGGGCTCGTGTGCGGCCGGGAGATGCCATGGGGCGGAGCGAAGGCGATGCCGGCGGCGAAGATGTTGCGGAACTCGGGCGACTGGTACGTGCGCGGCCAGTCCGCAGCCCGCCACTCCTCGAAGGTCTTCGAGCCGTAGTCGGCGTCGACGCACATGAACCCGTTCGGCAGGAACAGGCGCTCGGTGATGTCGGCCCCGTGAGCGTCGACGCCGGTGAGGCCCACTCCGGAGAACGGCGGCAGCAACATGGCGAAGTCGAAGTCCAACTCGTGTTCGGCTCCGTCGAGCGTCTCGAACTGGACGCGTCCCGGCTCCACCTTGCCGACATGGGCCCGGGTGATCCAGCTGATGCCTCGCTCGGCGAAGAGCGAGGCGGTGAACACGGACGACGGTACGACGTAGCCGGCGCGGCGCATGTGCATCCCACCCATGCCGAAGTCTCCGAGCTCGTACTCGTTCGTGATCCAGACGATCTCGGCCTTGTCGCGCACCTTGCGGGCGCGCAGCTCGAACTCGAGGTTCACGATGTACTCGAAGGCGGCGCCCTCGCAGGTGCAGGTGCCGTGGCCGACGCCGACGAGGAACCGCTGGTGCTCGCCTCGGCGCATCCGCTCAACGGCCTCGTCGAGGGCGGCAGAGGTCTGCACGGCATGCTCGACCGTGCAGACCGACAGGCTGTTCGCTTCCGGCCCGAGCCCGTCGGTCCTGTCGAAGCGCAAGCTCGGTCCAGTCGCATTGACGAGGAAGTCGTAGTGGACCTTCTCGAGAGGGATGCCCGGCTTGGCGTTCGCGGTTGCCCTTTCGACGGCCACGTACGGCCGGGGGTCCTTTTCGTCTCCCTCGGGGTGGATCTCCCGAGCGGCGGCCTGGATGAACTCGATCCCGTGGCGCTCGTAGACGGGAGCGAGCGGAAAGGTCACCTGGGTCGGTCCCATGAGGCCGACGCCGACCCAGATGTTGGAGGGGATCCAGTTGTACTCGGCGTTCGGTGACACGACCGTGACGGTGTCGCGTGCCGGCAGCCACTTGCGGGCGAAGGAAGCGGCGGTGTGCCCCGAGATGCCAGCACCGAGTATCAGCACTCGACTCACGCGCCGACCTCCTCCTCCGGATCTCCGGGGTCGCGTTGCAGACAGGCTAGAGAGTGCCGGTGCTAGCCGGTAGAGGCGAAGGTCCCCTTGCCGCTGCCCTCGTGGCGCGGCGATGCCGGCGCCGGAGAGCCGGCGCCGGCACTTGTCCGCCGCCCCGTCACCCGGGGACGGGTCGTCGCGTTACGGCGCGACGAGGTTGACCGCAGTGCCCCAGTTGGCGCTCCCGTCCCGGGTGCCACCGCACGTGCCGATGGTCAGGGTGAAGCTCTTGCCCATGCAGTTCGGGTACTGGATGTACTCGCCGGCGAAGAAGATCCCGGTGCCCGACACGTAGACGGCTGCTCCGTAGTCACCCCAGCGAGGCCGCGTCCCATTCGGGTAGCCCTGGTACTCGGTGAAGCCGTCCTGTGGCGATTGGCCCAGGTCGGCGACGTTGATCGTCGACCCGGAGAGACCCGTCGAGGTCGCCGTGAGCCGGCCGTACGCCATGCTCGGGTAGTAACCCCCGTTGTCGGCGTGAGTCGGCCCGCCGTTGCCGGACAGCGTGAAGCTCATGATCGCTCCACCGCCTGCCGTGTCGGATGCAGCCATCGTCGGGAACTCGAGGTCCTCGTGGGCGGCCGTGACGTACTGGTTGTTAGTGAGGGTCAAGCCGTTGCCGGCGTTGAACGAGGACGTGCCGATCACGAAGTAGAGGACACCTTGGTGCACCTCCGACGATGTCCCGAACGTCTGGTTGACCTCCGTGCTGATGGCGCCCCAGAGCTGTCCCTGTGCCTGCACGGCTTGGGTCATGCCGTCGCCGTTCGTGGCGAGCCCACCCTCCGGGCAGTGCGCCGGCGCCTTCTTGTGCTTGCTCCCGGCCGGCGGCTCGCTGTAGCCGGCCTTGCCGCACTCGTGACCGAGCGGGATCGGACCTGCCTTCTGCGCACCGAGGAAGCCCTCCCCGTAATAGGGCAGGGTCCCCGAGAAGACGTCTCCTCCGAACTGGATGCCCGAGCAGGAGCCACTCTGGCAGCCGCTGCTGCCGTTGAGCTGGCTGAGATCCGTCCAGTCGAAGCCAGCCACCCGGTTGTCGCCCTGGCCGACGAAGTCGAGAGAGGCGAGCATGAAGCCCGACCCTCCATGACTGTTGTCGAACTGGCTCGGATCAGACGCCTGCGTCGGGATCACTTGGTACCAGCAGAGGGCTCCTCCCGTCGTGGCGCAGTTGTCACCCGACGAGTCCGTCGGCAAGAGGCCCATGTTCTCGATCGCGACGTTGAAGGAGTTGTTCGGCGAACCATTGGACATGGTCGCGGCTCCGGACTCCATCGCGCTCTTGGTGAACGCCAGCTCCTGAGCGCCGTTGAAGAAGCCACCGCCGAGACCAGGCACGCTCCCGTTCAACGGGAACTCGTCGTAGAAGATCTCGAACGCGTCCCGGGTCGTGGCGATCTTCGCGTAGTCGTTCAACAGGTAGGGAGCACCGGGCTCTGCCGGGTTGTAGTTGGCGTTCAGGTAGTAGACGTTGTAGGGACCGAAGGGGTTGTTCCCCTTCGTCACGGCGATGGCCTCGTAGCAGGAGTCCGCCACGGCCGCGAAGCAGCCGGTGAAGGGGCCCTGGTTCGCCTCAGAAGAGGCCGAAGCGATCTCTGCGAAGAACCAGTGCCCGCCGTTGCTGCCGTCGTGATAGCAGACAGGGTCTCCGCCGCTGCTCCAACCGAGATTCGTCAAACCCATCATCGTGTCCATCGAGATCGGCTGCGACAGGCGGTGCAAGGCGTAGTTGAACACGAGGACCTCACCGAGGTTGGCGCCCTCGACGACGTAGCCGTTCCCGGCGCAGAGTGCCTGGTCGGGTGGCTCCACGTCGCCGATGGTGGTGTTCGTCGGAAGCGAGGCGTTGTCGACCGCGTTGAGGCCCTTCACTCCGATTGCTCCAGCGGCGTTGTTGTTGATCGTGTCGCATGCGGGCGACGACGGGCTGCAGCTCACCGTGGGTGGCGATGGATCAGAGGCAACCGCACCGGGTCTGGCGGCTCGCTTCGCACGGGGCGCGACCCAAGGTCGCGGGCTCAAGAAGACATGCGCGTGGTCCGCGCGGCTTCCGTTCGAGGGACCGGAGGTCCGTGCTGCTCCTGCGCCTGTCGCAGGGCTGGACGACGAACCCAAGGAGGTGTGGATCGGTCCCGTCAACAGAGAGCAGCCGGCGCACGGAGAAGCCGCGGTGCCGACCATCGTCGGAGCGCCGGGGCCTATCTGCGTCGAGGTGACGCCGGCCTGCGTGGCTTGCCCGAGGTTCGCCCGGGTCGTGGTGGCGCCAACGCTGCCAAGGCTGACGAGCACAGTGGCAAGTGACAAGGCCAGCACCACGGAGAGGAGTAGGGGTTTGCTGCGTCGCATCGCACTCCTTTCTGTCGGGTACGACGCCGCGCACAGCTGAGGCGATGTTCCTGCAGCGGGCTTTGGGGGCCGAACGCACCCGCGCTATAGAGCTGTAGAGCAAATTCTCGCTTTGCTGGCCCCAAGCGGGACCGACGTCGACTGTATAGATAGGACGGCGCCAACTTCAAGGGAAAATTTTTCTTGCACTTCCCGGACGACTCCCTCGAGCCTGGGTATCAGGCGAGCGCCGCCCCGCTTCGGTGTGCCGTGAAGCGTGCTCCGTTCAGTGCATCGCGTCGATGACGCTTTGTGGCACGGGAGCGACATGGCAGCTCACGCCCACGGACGAGCCGGAGATCACGAGATGCATGGGACACGGTGGCACGACCCTGCTCGAGTCGAGGGCCACCTGGAAGACGGTGGCACCGTGCACTCCGATCGACAGGATGCCGGTCCGCGAGACGGAGACGGCGACCGGGATCAGCACTGACCCCACGCTCGCTTCCACCCTCGATCCGGAGATCACGACGGTGTGCCCGGTGACGCTGCTCAGGTCGGCGGCGGAGATCCTCGCGGTCACCGTCGCGGACCCGATGCCGGTGATGCGGACCTTCTGCTGGGAGAAGAGCAGGTGACGGGAGACGTGCACGTCCTCGGCGTCGACGGTCACGGTGCTCAGGTCGAGCCGGCCCGCAGGGACCCCGTGCAGGTTCACGACGACGTCGTTCACGGTCCCGCCGGCGAATAGCGGCACCAGCCAAGGAAACGACCCCATCTGCACCGTCGCGTCCTGCGCCCCGGTCCGGCTCTTCACGACCGACGACACCTGACTGTCGGCGTACGCCCGCGTGCCGAGGTTGGCGCCGACGAAGAGACCGCCCAGCACGAGAAGGGTGACGAGGAGCCGGACGGGCCAGCGGCGGCGCAGGTCAGGGTTCGCACGGACCTGTGTGGCGGGGACGGGGGCGGCGTGTTGATGGGGCGGTTGGGACTGCTCGGATCGCTCGGTCAGGCGGAAGCTGCGGGACATAAGAGGGTTCCCATACCCAATCGCCCCGCAACCCGGCTTCCAGGCGGAGTGTGACGAAAGGGTTAAGATCTTCGCACCGAAGGGAGGATGACGTGGCGTGGAAGTGCCGGCTTCGGCAGTCAGCCTCGGTGGCCGGAGCTGCAGCTGCGTCGCTCGGACTCGTCGCGTGCAGCAGCCAGGCGCAATCCGGCTCCGGCGGCTCGTCCACCTCGACCGTTCCAGTCGTTCACGCGTTGCGGCGCGCCACCGTGAGCTTCGCCGAGCAACCAGGGGCGTGGCCGAACTGGATCTTCCCGTTCGCGAGCCTCGAGTGGTACTCGCCTGCCAACGTCCAGCAGTTCCAATACCTGATGTACCGGCCGCTCTACTGGTTCGAGTCGCCGACGACCACGGCACCGGTGCTCGAGCCGAACGCCTCGCTTGCCGATCCGCCGTCCTGGAACCGAGCGCGCACCGTCGTCACCATCCACCTGAAGGGCTGGCGTTTCGCGGACGCTCAGCGAGTCGACGCCCAGTCCGTCGTGTTCTGGCTCGACATGCTGAAGGCCGAGAAGGCGTACTGGGCGGGATACGTGCGCGGCTACTTCCCCGACAACGTGTCCGCCTACGGCGCGAGCAGCCCGACCAGCCTGAACGTGACCCTGCATCTGACGGGTCCGGTCAACACCACGTGGTTCCTCGACAACGAGCTGTCACAGATCGTGCCGATGCCGGAGGCGTGGGACGTCACCTCGCTGACGGCGGCACCGGGATCGGGTGGCTGCGGTGAGGTCACGGGGGGGCTGACGACGGGTGCGGCCACGGCGGCTGCCTGCCGGCGCGTCTGGCGTTTCGACACCGACGACAACGGCCGCTCACGTCATCCTGGGATGGCCGCCGACCGCGCGACGTATGCCACGAACCGGCTCTGGCAGGAAGGCGCCGACGGTCCGTGGCGGCTCAGGAGCTACGACGCCGTGACGGGCGCTGCCGCCTTCGGGCCGAACCCTCGATACGGCGGGCTGCAGAAGCCGTACGTGTCCGGGCTCCTCGCCGTGCCGTTCACGTCGCTCGCGAGGGAGATCACGTTCCTGTCACGGGGCGGGCCAGCCGCGCCGCAGGTCGGCTACGGGTCGCTCGCCGGACCGGTCGGCATCAGCATCACCGGCTACCGGCACGAGCTCGCCCTGCCATGGGCGACGTCGTATCTCCTCGTCAACTTCAATTCCGCCACGGGCCGCTACCTGCTCCGTCAGCTCTACATCCGCCGAGCCCTCCAGTTGCTCGTCGACCAGCCGGCGATCATCCGCAAGTTCGACCACGGGGACGGCGTCGTGAACGACGGACCGGTTCCGACCGCGCCCCAGTCACCGTTCTCGTCACCCTCCCTCCGGACCGACCCCTATCGGTACGATCCGGCGAAGGCGGTGGCGCTGCTGCGTCACCACGGATGGCGGATCGTGCCAGGAGGGCGGGACGTCTGTGTGCACCCGGGGACCGGGAGTGGTCAGTGCGGCGCGCACATCCGGGGTGGGACGCCTCTCGAACTCGAGCAGGCATTCCTGGTCGTGCCGGGCAGCAGTCCGTACTACCGGTACGAGGTCGCCTCCTGGGCGAAGGCGGGCATCGCTGTCCGTCCCATCCCTACCTTCGACCAGGTCGAGAGCATCTCCGCCTGCGCGCCATCGATGCTTCAATGCGGCTGGACGCTCGGGGCGTCCGGTTGGAGCTACTACCCGGACTACGAACCGAGCGGCGAGGACCAGTTCGCCACGAGTGCTATCAGCAACCAAGGCAACATCGGCAGCTACTCCAACGCCACCAATGACGCGCTCATCAGGACCTCCACCACCGAGCAGGGGATGCAGGCGCTCTTCGCCTGGCAGGACCACCTTGCCCACCAGCTGCCCGTGATCTGGCAACCGACCGCCGCCTCCGTGATCGAGATCTCCCACCGCCTCGCAGGCGTCACGGCCGCGGACACGTCCTTCGCCTTCATGCCGGAGTACTGGTACGTCCCCGCCGGCAAGGCATGACGGAGAAGATCCTCCGGCAGTCCGTCGCTACGTCGCCCCACATCCCGCTGCCTGATGGGCTGTCGGACCCCCGGGCGACCGCCGCGGCTGTCTTCGACCGGATCGCGGACCTCTACGACCGCGCGCGGCCCGGGTATCCCGCTCGAGCGGTCGCCGATCTCGTTCGCAGATGCGCCATCACCTCCTCGAGCCGCGTCCTGGAGATCGGGTGTGGAACCGGCCAGCTCACGGGAGACATCGCTCGATCAGGCGCACACATCGTGGCGCTCGAGCCCGGCGCCTCGCTGGCGGCGCTCGCTCGGACGAACCTCGCGGACCATCCCAACGTCGAGGTGGTCGTGACTCGTTTCGAGGAGCTCGAGGAGCCGACCGGCAGCTTCGACGCTGTCGTTGCCGCGACATCGTTCCACTGGATCCACCCTGACCTTGCCTACACGAAGGCCGCCAGCCTTCTCACGAACGAGGGCTTCCTCGCGCTCATGACCCATGTGCAGGCGGCCGGCGGCACGCACACGGCGGACACCTTTGCGGCGGAGGTGCGCCAACTCCATCGCCGGCTTGCACCGCAGGTGGGGGACCGGCTCTTCCCGCCCGCCGAGCAGATCGTGCAGCATGCCACCGTGGGCGGCGACATCGCCGCGGTCTGGGCGCGGCCGGACCGCAAGCTCGCCGAGCAGCCGGACGTGTCGGGCCTCTTCGCTGCGCCGGAGGTGCGGACCTATCCGTGGCTGGCCACCTATGACCGGGATGGGTATCTCGCATGGCTCGCCAGCCAGTCGTCGTACGCGCTCTTGGAGCCTGCTCGGCGAAGCGAGCTCATGGAGGGCATCGGCCGGCTCGTCGACGACCTCCTCGGCGGCGAGGTGACGAAACAGTACGTGACCGTCCTCGCGATCGCCGAGCGGCTCGGCACCTCAGGACCAGGAGCCGGCGGGTTGCCGGATCGGGACGTTGAGGCGGTTGAACACATTCGTCAACGTGATCTCGAGCAGGAGGGCTGACAGGCCGGCCTCGTCGTAGTGGCGGGCGGCCTCGTCCCACACCTCGTCGGGAACGGGGTCAGGACGGCCGGCGCGGCGCGTCACGTTCTCAGCGAGGGCGAGAGCGGCTCGCTCGGCGTCGGTGAACCAGGGTGCCTCGCGCCAAGCTGCGACGGTGAAGAGGTGCCGCAACTCGGCAGCGTCGGCCTCCTCCGCGCTCTTGAAGCCCAGGTCCACGCAGAAGCTCTCCGACGACAAGATCGTCGAGGTCGAAGCTGTGGCCGAGCCCGAGCGTCTTGCGACCTCGATCTCGTCGTCACGGGCGAGGCATGAGAGTCACCGGCTAGGCGAAGACCCGAGTGCCTGCCTCCCACGCGGGTCGGAGATCGCTTCCCGGCATGAAACGATCGTCCAGCTCGAGCACCACCATCCCGTGCGCGAACGCGAACAGCGCCTGCGCGCGCGAGGGGTCACCGGTGGCGAGGAAGAAGGGCTCTCCCGCCCAGTCCTCGAGGCCGGGGGCAAGGTCCTCGCGGGGAAGCGGTCCGGCCGTCGCGAGCCGGTAGAGAGCGGGGTTGGCGAGGGCGGCGGCTCGGTACGCCGTGAGCAACCGCCGGACGGGGCCCCCGCCACGCCTGGCACCGCCGCTCACTGCGGTGTGCAGTGCCGTGCCGAGCTCGAGCAGACCGTGTTCGATGAGGGCGGCTTCGACGGCTCGTTTTGTCCCGAAGTGCTTGTAGAGCGACGGCGCCTGCATGCCGACTGCAGCGGCCAAGCGGCGCATCGTGAGGGCATCGGCACCCTCCTCCTCGAGGATGCGCCGACCCACGCTCACGATCTCCGCCGCCCTCGTCGAGCGCTCTGTGAGGGCCGGTGCGACCGTCACCGTTGCGTCAGCAAGAACACGGGGTGCCGCGGTGCGATGGCGGCGATCTCCTCGTCGGCCGCCTCTGGGCCGACACCGTCGAAGAAGACGCCGACCTCTGCCTTCCAACGCTTCAGGTATGCGCGCAGCACGGGGATCTTTGCCGGGTCCTCGAGCTCCTGCGCGACGTAGTGCGTGCGGCGGCGACCGAGGAGGAGATCCAGTTGGCCACCGCCGGCGCGCACGTTGCGGACCCACTGCCCGTCGCCGCGAGGTGAGACGAGGTACTGCGCATCGCCGAGGGTGAGCAGGTTCACCGGAGTCCGGCGGGGCTCGCCGGTCTTTCGGCCCTTCACCTCGAGGACCCGGCTTCCCCAGACGCTGATCCCGAGCCGGGTCAGGCCGGCGACGGCGTTGTTGAAGACGTTCCTCGTGAACCACCCCGGAGCGCGGTAGTGGCGTGGTGACGGCGTCGTGTCCATGTCGTTCCTCCGGTGGTGGCGTGGTGATGCGGGTGCTGAGCTAACTGTGTTAGCTGAACGAAGCTAACACAGTTAGCCGACGTCAAGAGGACGGCTCTCACCGTTGAACGAGCCCGACGCCGTCATCGCCTTCCCGCCCGGTCAGCTCACCGTCGGGCGGGCGGCGATCCAGTCGCTCTACGAGGCGATGGTGGCGGACCGACCGCACTTCCAAGCCGCGGCGCCTCTGACCACGCTCCAGCTCGGAGACCTCGCCCTCACGGCCAGCGCCGCGCGAGACGAGGCAGGAGCGAGGGCTCAGGTCGCGCGCCGCCAACCCGACGGGACCTGGCTTCGCGTCCTCGATCGCCCGGACTTCCGCGGCTGAGCACGCCCGCGCCAACCGGTCGAACGGGTGGTCACGTTCTCGGGCCGAGAGCCTCGCCTACACGCCGGGCGCTATTGCGGTGCACCCGTTACAAGGTCCCCTGCCGGTGAAGTAGGCGAAGCGACCAGACCGCACCGGCTCGAACATGTGATCGTCGAGCACGAAGTCCCTCGCGTAGGTCCAGTAGTTCGGGACCTCCGCAGCCGTGTGGTAGCCCATGACGTCCGGCGCCGCGTTCGGGGCACATGCTGGGTTGACGGTCAGGCGGCCGCACCCCTTCCTGCCGCTCGAGGCAGTCCGGATGAAGCCGTCCATCTTCCCGCCGTTCACATCCTCGAGCGCAGCACCCGCGTTGTGCGGGCCTCCGCCGTTGACGTCTGCCGTGTCGTGGTACGGCCGCTCGCACCCGCCGGCCGGCTTCGGCACGCACACGGTGGGCACCCCGTCCTTCATCGGGATGCCCTCGGCACCCGGGAACGTGCCGAAGTAGCTGTCGAAGGAACGGTTCTCCTGCTCGATGATTATGACGTGCTTGATCTTGTGGATGCCGGGTGGGACGACGTAGTGCCCGGTCGCGCCGCCGGTCACCACAGCGCCACGCCCGGCGGCGGGGCCGCCGGGTCGACGGTCGAATCCAAACGGGCAGAAGTCCCCGCTCCTGCCACTAGCGTCCGATCAGTTCGCAGTCTGAGGGAGGAGCACACGATGGCCATCGCAGTCGGAGACAAGATCCCTGATGTCGAGATCAGCACGATGAGCACGGACGGCCCGAAGCCGGTCCGCACCGCCGAGGCCCTCGGCGCTGGAAAGGTCGTCCTGTTCGCCGTGCCCGGGGCGTTCACCCCCGGCTGCTCGAAGATCCACCTGCCCGGCTACGTGCAGGGCTTCGACGAGCTGAAGGAGAAGGGCGTCGACACGGTCGCGTGCGTTGCGGTGAACGATCCGTGGGTGATGCAGGCGTGGGCCGACTCCCAGAGCGTCGGTGACAAGATCCTCATGCTGGCCGACGGGAACGGTGAGTTCGCGCAGGCGATGGGGCTCGACGTCGACCTGTCGGTTGCCGGGCTCGGCGTCCGCTCGCAGCGCTACGCGGCGGTCATCGAGGACGGCACCGTGACGAGCCTCGAGGTGGAACCGTCGGCGGGTGTCGACGTGAGCTCCTGCCAGTCGATGCTCGCTCACCTCTGAGCACTACGGCTCGCCCCGCTCGATCGGCTCGATCGTCCTGTTCACGATCCACGCGTGCTTCCCGACCTGGCGCACCCGTGAGAAGCCGAGCTCCTCGAACAACTCGGCCGTCGCACTGAACAGGAACCGTCCCTGGGCCTCCCGGCCGGTCACCGTCTCCGGGATGGCCTCCACGAGACCGCCGCCGGCGGCGGCGATCTGCGAGAGCGCGCCCGTGAGGGCGACCCGGGCAATCCCCTGGCCGCGGTGACCCTTGTCGACGAAGATGCAGGCGATCCGCCAGCGGGCGGGCGGAGGCGGATCCTTCGAGTACTCGCGAAGGTGCTTGAGGTCGAGCTCGTCCGGGCTGCCGTACTGCGCCCAGCCCTGTGCGTGGCCGTCCTCGTCGAAAACGAGCGCGGCATGCGCCCGATCTGACCGCACCAGCTCCTCCTTCAGCGTCTTCGGGTCGCTCACCCGGCGTTGGTAGGCCGTGTGGAACGCGATGCACCAGCAGCCGCCGTAGATCCCGTTGTTGCGCTCGACGAGGTCGGCGAAGGAGTCCCACGTCGACCCGTCGAGCGGGCGGACCGTGTATGTGCCAGGGCTGTCAGGCACCGGCGATGCCTGCGAGGAGCGAAGCCAGCTCTCGCGGCTTGGTGAACATGGGCCAGTGACCTGAGTCGATGTCGATGAAGTCGAGGTGGCGAGCCTTCGAGAGCTCGGGCAGCTCCCCAGCCTCGAGCCACTCCTTGGCTTGCGCAGGCGAGAACTCCGGGCAGATCACGGTGACGGGCACGTCATGGCGGCGCTCGTCATGAAGGTGCACGATCCCCTTCGCCACGCCTTCGGGTACCGGGATGGCGGCGTCGGCCAAGGCGGTCCGCCGAGCCTCGTCGAGATCATCGGAGTCCGGGCCTTCGAAGGGCCCCCATCCCGGGAACGGCATCACGCCGTCGACGATGTCGAAGAAGTCGGCATATGCCTCGCCGTCGTTCGACGCGAAACCTCCGATCATCGCGACCCGCGTCACCTTCTCCGGTCGTGCGTCGGCCGCCATCCACGCGAGCGTAGAGGCAGCGGAGTGTCCGACCACGAGGACCGGGTACGCGGCGGCGTCGACCGCCTCGAGCACCTTCGCGTGCTGGTCCTCGAGGGTGGCGTTCGCGGGAGGGGCGCCCTGCCCCGGGAGGGTGACGGGCACAGGCCGGTGGCCGAGCTCCGAGAGTGGCGGGACGACCCGGTCCCAGGCTGACGCATCGAGCCACAGGCCGGCGATGAGGAGGATGTCCATGCACGAGACCGTAAACCTCTAATCGGACGATCGGCTTCCGCTTTGGGTGGAATCCTCATAGCATCGCCAGAGTGACGCGAGGTATCGACAGCACCCCGTACGTGAGCCCCACCGCTCGCGCTCTGCAGGCGCTCGAGATCCTGCAGTCCCGTCCCGGCACCTGTGCTGACGAGATCGCCGGCCGACTCGGGGTGACGCAGCGGGCGGTGAGGCGGTATGTCGCCATCCTCCGGGAGGCCGGCGTGCCCATCGAGTCGGTCCGAGGGCGGTACGGCGGCTACCGGCTCGGTCGTGGCGCCCGCTTGCCACCGGTCGTCTTCACCGAGGACGAGGCGCTCGGCCTGGTCATGGCGGTGCTCGAGAGTCACCCGGAGGCGATCGACCGTGACGAGCTCGTCGGGTCGGCGCTCACCAAGGTCATCAGGGCGCTCCCCGAGAGCGTCGGCCGGGAAGCCGCGACCTTGAGGGACTACGCAGCGGCTGCGACCGACAGGCGTGCTGCTCACCCCGATCCGGCCGTGACGAGCGCGCTCGTTCGGGCCGTGGCTTCCAGGCGACGGGCGAGGATCCGCTACAAGAGCGCCCACGGGCGCGATCAGGAGACCGAGGTAGACCCGTGGGCGGTGGTCGTCCGTCACGGGCACTGGTACCTGATCTGCCACTCGCACCATGTGGACGCCCTGCGCACCTACCGCATCGACAGGATCCAAAGCGTCGAGGCGACTTCGCGCTCGTTCTCACCACCCGGAGATCTCGACCCGGTGGCCCTGCTCGAGACGCACCTCGGCCAAGGCTGGGGTCTTCCCACCCGAGTCGTCTTCGAGGCATCGCCCGCCGAGCTGGCTCCGTGGATCCGCCCACCGATGGGCCGGCTCGACGCGCACCCGAACGGGTGCGTCCTCACCGGCAGCACGAGCAATCCGGCGATGTACGCACAGGAGTGGCTGGCACCGATCCCCTTCGCGTTCCGTGTCGAGGGTGGAGACGAGCTGCGAGCGGCGGTTGCAGCCCTGGCCGCGCGGTGCGCCGCCGCCGTCGACGGCTGAGCCGAACGGCTCGTGAAGCTGCCGCGAGCCCGCCAGCTAGCCATCTCCGGGTCGATCGATGCCGGTCGGCTCAGCCGCGTGCCGGCTCCAAGTCCAACGTCTCGAGCGTGTCGGGGTCCGCGATCAGGTCGATCCCGACCACACGCCCTCGGGCACGACGAAGTCGAACACGAGCAGATCATCGTCGTTCACGGTCACGTCTCTTGAATCGCTCTCGTCATACTCTCTGACGAGGCAGATCGGGTCGATGTGACCCACGATGTGAGGAGAGGACCATGAGCAGCAGCACCAATGAAGGAGTGAAGACCGTCCTGCACCCCGTGTCGGACCTCGAAAAGGCAAAGCCCTTGTACGCCGCACTGCTCGGGGTCGAGCCGCAGACGGACATGCCGTACTACGTCGGCTTCGACGTGGCCGGTCAGCACATCGGGCTCGTGCCCGCTGGCGCCGCGCAGGGCATGAAGTCACCGGTGGCCTACTGGCACGTGTCTGACATCGAGGCGAAGCTGGCCGAG
>JAKCCH010000047.1:13840-22347 GCA_021838945.1 Actinomycetes bacterium
TCCGATCTGGTGGCGGAGGCGGGCGGCGCCGTTCAGGAGGCACCGCACGACGTCGGCGGCGGTCGCCTCGTGGCGAGCTTCACCGATCCAGACGGGAACGTCCTCGGGTTGATCCAGGACAGGTGAGGGGCAAGTGAGGGCGGAAGAAGGCCGCGAGCCGGGCGTCGACAGCCACGACGTGATCCGGGTGCACGGCGCCCGGGAGAACAACTTGAAGGACGTGAGCGTCGACATCCCGAAACGGCGCCTCACCGCCTTCACCGGCGTCTCCGGCTCCGGCAAGAGCTCGCTCGTGTTCGACACGATCGCGGCGGAGTCCCAGCGGCTCATCAACGAGACCTACAGCGCCTTCGTGCAGGGATTCATGCCGACGCTCTCGAGGCCGGAAGTCGACGTCCTCGACGGGTTGACGACGGCGATCATCGTCGACCAGCAGCGGATGGGAACCGACCCACGCTCGACCGTCGGCACGGCCACCGACGCGAACGCGATGCTGCGCATCCTCTTCAGCCGCCTCGGCAAGCCGCACATCGGACCGCCGAACGCCTTCTCGTTCAACATGGCCACGGTGCGGGCGAGCGGATCGATGACGGTTGAGAAGGGCGTCCGGAAGACGGAGCGAAAGAGCTTCAGCCGCCTGGGCGGTATGTGCCCGCGCTGCGAAGGCCGGGGCTCCATCTCCGATGTCGACCTCACCCAGCTCTTCGACGACTCGAAGTCGCTCAGGGAGGGAGCGATCATCGTCCCCGGCTGGACAATCGACAACTTCTTCGCCGTCACGCCCTACATCGAGGCCGGACTGCTCGATCCGGACAAGCCGATCAGCAAGTTCACCAAGTCCGAGATGCACACGTTCCTCCACCACGCGCCCACGAGGGTGAAGGTGAAGGGCGTCAACGTCTACTTCGAGGGTCTCATCCCGAAGATCGAGCGGACGCTCTTGTCGAAGGACCAGGACACGCTGAGACCCCACATGCGGGCGTTCGTCGAGCGGGCTGTCACCTTCGGCACCTGCCCGGACTGCGGCGGTTCACGGCTCACCGAGAGCGCCCGGTCCTCGAAGATCAGGGGGATCAACATCGCGGACGCCTGCGCCATGGAGGTCAGCGGCTTGGTGAAGTGGGTTCGCGGTCTCGAGGAGCCGTCGATGGAGCCGCTGCTCGAGGTGCTGTGCCAGACGCTCGACTCCTTCGTCGAGGTCGGCCTCGGTTACCTGTCGCTCGAGCGGCCCTCGGCCACGCTGTCGGGCGGCGAGGCACAACGAGTCAAGATGATCCGCCAGATGGGCTCCGCGCTCACCGACGTGACGTACGTCTTCGACGAGCCGACCACCGGGCTGCATCCCCACGACGTCCAGCAGATGAACGATCTGCTGCTGCGGTTGCGCGACAAGGGCAACACCGTGCTCGTCGTCGAGCACGAGCCCGCCACGATCGAGATCGCGGACCATGTCGTCGATCTCGGTCCCGGCGCCGGAGCTGCGGGAGGTCAGGTCGTCTTCGCGGGCACGGTGGAAGGGCTGCGGGCCTCCGGCACCATCACCGGTCGCCATCTCGGCGACCGCGCGGTCCTGAAGGAGAAGGTCCGCCCGCCGTCGGACGTGCTCGAGGTGCGCGGCGCGTCGCTGCACAACTTGCGGGATGTCGACGTCGACGTTCCCCTCGGCGTGCTCGTGGTCGTCACGGGCGTGGCCGGTTCGGGCAAGAGCTCGTTGATCCACGGCTCGGTGTCGGGGCGGGACGGGGTCGTCACCGTCGACCAGGCTCCGATCCGCGGCTCCCGGCGCAGCAACCCGGCCACCTACTCAGGGCTCCTGGAGCCGATCCGCAAGGCGTTCGCGAAGGCGAACGGCGTGAAGCCTGCCCTCTTCAGCCCCAACTCCGATGGCGCCTGCCCGAGCTGCAACGGCGCAGGGGTGATCTACACGGACCTGGCCATGATGGCGGGAGTGGCGACGGTGTGCGAGGAATGTGACGGTAAGCGTTTCGAGCCGTCTGTGCTCGAGTACCGCCTGGGTGGGCGCGACATCAGCGACGTCCTGGCGATGTCGGTGCTCGAAGGGCTGTCGTTCTTCGGCACCGGCCGTGCCGCGACGCCTGGCGCGCACACCATCCTCCAGAGGCTCGACGACGTGGGACTCGGCTACCTGACCCTCGGCCAGCCTCTCACGACACTTGCCGGCGGCGAGCGGCAGCGGCTCAAGCTGGCGACCCACCTCGGTGAGAGGGGCGGCATCTACGTGCTCGACGAGCCGACCACCGGGCTGCACCTCGCCGACGTCGAGCACCTGCTCGGCCTGCTCGACCAGTTCGTCGACTCCGGCAAGTCCGTCATCGTCATCGAGCACCACATGGCTGTGATGGCTCACGCCGACTGGATCATCGACCTCGGACCGGGTGCCGGTCACGACGGCGGCCGGGTGGTGTTCCAAGGCACGCCCGGCGACCTCGTCGCCGCCCGGTCGACGCTGACGGGTCGGCACTTGGCCGACTTCGTCAGCGGTTGAGCGCTTGGCCCGGCCAGCTGCCGGGCTGGTCGGGCCACCGGTTCACCGGCCCACCTACCGGTTCACGATCGGCTTGTAGAGCCGGCAGGGTTCGTTGCGCAGGCTCGGGCACGCCGGATAGCCGGTCGGCACCGACACGTGCGGGACGACCGGCAGCACGAGGCTCGACGGCATCGTCCGCGAGAAGGTGATCGTGACTCGCGCCGTCCCCTTCGGCACGGTCTCGCCGAAGGACCACACCGGTTGTGTGCCGTTCGGGGCAGAGATCGTGACCCGGATGCGAGATCCCTTCCGGTACACGTGTCCCTCGTAGTAGAGGGGGATGACGACCTTGGCGAAGCCGTGAGCCGGCATCGGACGCGCGGCCGCCCGCGTGAAGCTCGGGATCGGGTCGAGCAACGTGCTCGGCTGCTTGAACATGTTGTCGGAGTTGGTCGAGAGCGCCCGCTCGCTCGCTCGGATCCAACCATTCTGCACGAACGTCTCCATGTGGTCGGGGCGCACTTCGCTCACGGTCGCCTGCAGGTCCACATTCGGAGTGGACGAGTGCACCCACAACACGACGGCGCCTGCACCGACGACGGTCGTGTTCGCCTCGAGCGGTGCGGAGACGTACGACACGGCCGTGCCGCTCGGGTTCTGCTCCCATCTCCACGTCCACTGCGAGGCGTTGCCCCACAGGCCACCGCTGCCAGTGTTGCCGCTGTAGTCGGTCAGGGCCAGCGCCTTGGCGTCGGACGTGTACCAGTTCGCACCCCTTGTCGCAGGCGGGCGTGCGTCGAGGTGCCCCTTCGGCCCGAGGTACCACGTGGTGGCCACTGTGCCCGGCACCGGGAGGGACGAGAAGTGCCGGACGAAGGCGGCGTATGGGTCTCCCGGATGCGCGAGCCCGCTCGGTCCCTTGCCGGCGCCGTTGTCGAAGAGGACGGTGACCTCCGGAAATTTGTCGAAGGCCGCCAGGGCGGCGCTGTAGGTCGGGATCGTCTGGATCGGGTCGGCCGGCAAGGTGATCGGCGGATCCGTCGTCGGGAGCCCCATCGCCTCCCGGTAGATGACCGGAGCCGCTGCCCGGGTGACGGCGCTGTTCACGATCGGTGCCTTGTGGGCGACGAAGAGCTGGAGGAAGTCGTACCAGCGGTCGTAGGTGTACGGGTCGAGCGAGTCGATGTGCGCTCCGTTGGTGAAGAAGAACCACTTGTGGCGGGTTCCCGTCATGTGCTGGACGAGGCCCGGGCAGTGGGCACCGGTCTGCTCGTCCTCCCACTGGCACGCCATGAAGACCGGCACCTTTATCTTGTGGACGAACGCGACGGGGTCGAGCTGGTCGGCGACGGCCGGCTTGTAGTAAGCGTTGGCCCGGATCTTCCGCAGCAGGTTGGGCGCTTCACCGTGCAGGGCCTGGTTGGCGGCGCACGTCTTGTCTCCTCCCTGGATGCGCTGCCACGCCCAGGGCTCGCCACTGTGCGGCCCGGCCGGCTCGGCGTTCTGCTGGCGCTGCTCGGCCCAGGCGACGGCGAAGCCGGTGTTGAGGATGCCGCCCGGGTAGAGCGTCGTGGCCGTCGCGTCGATCGTCGAGAGAGGGGAGATCGCCTCGAGGGCGGGCGGGTCGAGCTGGGCCGCGAACAGCTGGCTGATCGCTCCGTAGGAGATGCCCATCATCCCGACCTTGTGGCCGAGGACCCAGGGCTGGTTGGCGATCGTTTCGATGACGTCGTAGGCGTCGAGGTTCTGGAGCGGCTCGAAGAAGTTGAAGGCGCCACCCGAGCAACCCGTGCCGCGCATGTTGACGTCGACCACGGCGAAACCCATCAGGTTCGCGAGCGCTGCGATCCCGTTCTGGGGCCCCGACGGATCGGCGTAGCCGTATCCCGAGTACTCGATCAGCGTGGGGTACGGCGGGGCATAGGCCGGGGCGTTCGGGATCGGGACCCCGGATGGCAGGCCGGGTCCGGCTGCCGGGATCGTAGGGGGGTGGACGTCGATGGCGAGCTTCGTCCCGTCGCGTGTCGTCAGGTACTGGTACCCCTTGTCGGCGATCTTCTGGTCGTAGACCTTCGGGTCCCACGGCCAGGGGGCGTTCGTGTGGACCGTGATCCGTCGGGACTCGAGTCCGCTCGCTCGGACTCGGTACCCTCGGCCCGGACGCACGCCGGAGAAGAGCAACCCGCCCTCGGCGTCGGCCCTCTTCCTCTGCAGCCTGCTGCCGGTGGAGGTGATGAGCGAGGCCCGTTCGTGCGGCGCGAGACCGAGCACGTACACCTGCCTCGCGCTGCCATGCGCGCTCCACGGGCGCGTGGAGGCAGCGCCGGCGCCGCTCTGGCTCGGGGCCAGGGACACGAGCAGGCTGGCTGCGAGCAGCGCGGCGCTGACTGAGGCGGTGCTTCGCGCGCCACGCCCGGTTCCGGTTCGTCCTAGACGGCGCCTCTCTCGCAACCCGGGCCTCCTCCTCGTCGTAGGTGCACGGATGAAGAACGCCATCCCGGCAGCGAACTTGCGCCACCCACCCATGACCGACGTCGGAGAATCTAGGTCGTCGTACCCGAGGAAGCCTCGTTGGGCCGCACGGGTCCTCCACCGGCGCGCCGGGCTCGGAAGGACCTGCAGCGCGAATCGATAGGCGCGAACCCCTGGAGACTTAACCGTCGAAACGACGGCTAACGCGCCTCGGGTTCGCGCCTATCGATTCCCGGGGCGACCACGCTCGGCAGCAAGGCCCGGCCGGCGGGAGGTGACGTTCCCGTGCCGGTGCCGGCTCTCGCTCACCGCCTGCTCGCGCGCCCAGCGAAGCATCTCCCGGCCGGGGTCCTTGGCCACTGGCGTGTCGTCCACCGACAGCCCCGAGTCGATCGCCGCCAGCCGGACTGCATCGTCGACGTCTCCGAGGAGCCTGACCTTGTCGAAGTGCTCCAAGCGGCCCGCCGCCGCACGGGTGGCGAGCTCATCCGGCGTCAGCACCTCGACGGCCGTCCCGGCGGTCTTCGCCGCCGTCAGCGCCAGCCCGACCGAGGAGTCAGGAACACCGAAGCCGCGGCACACGACGGCTAGCCGCAACGGCCGGTAGCGGAACACGTTCGACTCCGCGACGAGGCCGCTCTCGTCGACCGCCTCGCCCATCTCTGCCCACGCCTGACGGCATCCCGCCAGGTACGACGCCGGGTCCTCGTCTCCTGCCGGTGCGAACTCGCCGAGGCTTGCCACGTAGTTCGGGCCGCCGGCCTTGGCGCCGGGACCGACCACGGACCGCTTCCATCCGCCGAACGCCTGCCTGCGGACGATGGCGCCCGTGATGCCACGGTTCACGTACAGGTTCCCCGCCTCCACCCGCGACCGCCACTGCGCGATCTCCGCCGGATCGAGCGCATGCAAGCCGGCCGTGAGCCCGTACGGAGTCCCGTTCTGGAACGCGATGGCCTCGTCGAGGTCACGAGCTCGCATCAGACCCAACACCGGGCCGAAACATTCCGTCTGGTGGTACCACGACCCCGGCCTCACACCGAGGCGGACACCTGGCCGCCAGAGGTGACGTCCCTCGTCCAGTCGGTCCAGGCAGAGAGGCTCCACCAGCCACTCCTCACCCGCCCCGAGCTCCGTCAGCCCTCGTGCGAGCGTCTCCTCGGGCGGCCGGATGAGCGGGCCCATGGATGTCGACAGCTCCCAGCCCGGCCCCACCCGGAGCGTCGTCACGGCGTCGGCCAGGCGACGGCGGAAGCTCTCGTCGTCGTAGACGGAGGCCTCGACTATGCCGAGGCTCGCGGCGGAGCACTTCTGCCCGGCATGACCGAAGGCGGACTTGACGAGGTCGGCGATCGCCTCGTCGAGGTCGGCCGTGGCGGTGATGACGATGGCGTTCTTCCCGCTCGTCTCCGCATGCAGGTGCATCGAGGGCCGCCAGGAGAGGAACATCCGCGCCGTGTCGAACGACCCGGTGAGGACGACACCGTCGACGTCGGGATGTGTGATGAGTCGCCGCCCCGCTTGGCGGTCCCTCGTCGGCACGAAGTGCAGCACGGACTGCGGAACACCGCCCTCCCAGAGCGCCTGAGCGAGCTCGGCCGCCACCGCGACCGTGTCGGAGGACGGCTTCAGGATGACGGTGTTCCCGGCTGCGAGGGCGGCGAGCACGCCGCCGGCGGGGATCGAGAGCGGGAAGTTCCACGGCGAGGCGACCACGATGGTGCCGAGCGGCCGGAAGCTCGGATCGGTCGGGATCGTCCCGCCGTAGTAGCGGGCGAAGTCGATCGCCTCGGAGACCTCCGGGTCACCTTCCCGGAGCGTCTTTCCTGCGTCGTAGGCCATGACGGCGAGCAGCCGGCCCCGGCTGCGGGCGAGCGAGTCCGCCGCGCCGAGCAGCACGGCGCGCCGCCCCTCGGCGCCAAGGGCCACCCATGCGGGCTGCGCCGCCTTCGCCGCTGCCACCGCCTCTTCGACGGCGTCGGCGTCGGCAGACAGCCACTCGTACAGGGGAGCGTCCGGGACGCCGGGATCGATGCCGACCTCCCGAGCCGTGCCGACGATCTCGCGCCCGTCGATCACGGGCCCGTAGTCGGGCAGCCCTTCCTTGGCGATCAGATCGAGATGCTCCTCCACCCAGCGCCGGTTCTCCGGCACGGCGAAGTCGGTGTCGGCCTCGTTCTCAAAACCAGAGCCGCCCCGCCCCACCTCCTCCTCCCCCCTGCGCTGTGTGCGCCTCGTGCTCACGGGCCGGTTGTGCCGATCAGCCACTGAACGCCGGAACCTCGCCGCCTCCTCCGCCCAGACAGGCGACCCGGTTGTCATGGAGAACTGATGGGCGAGGAAGTTCTCCGGCGCGCTGTTCTCGTCGAGGCGCCGCACCAGGTAAGCGATGGCGGACTCGAGCTCGGTCGCCTCCACGATCGGGGCGTAGAGGCGCAGGCCGCCGAAGCGTGCGGCGACCGCCTGCGCCGTAGCCGGAGCCATCCCCTCGAGCATCTCGAATTCCACACGGTCTCGCTGGCCCTGCTCCTCGGCGAGGGTGGCGGCCCACGACAGCTCGAAGAGGTTGTGACTGGCGACCCCGATCCTCACTGCGCCGGCGTTGACCGGGTCGAGGAGCACGTCCAGCAACCTCTTGTACTGAGCGTCCGCTTCCGCCTTGGAGAGGAAGGGGGCGGCTGGCCATCCGCGAAGCTCCGCCTCGACGTGCTCCATCGCGAGGTTCGCCCCCTTCACGAGCCGGACCTTGATCCAACCGCCGGAGCGCTCGTGGCGGATCCGCGCCCACTTCGCGAGCTCCTCGAGTGCGCCGAGCGAGTCCGGCAGGTATGCCTGCAGCACGATGCCCGCAGGCAGCGTCTCGTACGGCCCCTCGTCCAGCACCTGCTTGAAGACGGCGAGCGTCAGCTCGAGATCGCGGTACTCCTCCATGTCGAGGTTGACGAACTTCGGCGGGTCGAAGGTGAGCGCCTTGTCGAACAGCCGGCGGAGCCGATCCGCGATGCGGGCGACCTCGTAGTCGAAACGGGTGTCGTCGATCTGCGCACAGATCGACGACACCTTGACCGACACGTAGTCGACCGACGGATGGTCGAGTGTGGCCATGATGCGGGCGAGACGCCGCTCGGCCTCGTCGTCGCCGAGGATGGCCTCGCCGAGAGCGTTCACGTTGAGCTTGATGCCTTCCGCCACCCGTGTGGCGGCGTGCTCGGCCAGTCGTGCGCTGCCGGCGGGCAGGATCACACCGCCCATCTCTGCACGGACGCGGTCCCTCGCCAGCGGGACGACGACCCGCGGCAGGAGCGGTGCGAGCGCACCGCCGCCACGGAGCATCAGCCGGTCGATCGGCCCGAGCGCGGACTCGGCGCTCCGGCTGTGGTGCACCAGGTCAGAGAGCAGCCGGGCCGCCCGGCGAGGATCGCGGACGCGGAGGACTTCGTCGGTGAGCGCCAGGATCAGCGTCCTTCCGCCTGGATCGGCCAGGATGCGCGTCAGGCGTGCGGACTGCCGCCGCTCGTGGGGGGTGCGGCGCCGTTCGGCATCCTCG
>JAKCCH010000139.1 GCA_021838945.1 Actinomycetes bacterium
GAACGGATGGCACCTGCGAGGTGCGCACGCCGGCAAGGACGCTGCAGGCCGCCTCGGTCGTGGTCGCCGCCGGCAGCCCCGCGGCGGCACGGGCACTGCTCCCCCATGCCCCCGCATGGGAGCTCGCCGCGCCAGCGACGGCAGCCTGCCTGGATCTCGGCCTGCGTCGGGTGCCCGCCACCATGGTCGCCTACGGGCTCGACCAGCCGCTGTACTTCTCGACCCACAGCCCGAAGGCCCGCCTCGCTCCCCCGGGTGGGGCGGTCGTCCACGCCATGCGCTACGGCGCCCGGACCTCCGCCGAGGACAGGGCCCAGCTGTGGGCCCTCGCCCGGCGCTGCGGGATCGACGAGCGCGACGTCGCCGTCCAACGGTTCCTGCACGAGATGACGGTCTGCCACGCCCTGCCGCGCCCGGGATCAGGTCTCAGCGGGCGACCCGCCATCGACGCGACCGGAACGGCGGGAGTCTTCCTGGCCGGCGACTGGGTGGGAGCTACGGGCCTCCTCGCCGACGCCTCCTTCGCCAGCGGGGAGGCCGCCGGGAGAGCGGCTGCGGAGCATGTGATGCGTCGGCGTGCCGCGACCGGCGCGATGGTGGGGCGGTGAACGCCGCCGACGAGGTCTTTGGGGCCGAGCGACCGCGGCTGCTCGGCCTCGCCT
Source organism: Actinomycetes bacterium (assembly GCA_021838945.1). Lineage (GTDB taxonomy): Bacteria > Actinomycetota > Acidimicrobiia > Acidimicrobiales > Bog-793 > JAKCCH01. The sequence continues at coordinate 663 of JAKCCH010000139.1, forward strand.
ACCGCATCCTCGCCAGCTACGCCGACGCCGAAGAAGTCGTACAGGAAGCCTGGATCCGCTGGCAGGGCGTCGACCACGACACCATCGAGCGGCCTGCCGCCTACCTCACGACCATCCTCACCCGACTGGCCCTCGACCGGGCCCGGACGATAGCCCGGCGGCGGGAGCACTACGTCGGGCCGTGGCTCCCCGAGCCGATCGCCCTCGAGCATGGGCCCGAGGACCACGCAGAGATGGCCGAGTCCCTGACGCTCGGGTTCTTGATGCTGCTCGACCGCCTGAGCCCGACCGAGCGGGCCGTGTGGCTGCTCGCCGAGGTCTTCGGCGAGCCCTACGCGCTCATCGCCTCGGCCACGGCCAAGAGCGGAGCGGCCTGCCGCCAGATCGCCACCAGAGCGCGGCGCCGGCTGCGCGAAGAGCGCCCCGCACCGCCGCAACGCCTCGACCCAGGCCTCCTCCGGAGGCTCCTGGCGGCCGTCGGCGCCGGCGACCTCGACCAGACCCTCGACCTGCTCGACGCCGACGTCGTGCTTGTGAGCGACGGCGGTCCCGATCACCATGCCGCTCGCCATCCCGTCGTCGGAGCAGACCGTGTGGCTCGCCTCGCCATCAACCTCGCCCGCCGGGGCGAGGTGACCGCCCTTCGAGAGGCGACGATCAACGGGGCGGCCGCGCTCGTCGTCGAGATCGACGGCGGCATGCCCCTCGTCCTCACCGGCGAGCAACAGGACGGCCGGATCACCCACATCTACCTGCTCCTCAACGACGACAAGCTCGGCGGCCTCTCTGCCCATCCGGCCATCACGTGAGGAGATGACCACGGGGAGCCTCCGGCGCGAACCCGTTGACCTGGTTGTCGAGGCTCATGCCCTCGGGGCTTCCGTCGCGCCGGCAACCCCGGTGGAGCACGACCCGAGCTCATTCTTGGCTGAGGTCATGCCCCGACGGCAGATCGAGCAGCTGGGTGAACAGAGTGAACGCGCGGGTGGTCCCGGTAGTGTCGCCGGTCGCCAACAGGTCGAGCAGGAGACCCCTGGTCACCGCCAACCCGAGGCGGGCGAGCGCCTCGGCATCTTCTTCGTCGATCCCTGCGTCGATCAGCAACGCCCTCACAGGCGTGATCCATCCGTCGACCGCCTCGTCCAAGAAGCCCTCGGTACCCGGGCGACCTAAGAGCGCATGCGCGTAGATCTCGAAGAACAGACGCTCCTGTGCTCGCAGGGACGGATCGGCCAGGTGATCCCACCGTCGGCGCGCGTCTGCGACCGACAGAGGAGCGGTGCCGAGACTCTCACGTTCGCGCCGCTCCACCTCGCGCACGACGGCCACGAGCAGACCCTCCCGTGACCCGAAGTGGTAGATGAGCATCCGGTGGCTCGTGCCGATCGCCGCGGCGATCTCACGGAGGCTCAGGTCCACGATCCCCTGGTCCAAGGCGTGCTGGACCGCGGCGTTGAGCAAGCGGTCCCTGGCTTGCGAGCTGGCCACAGCAAACCGTACCATATGGTACACGTACCACGTGGTACATGGAGGAGGCACGTCACATGAGCCAGCTGTCGGTAGAAGCCGAAGGGACGACCCGAGCCGGGCCCGAGGTCGTGTGGTCCCTCGTGGCCAACGCGAACAGCTACGCCCAGTGGGGCCCTTGGAACGACGGGGGCTACCGCCCACCTTCCGCCGGCCCGTCGCAAGAGGGCTCAGTCCAGTGGTTCCGCTACGGTCGGCGCACGACCAGCGTCGAGCAGATCCTGGAGGTCGACGAGCCCCGACGGGTCGCCTACAAGGTGGTGAGCGGCCTCCCAGTGAAGAACTACCGGGCGGAAGTGACCCTGACGCCAACTCCTTCCGGTGGCACCTCGATCCGCTGGGCAGCATCCTGGGACAAGACGTTCATGGGCAGCCTGGTGCGACGCAAACTGCTGCAGCTCTACCCCGACATCGTCGCCGCCCTGGTCGCCGCCGCCGATCAGCAGGTCGCTTCGAGCGCGCGGCACTGACTCAGGACCGGTAGCCCGCTATGCACGGGTCGTGTCGGGTACCGATCCCCGGTACGCCGCCCCTTCCCCCCGGTAAGGCTCGACGGGTGAGCTTCGGCCACATCGAGGCCGAAGCAGTGCGGTGCCATGAATGACTGGTCGGCCCTCGCTCCGAGAGCCACCGTGGTCCACGGGACGCTTGGCGTGGACGTCTCGCTCAACGACATGGCCGACCGCCAATCTTCGCTGGCGATCTCTTCACCATTCCGGGTCGAGTCCAGCCGACGAGTGAGGATGACATTGTCACCCGCGCGCTCGACGGCGAAGATCGTTTCCATCCCACCGCCCTTACGGCGTCGACCGCATCAAGGATCCGCGGCCTTGCTCAACTCGCTCCTCGGACGATCGCCACGATGCACGGCCCGGCCTACACCGGCGACTGCTGCGCCGCCCTCGAAGCACTTGGCGATGGCTACGACGCGAGGTTCCGTGCCAGCCTGCACGACCAGGCCATTGGCCGATAGCGATCGTTCGACACCCGGCGATCTGCCCGTCTCTCGAGCGACGAAGACCGCATGGTCGGGACCCACGTATTCGACGACATCGCCGAAGGAGACCTGGACCCCCCTCCCGCTGTCGAACACCTTCCGGTACAAGTCGCCGATCGCACCACGTCCTCGCACGATGCCGCCGAGCGGGTTGTAGAGCACTACTGACAGGGATCGTCCGCCCAGACCGCCTCGAGGGTGGCCGCGTCCTGATTGTTCAGCGCGTAGTAGAACGTCTCGAGAGCTGCCCGGGCCCCCTCGACCCCCACGCGGCCCGTCTCGGAGAGACGGTTGGACGCATCGCTCTAGGGACAAGGCTCTCCATTGGCACGGCTCCACCGCTATCTGCTCGCGAAACGGCAGGTGCTGCGCGGCTGCCGGATCGGGCGGCTCGCCTACGACCCCGAGGTGGTCGCGGACCAAACGCTGCGCGCTCCGGTCAAGGACACGTTCGACTGGCTCGTCCATCGCATTGGTGAGGTCGTCGAAGAGGCACAGCAAGCGGGTGAACTGCCTGCCACCCTCGACGTGCGCTCTACCGCCGCGACCATCGTGGCGGTCGTCCAAGGCGGCTACGTCATGGCACGAGCTACCCGCTCATCGAAGTCGTTCACCGACGCCACCAATGGCCTTGTCTCGCTACTGGGGGGCGAGATCCACTCGAGGTGAGACCTCGCGTTCTCGACGGTCAATGGCGTGCGCACAGACCCCCTGTACTGTCGGCGAGTGCCATCAGCGCACTGCCGTCTTGGAGCTCTCCCCTAGCGGTACAGACCGAGGCTTTCGCCGGGTTGACCGTCGTCCAGCGCCAGTCCCCTCCCTCGAACACCGCCGGGCGCGAGCCCGGCGACGACGCGCGCTCGTTGGCGCCGACCAGCTCTGTCTTCGACAACCAGCTGGTTGTCGCCGAGGTCGAAGAGCACCGTGACGGCCGGGTGCGGGACCAGCGCCACTTCGGCGAGGTCGTTCGCCCGATCACTGAGCCCGGCCATCATGACACCCGGCAGGCGGCCAGGCCCTGAGGGGACCGCGATGTCCCACGGCGGCGCACCCCCACGAGCTGGTTGGGCAAGCCGCACGCCGTCGTGTTACAAACCATCACCGGCGGCGGGGCCGCAGCCCAGCCCTTCCCCACCGCACGTATAACGCCCGACCGCGCCGTGCCTGATCCCCGCCAGGAAG
>JAKCCH010000048.1 GCA_021838945.1 Actinomycetes bacterium
CCACTCCTTCTCGCCCCACTTCGCGAGCGGCGTGCCGGACAGGTCGACGATCGTGTGGAGGGGCGGGCCCATCATCAACTGCTGCTCGGCGACGAGCTTCTCCTGGTCGACCTCGGTGTCCCAGGGGAGGTCGGTCTGGGCGTTCCACATCGACGTCTTGGCCTTTTCGTACAGGCGGTCGAGCTTCGGCCTGGAACCCTTGTCGTAGTCCCAGGTGAAGATCGTGTCGTACTCGGATCTGACGGTGTGCAGCATCTCGTCGAGGTCCGTGTTCGAGATCGCGAGGATCGCGGCGATGTCGTCGACATCGCTCCGGCCGATCGTCGCGGAGAGCTTTGCTGCCTCGTCGAAGCTGAGTGACATTGGTCGGGTCTCCCCCCTAGTTCGGTGTGTCGCCTGTCGGCCTCGTCCCCTCCGCAGCGGTGAGGACGTGGACGCCCGGTAGGACGAACTGCCGCACGAGGCGCCGGGCGCGCTCCTCGTCGACAGGCTCCGGATGGAGGGCGAAGCTGGCATGGCCGCGCACGTGCTCGGCCGAGCTCGCGTGCGCGCCGTGCTCGACCGAGTCGGGCGGGCAGAGCACGTGCGAGACGAGCAGGCGCGTGAGCCATTCGGCGACTCGCCGTGCCTGCGTCTCGCCGAGCGCAGGCTGCAGATATGGCCTCAGACGGCTGCTCGTGACCTCGAGCACGCGGTCGAAGCCGTGGAAGGCGATGAGGGGCACGACTACTTCGGGCTCGTAGGCCAGCACGAAACGCAACGCCTCGTGCCGCACCAGCTGGTCAGCCGAGACCGTCAGCACAAAGACGAGCAGGTCCTCCAAGTCGTCGGCCTCGTCGAGCCTCGCGCTCAAGCCGGCGAAGTAGCGCGCGACCTCCGAGTCGACGACGGCGCCGAGCACTTCGTCACGCCCACCCGGGAAAGCCCGGTAGAGCGTCGCCCGGCTCAACCCGGCCTCCCGGGCGATGTCGTCGATCGTCGTCTTCGTGACGCCGAAACGGGAGATGCACCGCAGAGCGGCTGCGATTACCCGGGCCCTGGAACCGCTCGCCTGCGGCGAGGGGGGGGAGCCGGTGGCTGCGGTTCCGGGCCCGAGATCTGGGTCGTGAACCTCTAGGGCAGTTGCGACCGAACCGCCATCGGCATGCCCGAGGTCCACCAGGGCAGTGCCCACCGGTGAGACGATAGAGCTGGATTCGTATCATCGTCAAGGCCCTGCCGCCGACAGCGACGGCGCGGTCACGAAGAGCGTCCGTCCGCAGGCACGAGACCGGCGAGGAACTCGCTGCGGACGAGTTCGCGTACCTGTTTCCGGTCCGCGAGATCCCAGGTCCCGGGAGAGCCGATGAAAGAGAGCGTGAGCCGGGCGACGTACTCGGCCGCCTCCGACGGCGTCACGCCTTCGGCCAGCTCGTGGCCGGCGAGGCGCGGCTCGAAGAAGGAGGCGATCAGTCCTGTGAGGCGGATCGACTCGGTGGAGAGTTGCGGGAGGAGGCGCTCGGGCTCCGTTTCGAGCAGCCTCTGGAGCACGGCATGCTGCTCGATCGCCCGGTGCGCCTCGTAGAGCCCGTCGACGAGCAGCGTCTCGAGGTCCGGGGCTGCTGCGACCGCTTCTGCGAGCGCCTGGAAGAAGCGCAGCGTCTGATACGTGATGACCGCCTCGACGAGCTCGTCCCGCCCGCCGGGGAAGTAGCGGTAGAGGGTCGCCCGGGAGACGCCGGCTGCACGGGCCGCGTCCTCCAACGACATCGCGGCGAGACCCTTCTCGGCGATGCAGTCGTATGCACCCTCGAGGAGCCGTGTGCGCACGTCCGTCTGCACCCGCACGAGACTACGACGCCCTGCCGTTACATCTTGTGAAGCACGCAAGTCGCCGGCGACACGCCAGCTTCACAGATTGATCTCGAGCCATCCGCCCACATCCTCGGGGCCATCCGCCTACATCCCGAGCAGCGGCTCCAACCCGACCGTGAGCCCCGGCCGGTTCGCGACCTCCCGCACCGCCAGCATCACTCCGGGCATGAACGACGCGCGGTCGGTCGAGTCGTGCCGGATCGTGAGCGTCTCGCCCACCGAGCCGAAGATCACCTGCTGGTGGGCCACGAGCCCCGGCAGTCGCACCGAGTGCACCTGCACCCCGCCGGCCGTCACCCCGCCGCGGGTCCCCTCGAGAGCGAAACGCTCGGTCGGGTCACGCCGGAGCGGGTCCGATCCCGCCGCAGCACGGGCCGACTCGATCCGCCGAGCAGTCTCGAGCGACGTGCCCGACGGAGCGTCCCGCTTCCGGTCGTGGTGCAGCTCGATGATCTCCACGCCGTCGAGGAAGGGCGCGCAGATCTCGGCGCACCGCATCATCAGCACCGCACCGATCGAGAAGTTCGGCGCCATGATGCAGTTCGCCTCCGACGCTGAGAACCACTTCGCAACCTCGCGCCGGTCCTCCTCGCTGAAGCCCGTCGTCCCGCAGACCGCGTGCACACCGTGCGCCGAGCACCAGCGAAGGTTCTCCCGCGCCGCGCCGGCCACCGTGAAATCGACGGCGACGTCGACCCCGGCTGCGGCGAGCTCGTCCGGCCCCGCCGCCACCTCGACGAGAGCAGGCTGACCCACCACGACGGCTCCTGCGGCACCGACCACCTCGCCGACGTGTCGGCCGGCAGCCACCGGATCGACGGCTCCCACGAGAACGGTGTCGTCCTCGGAAGCGACCGTCGCGCACGTGATTGCGCCCATCCGCCCGGCAGCGCCGAAGACCGCCACTCGGATCATCGCCTCACCGTACCTGCGCACTCGACCGTGTGCCCCCGGGGCCGGCTCCGGATGGTCAGCCGGGGAACTCGTCCGCTGCGAACGGCCCCACGACTGCCAGCACACGCGGCGACGACAGCACCTCGCGCGCCACCGCATGCACGTCCTCCACGGTCACGCTCCCGATCCGATCGAGCATCTCCTCGACGGTCAGGACGTGGCCGTGCAGGAGCAGGCTCGCACCGATGCGGGACATCCGGGCACCCGAGTCCTCGAGGGACAGGAGGAGGTCGGCGCGGAGGTGGCGCTTGGCCACCTCGAGCTCGCGTGGCGTCACGCCGTCGGCCACGAGGGCGTCGAACTCCGCCTCGATCAGCGACAGCACCTCGGCGGCGTTGTCGGGCGCCGTCCCGACCGACACCGCGAGCGCGCCTGCGTCCTCGTACGCGACCCGGTCCGACCCGATCGAGTAGGCGAGCCCTCGTTCCTCCCGCACCTTCTGGAACAGCCGGCTCGACAACCCGCCACCGAGGATGTGGTTGAGGGTGGCGAGGCTGAACCGCTCGGGCGACCGCCGCTCGGGCGCGCGCACGCCATAGACGAGATGCGCCTGCTCGGTGTCGTCGTCCTGCAAGGAGCGGCGCACGACCGAGTCGCCGGGCGCCGTCCGGACAGGAGGTCCACCTCCGCTCCGGCCTGCGAAACGCCGCTCGATCTCCTCCGCTACCGCTTCGTGCTCGATGGCCCCGGCAGCCGCCACCACCATGTTGCCCGGGAGGTAGTGAACATCGAAGAAACCCCGGATCTCCTCGACCCCCACCCCCTTCACCACTTCCGAGAGCCCGAGGACCTCGCGACCGAGCTGGTGCTCGGGGAACAAGGCGGAGGCGAAGTTCTCCTGCACGACGTCGGCAGGCTCGTCGAGGTGCATCGAGATCTCCTCGAGGATCACCTGCCGCTCGGCGTCCAGCTCGTGAGGGCGGAGCGCCGGGTCCCGGAGGATGTCGCAGAGGATGTCGAAGCCGAGGTCCTGGTGCTCGGCGAGCAACCGGAGGTAGAAGGTCGTGTACTCCTTCGTCGTGTAGGCGTTCATGTCGCCGCCGACCTCGTCCACCGCCTCGTCGATGTCGCGGGCGGACCGGGACTCGGTCCCCTTGAACAACAGGTGCTCGAGGAAATGGGAGATGCCGGCCTCGGCGTCTGTCTCGTCACGGGACCCCGTGCCGACCCAGACGCCGACGCAGACCGACGCCACCTCGGGCATCGACTCGGTGACGAGCCGGATGCCGGAGGAGAGCTGCGAGATGCGGATGTCGCTCAGCGGTTGCCCCGAGGACGCCGGCGGGGTCCACCGTCGCCGCCGTCGCGCCGGCCGCCACCGCGCCGACCGCCGTCGCCCGAAGAGCTGCGAGACTCCGCCGCCTCACGTGGTCCGAGGTCGCCGTAGGTGGCGGCCACCTCGGTGTCGAACGCGTCCTCGAAGGATGCCCGCCGGAGCCCGCCGTTGCCCGCAGGGGCATCGCCGGCACCACCTTCGGCCACGGCCTCGCCCGAGCCCTCGGCGCTGCCGACGAGCGACAGCGACACCTTGCCCTGGGGGTCGATGTCGTCGACCCGGACGTCGAGCTCCTGTCCGAGCTCGACGACGTCCTCGACGCGCTCGACCCGCTTGCCCTGGCCGAGCCGCGAGATGTGCACGAGGCCGTCACGCCCGGGGAGGATGTTGACGAAGGCCCCGAACTTCGTGATGTTCACGACCTTGCCGGTGTAGGTCTTGCCGACCTCGGCGGTCGGTGGGTCGAGGATGAGCTCGATCCGGCGGCGTGCCTCGTCGACGGCGGTGCGTTCCTTCGCCCCGATCGTGACCGTCCCGACGACGCCGTCGTCGTCGACTGCGATGTCGGCGCCGGTCTCCTGCTGCATCGTGTTGATCACCTTGCCCTTCGGGCCGATGATCTCGCCGATCTTGTCCATCGGCACCTCGAAGCTGATGATCTTCGGTACGTGCTCCCCGACCTCTTCGCGCGGAGCGGCGATGGCGCCGTGGATCACCTCGAGGATCTTGAGCCGCGCCTCGTGCGCCTGCCGCAACGCCTGGCCGAGCACCTCGGCCGGGAGCCCGTCGATCTTCGTGTCGAGCTGGAGGGCGGTCACGAAGTCGGCAGTGCCGGCGACCTTGAAGTCCATGTCGCCGAAGGCGTCCTCGGCGCCGAGGATGTCGGTCAGCGTCGTGTACTTGCCCTCGGCGTACACGAGGCCCATGGCGATGCCTGCGACGGGGGCCTTGATCGGGACCCCGGCGTCCATGAGCGAGAGGGTCGAACCGCACACCGAGGCCATCGACGTCGACCCGTTCGAGGAGAGCACCTCGGAGACGAGGCGCAGGGTGTAGGGGAACTCGTCCTCGGGCGGGACGACCGGGAGCAGCGCCCGCTCGGCGAGGAGCCCGTGGCCGATCTCGCGGCGCTTCGGGCCGCGCATGAAGCCGGTCTCACCCGTCGAGAACGGCGGGAAGTTGTAGTGGTGCATGTACCGCTTGGTCTCGTCGATGCCGATCGTGTCGAGCAGCTGGTTCATGCGCGGCATGCCGAGCGTTGTGAAGTTCAGCACCTGTGTGTCGCCGCGCTGGAAGAGCCCCGAGCCGTGCGCCGTCGGGATCAGGCCGACCTCGGCCGAGAGCAGGCGGATGTCGGATGGGCCGCGGCCGTCGATGCGAACGCCCTCCTCGACGATCCGCTTGCGGACGGTCTTCTTCGTGAGCGCCCGGATCGCCGCCTTCACCTCGCGCTCGCGCTCGGCGAGCTCCTCGGCGAGCTCCTGCGTGATCTGCTCGGCGGCGGCGTCGAGAGCCGCGCTGCGCTCCGACTTGCCCTGGACGGCGTTCGCCTTCGCGATGAGGTCGGCGCCGACAGCCGAGACGCGCTCGAAGACGTCCTCGCCGTAGTCGACGAAGAGCTCGAAGGGGATCGTCTCGATCGGTCCGACCTTCGCCACGAGCTCACGCTGGAGCTCGATGGACTCCCGGATCCAGGTCTTCGCAGCCTCGAGGCCTTGTGCGATCACCTCTTCGGTCACCTTCGGCGCACCCGCCTCGTAGTACTGCCACGCCCGCTCGGTGCCGCCTGCCTCGACCATCATGATGGCGATCTCGCAGTCAGCCTCCTCACCGAGAGCGCGGCCGGCGACGACGAGCTCGAAGGTCGAGTCGTCACCTTCCTGGTACGTCGCGTGCGGGACCCAGGTCCCGTCCTGCGAAAAGGCGATCCGGACGGCTCCGATCGGGCCGTCGAAGGGGATGCCCGAGATCATGAGCGCCGCTGAGGCCCCGTTGATCGCGAGCACGTCGTGCGGGTTCTGCAGGTCGGCACCGAAGACGGTGCCGACGATGTGGACCTCGTTGCGGAAGCCGTCCGGGAAGGACGGGCGCAGCGGCCGGTCGATGAGCCGGTCGATGAGGATCGCCTGATCCGTGGCGCGGCCCTCGCGCCGGAAGAACGAGCCGGGGATCTTGCCGGCGGCGTACATCCGCTCCTCGACGTCCACTGTGAGCGGGAAGAAGTCGGTGCCCTCACGCACCTTCCGCGCTGCGGTGGCCGTGACGAGCACGATCGTGTCGCCGAGGCGCGCGAGCACGGCACCGTCGGCTTGACCGGCGAGTCGGCCGGTCTCGAATGACAGGGTCTTGTCGGTCCCGCCTACAGGCGCCGACACGGTGATGGCCTCAGCCATGACACTCCTTGTGGTCGAGGCGCCCGCATCGGCCAGTTCCCAGTCGTCGAGCACCACCACCGCCGCACGTGGCGGCAGGGTGGGACCCGGCGACTGGCAGCTGACAACCGCGTGCGCCGTTCTTGTCTTCGGGAGCTCATGGCCGGCTGCCCTTGGGTGCCGGTCGCCCCCGTATGTGTGGACGGCCGTGCCGCCCGAGCCGCTGCCGCCCTGCTAGCGCCGGATGCCGAGACGGGCGATGAGGGCGCGGTACCGGTCGACGTCGTTTGCCTTGACGTAGTCGAGAAGGCGGCGGCGGCGGCCGATCAGCTTCATGAGCCCCCGTCGCGTGTGGTGGTCGCCCCGGTGAGCCTTCAGGTGCTCGGTGAGGTGGTTGATCCGCTCCGTGAGGAGCGCGACCTGCACCTCGGGTGACCCGGTGTCGGTCTCGTGAAGCCGGTGCTCGGCGATCGTTGCCGTCTTGTCAGGCATGCGTTGAACAGTGACCTTCTTCTGGTACCGGCCGGCCCGCGCCGACCTGGCGGTGGAAGCAGCGGAGTCCTGCCGCGGGACCCCGCGACAGCACGTCAGCCGTGGCTGACCCTTCCATCGTAGCAGTTCACCCCACTCGGACCACCAGCGGCTCGCCATGCGGACCGGTCAAGTGCCAGCCAGACCTCGCAGTGCGTCCCACCGTGCGGCACCGCGATGATCCAGACGATCCAGACGATCCAGACGAGCTAGACGTCGAGCGGGTTCATCTCGACCCGCACACCGAGACCGACCCACCCGCCGGAATCCCCCGCCACCAATGTCCCGAGCGCCTCTGCCAGCTCCTCCTCGCTGCGCGCCCGGAGGAGCCATCCGCCACCCAGACCCGCTCGCACCGCCGCGACGTCCGCGGGCAACCGGGCGACGAGGGCCTCCGCACCCTCGCCCGTCACGCCTGCGAGGCCGGCGTACGGGGGGAGGCCGAGCATCCGTCGCCTCGCATCCTCAACCTCGGCGACGAGGGCAGGGTTCCCCGAGCGGGCCGAGCGCACCACCTCGTGCTCGGGGAGGCTCGTCCGCACCACCACGCGCCCGCTGCCACCGCCGCGGGCCCCGACCAGTCGGGCGGACCTCGCGAGCATCTCGAGAGCCTCCTCGGCTGCCCGGAGACGCGGCGCGAGCAACTCCTGGTCGAAGTCGAGCCACACCACGAGCGGCGACCGCCGCACCCGGTGCAACCCGGCCTGCGTGGCCATCAGGACCGGCGCGTCCGGCACCGCCGCATGGGGGCCGCTCACCTCCCCGACCTCGAGCCCGGTGAGGGCTGCGAGCTGCTCTCGCGCTCGGCTCACACCGGGCCTCGCGACGCGCAGCCTCGCCGAGCCGCAGGACGGGCAGACGGCCGGCTCCTCGTCCTCGCACCGCGGGCAGGTGAGAACGCCCACCTGTCCCTTCGGCGGCTTGGCCAACTGCACCTGAGCGCTCCCGCAGCGCGGGCAGCGCTGCACGAGCCGGCACGCGCCGCACACGAGCAGGCGCGCCCGCCCGACGCGGTTGAGGATGCAGACGACCGGTCCCTGCCCTTTTGATGCTGCCTGGTGGATCCATGAGACGAGCCTCGAGGGGTAGCCGCCCTCGGCCGGGTCCTCTTCCCGGCTGTCCAGCACGGCGATGGTCCCCCACCCCGCCTGCTCGAAGGACGCCGGCAGCGTCACGAGCCGGCGTCCCGGTGCGGCGAGGAGCTCGACGCTCGGGCACGGCGTCACGAACACGACCGGTGCACCGAGCCGGCGGGCGCGCTCGGCAGCGACGACCCGTGCGTCGAAGGTCGGCGACTTCGGTGACCGGTACGCCTCCCCGTGCGCGTCGAGCACGAGGACGAGCGAAGGGTCACACGGGGCGAACACGGCGTTCCTCGTGCCGACCACCACCTCGGGCGAGCGGTAGGCCACCTCGGCCCACTCCTCGGGCAGGCAGGCGACGCGGCGCCCGAGCCGTCGCAACCGGCGGGCAAGACGATTCATGTCCTCGTGCGACTCGACCAGCACGAGCGCCGTCCCGCCAAATGGCAGCTGCGCGAGCGCCGCCTCCACGACCGGCAGCCGCTCGGCCGTCGGCGGCAAACGCAGCACGGCGTCCCCCGCCGCGAGCGCCTCGGACAAGGCTGCTCCGGCGACGGGCACGGGTCCCGGCGCCGCAGGCCTCCGCACGGCATCGCTCCCCGCCTGCGCCGCACGGACCACTCTCTCCGGCGACGCCGCCACGAGCGGCACGCGGAGCCTCCCGGCGTACCGCCACGCCGTCCACCGGCACAGCTCGACGACCGCGGGGGGTGGGCCCACCGACACGACCTGGAGCACGGGCCGCAACTCGACTCCTTCCGGCACCGGCGTGTCGACGCTGACGACCCACCCACGGAGCCGCCGCCCGTGCAGCTCGACCCGCACGACGGTGCCGACGTCGACGGGCGCGGTGACGCCCTCGGGGACGCTGTAGTGGAACGTCCGGTCGAGCCCAGTGACGTCCGGGAGGACCTCGACGGTCAGAGCCCGAGCGCCGCCTTCATGTCGGCGACCTTCGGCGTCGCCTCCCACGGCAACCCGGCGTCCGAGCGGCCGAAGTGACCGTAGGCGGCGGTGCGCTTGTAGATGGGTCGCCGCAGGTCGAGGTCCCTGATGATGGCGGCCGGGCGGAGATCGAACAGCTCGTCCACGACGGCCTCGATCTTCTGGGGGTCGACCCTTTCGGTCCCGAAGGTCTCGACCATGACCGACAGCGGCTTGGCGACGCCGATGGCGTACGCGACCTGGATCTCGCAGCGCTCCGCCGCGCCCGACGCCACGATGTGCTTCGCGACCCAGCGGGCGGCGTAGGCGCCTGAGCGGTCGACCTTCGAGGGGTCCTTGCCCGAGAACGCGCCCCCGCCGTGGCGAGCGAACCCGCCGTAGGTGTCCACGATGATCTTCCGTCCCGTGAGCCCGGCGTCGGCGGCCGGTCCCCCGAGCTCGAAACGCCCCGTCGGGTTCGCCAGCAACTCGTACCCACCCGTGTCGAGGTCGTCCGGCAGGAGGGGCTCGATCACGTGCTCGGCGAGGTCCTCCTTCAGCTGCGCGTCGATGTCGACGCCCTTGGTGTGCTGGGTCGAGATCAGCACCGTGGTGAGCTTCTTCGGCTTGTCGTCCTCGTACATCACGCTCACCTGGGTCTTGCCGTCCGGCCCGAGGTAGTTGATGATCCCTTCCTTGCGCACGGTGGCGAGCCGCTTGGAGAGCCGGTGCGCGAGCCAGATCGGGAGCGGCATGAGGTCGGGCGTGTCGTCGCACGCGTAGCCGAACATCATCCCCTGGTCGCCGGCTCCCTGTGAGTTGAGGACGTCCTCGCCCGCCTTGCCGGAGCGCACCTCGAGGGCGGTGCGCACACCCTGGGCGATGTCCGGCGACTGCTCGTCGATGGAGACGAGGACCCCGCAGCTGTGCCCGTCGAAGCACATCTCCTCGCGGTCGTAGCCGATCTCGCAGATCGTGTCGCGCACGAGCCGGGGGACGTCGACGTAGGTGTTCGTGGATATCTCGCCGGCGACGACGACGAGGCCGGTCGTGAGCATGGTCTCGCAGGCGACCCTCCCGGCCGGGTCGTCGGCCAGGATGGCATCGAGGACCGCGTCAGAGATCTGGTCCGCCACCTTGTCCGGGTGACCCTCGGTCACAGACTCCGACGTGAAGTGGAAGCTGCTGCTCACGCTGGTAGAGCTCCTTCTTGGTCCGGCGCGGCCGTCCGGCCGGGCCTCATCTGGTCGAGCACCGCGTCGAGCACGGCGTCGGCGACTGCCTTCTTCGTGGTGAGCGGGACCGCACGCGAGCCGCCTCGGGTGAAGATCGTCACCTCGTTGGTATCCCACTCGAAACCGACCCCGCTCGCCCCCACATCATTGCCCACGAGGACGTCGGCACGTTTCGATTCGAGCTTGGCCGCCGCCTCCTCGGCCATGTCTCCCGTCTCCGCCGCAAAGCCGACGAGCACCTGCCCCGCCCGCTTGCGCCTGCCGAGCTCGGCCAGGATGTCGAGGGTGGGCTCGAGGACGAGGTCGGGAGGACCGGCTCGTTTCTTGAGCTTTTCGCCTGCGACGACCTTCGGCCGGAAGTCCGCCACCGCGGCAGCCATGACGACGACGTCGGCCTCGGCCGCCCGCTCGAGGACGGCCTCTGCCATCTCCGCCGCCGTCTCGACACGGACCACCTCGGCGCCGGGGGGTGCCGGCAGCCCGACGGTCGTGACGACGGTGACCTCGGCACCCCGCGCATGTGCCGCCTCGGCGACGGCATGGCCCTGCTTGCCCGACGAGCGGTTGCCGATGAAACGAACGGGATCTATGGGCTCGCGCGTGCCGCCGGCGCTCACGAGCACACGGAGCCCGGCAAGGTCGCCCGAGGCTCGTGCACGGGTCGATCGCAGCACCTCTGCCGCGGCCTCGACGATCCGGGCCGGCTCGGCGAGCCTTCCCGCACCGACATCGCCGCCTGCGAGGCGACCCTCCTCCGGCGGGAGGACGTGGACGCCCCGGCGGCGCAGAGTGGCGAGGTTCTCCTGCACGGCCGGGTGCTCCCACATCTCGGTGTGCATCGCCGGGCAGACGAGCACCGGAGCAGTCGTGGCAAGAAGCGTGGCCGTGAGGAGGTCGGAAGAGATGCCTGAGGCATACGAGCCGATCACGCGGGCGGTCGCCGGGGCGACGACGACGAGATCGGCGCGACGGCCGATGGTCGTGTGAGGGATCGGGTCCGGATCCTCGAAGAGGGAGGAGTGAGCCGGTTCGGAGGCGAGCGCCGAGAACGTCGGCAGCCCGACGAAACGCAGCGCCGACTCCGTCACCACCGGCACCACGTGAGCACCGGCGTCGACGAGCCGTCGCTCGAGCTCGACTGCCTTGTAGGCGGCGATGCCGCCACTCACCCCGAGGACGACCGTGGTGCCGTCGAGATCGCCGCGGGGCATCGCTCGGGGCTCGATCGGGGCTCGGGCTCGCTCGGGACGTTCAGGCCGGGACGTTCAGGCGTGCCCGGGCTCAGCCGGCCTGACCGTCGTCGTGGGGCTCTCCGCCGTCGGGCGACGTGAGCAGCTCGTCTTCGGCGGCGCCTTCGACTTCGCTCCCGGCCTCGGGGATGTCGAAGTTCGCACGTACCTTGCCCTGCGCGATCTCCTCGAGGGCGATCGAGAGCGGCTTTCGTGCCACGGACGCGACCTGGGGCGGCACGATGGCGCCGAGGCCCTCGCCGAGCTGGCTGAAGTAGGAATTGACCTGGCGCCCGCGGCGGGCGGCGAGCGTCACCAGCGTGAACTTCGAGTCGACCTTGTCGAGGAGATCCTCGATGGGCGGTTCGATCATGGTGCTGCGCGGTTCAGCCATCTGGCTCTATCGCTCCCTTTCGGCGACCATCGCATCCGATGGGGTCACCATCGCCTCGCGACCGACTGTCCCGCGGCGATGGTGTGGATGTGTCCTGACACGGGCGGTTACGGGCGCGCGGAACCGCTCCGAGCCGCCTCAATGATAGCCGAGAGCTGGTCGACCGCAGACTCGAGGTCGTCGTTCACGACGACGTGCTGGAGGAACTGCCGCCCCTCGGCTTCCTCGGCCCGACCGAGAGCGACGCGGCGCTCGACGTACCCGGGGGGCTCGCCGCGCTCGTGCAACCTCGCTTCCTGCGCCTCGATCGACGGCGCCAGCAGCAGGACGGTGACGGCGTCAGGGTGACGTTCGAGCACCTGGTGGGCGCCTTGCACGTCGATCTCGAGCACGACGTCACACCCGGGTGGTGGCTCGGGGGTCGGGGTGCCGTACAGGTCGTCCAGCACGCGGGCCCACTCGAGGAAGCCCCCGGAGGCGACCCGTCGCTCGAAGGCCTCCCGATCGACGAAGCAGTACGCCCCGTCCGGCTCTCCGGGGCGTTGTCGGCGCGTCGTCCAGGAACGGCTCAGCCAGAGGTGCTCGTCACGCGCGAGCAATCGCCTGATGACCGTTCCCTTGCCGACCCCGCCTGGGCCGACGATGACGAAGATCAGCGCGGGTCAGGAACGCTCGGCGGCTTCGAGCAACGCCTCGCGCTGCTTCGCGCCGAGACCCTGCAGGCGGCGGGTCTCGGAGATGCCGACCTGCTCCATGAGGCGGCGGGCCTTGACCTTCCCGGTGCCGGGGAGAGCCTCGAGCGCCGACAACACCTTCATCTTGCCGACGGTCTCGTTCGTCTCGGCCTGCCTGAGAAGCTCCTTGAGGCTGATCCGTCCGCTCTTCAGGTGATCCTTCAGCTCGGCCCGCTCGCGGCGCACCTTGGCGGCCTTCTCGAGAGCTGCCTGTCGCTGTTCAGGTGAGAGACTCGGTGGCTGGGGCATGGCCCGCTACCATAGCGCAGCAACAAGCCGCTGACGAGGAAGTCAAGCGTTCGACCGGCGTCACCGCGCCGATCACAAAGGAGTGGTCACGTGGGCAATGTGCTCGAGATCGAAGACCTCCACACCGAGTTCCACTTGCGCCGGTCCAACGTTGGAGCCGTCGACGGTGTGAGCTTCAACGTGGCAGAAGGTGAGTGCGTCGGGCTCGTCGGCGAGTCCGGATGCGGCAAGAGCACCGTCGGCCTGTCGATCATGAAGCTCCTGCCGACCGTGGGCCACATCGCGAGCGGCAGCATCCGTGTCAACGGCACCGACATCGTCCCCCGCTCCGAGAAGGACATGCGGGAGATCCGCGGCAATGAGGTCGCCATGATCTTCCAGGACCCGATGACCTCGCTCAACCCGACCATGACCGTCGGCAAGCAGATCGCCGAGGCCGTGCGGCTCCACCGCCCGGTGTCGAAGGCACAGGCGATGGAACGCGCTCTCGAGGTGCTCACGCTCGTCGGCATGCCGCGGCCGGCCGAGCGCATCAACTACTACCCGCACCAGCTGTCGGGCGGGCTCCGCCAGCGCGTCATGATCGCGCTCGCTCTCTCCTGTGACCCGAAGGTGCTCATCGCCGACGAGCCGACGACCGCCCTCGACGTCACCATCCAGGCACAGATCCTCAACCTCATCGACGACCTGCGCCATCGGCTCAACATGGCGGTCATCCTCATCACCCACGACATGGGCGTCATCGCCGGACGCTCGGACCGGGTCATGGTCATGTACGCCGGCAAGATCGTCGAGGGCGCGTCGACCGAGGACCTCTTCTACAGCATGCGGCACCCCTATGCGTCCGCCCTGCTCCGCTCTATCCCGAAGCTCGACCACGACTCGACGCAGCGCCTCTACAGCATTCCCGGCCTCCCCCCGGACCTGTCGCAGACGTTGACCAACTGCCGGTTCAACCCCCGCTGCCCGAACGCGACCGAGATCTGCCGCGAGCAGGAGCCCCCCCTCGACCCGACCCCGGAGAACCCGGACCACACCTTCGCTTGCTTCCACCCCGTCGGCGGCGAGAAAGGCTCGGACTCGCGCGAGGTCGCAGTCGCTACCGACGCCGAGCGCGCGGCGGCCATGGAGCGGGCATCCGCGCGCGTGGCCGATCTCGCCGGCCGCCCGGCCATCCTCGAGGTCAGCCACCTCGTGAAGGAGTTCCCCGTCACCGCCGGAGCGGTGGCACAGCGCAAGATCGGGACCGTGAAGGCCGTCTCGGACGTGACGTTCTCCGTCAGAGAGGGCGAGACGTTCGGGCTCGTTGGCGAGTCGGGCTGTGGCAAGACGACGATCGGGCGCCTCATCGTCGGGCTGGAGAAGGCGACCTCGGGGTCGATCCGGTTCCGCGGTGAGGACTTCACGAAGATGCGCGGCAGCTCTCTCAGGAAGCGGCGCCGCGACGTCCAGCTCATGTTCCAGGACCCGTACGCGTCGCTCGACCCCCGCATGCGGGTCGGCACCATCCTCCGTGAGCCACTCGTCGTCCAGGGGATGGGGAACCGCATGGAGCAGCAGGAGCGAGTCCTCGAGCTGCTGCAGGAGGTGGGTCTGAGCAAGAAGGCGTACGACCTCTACCCGCACGAGTTCTCGGGCGGGCAGCGGCAGCGAATCGGTTTCGCCAGGGCGTTGACCCTCAACCCTCAGCTGATCGTCGCCGACGAGCCGGTCTCCGCACTCGACGTCTCGATCCAGTCGCAGATCCTCAACATGATGAAGGGCCTGCAGGAGCGCCACCACCTGAGCTACATCATGATCTCGCACGACCTCGCGGTCGTGAAGTACCTGGCCGACCGCATCGGCGTGATGTACCTCGGCAAGCTCGTGGAGGTCGGCCCGGCGCAGGCCATCTACGAGGAAGCGGTGCACCACTACACGAAGGGTCTGATCGACACGATCCCGGTGGCCGACCCGGTGATCGCGAAAGCAAAGGCCCGCACCATCATCACAGGTGAGCTGCCCTCGGCCATGGAGCCGCCTTCAGGTTGCCGGTTCCGGACGCGTTGTCCCGTCGCTCAGGATTTCTGCGGCGAAGAGGAGCCGCCGCTCCGCCTGTTCGGGCCCGGTCACTTCGCCGCCTGTCACTTCCCGCTTCGCGAGCCGGTGGCCGAGCACAAGGTCGAAGAGGAAGTCACGCTCGTCTGAGCGTTGCTGCTCGGCGGTCGGGCAGACCGTGTCCGCCCGTACCAGCTACCAGGTATCCGAGCTGTCCTCCCAGCGGGGGCGGGCGCACTCGACGGAGTGCGCAGGCCGGCTCAGCGCTGCTGCAACCGCACTTCGAGCGAGTCCCGCAGCGCGTCGCCGATGAAGTTGAAGGCGACGACGATGAGGACGATGCAGGCGCCGGCAGGGATGAGGAGCCACCAGTCGCCGTTGTCGAGGTAGCTCGTGCCGGTGTTGAGCATCGAGCCCCAGTCGGCCTGGGGGTACTGGATGCCGAGACCGAGATAGCTCAGGGCGGCGAGGAGCAGGATGGCGTCGGCCACCTGGAAGGTGGCGTTCACGACGATGGTGCCGATGGCGTTCGGGATGATGTGCCGTCCCACGATCCGCCTCCCCGTGCCTCCCATGACGCGCACCGCCTGCACGTACTCCCGTGTTCGGAGCGTCAGCGTCTCGGCCCGCACGAGGCGGGCGGGGTACAGGAAGGCGAGGAACCCGATGATGAGCACGAGATCCCACTTGCCCGGCGAGAAGAGGACGGCGAGCACGATGAGGAGGAGCAGCGACGGGATCGACAGGAGGATGTCGACGACACGCATCATGACGGCGTCGACGATCCCGCCGAAGTAGCCGGAGATGGCCCCCCAGAGGACGCCGACGAGCGTGGCCACGGCGGCGGCTGCGAGCCCTACCTCGAGGGACGTCTGGCCGGCGTACATGAGACGGCCCAGCACGTCGAAGCCACTCGGGTCGGTGCCGAGCGGGTGGCTGCCACCCGGCGGCAGCGTCACCTGGTAGAGGTTCACGCTGATCTGGTTGGTGTGGTAGAAGAGCGGCCCGATCCAGCAGAACCCGACCATGAGCACGACGATCGCGACGCCCACGACCGCCAGCTTGTTCTCCAGGAAGACCCGGAGGATGAGCCGTCCGATGCTCCCGGTCGATCCCGCTTCACCACCCTCCGGCGCGCCATTCAGATTCGGAGGCACGGTTGGCGTGAGCGTCGTCCCGCCGACCGTGCTTACGTCTTCGAGCTGCTTAACCGTGGACATAGCGGATCCTCGGGTCGACGACTGCGTAGAGCAGGTCCGCGAGTAGCGACCCCAGCACCGTGGCGACGGTGGCGACAACAGTCGTCGCCGCCACGATGTAGACGTCGTACACCTGCGCGGCCTGCAGGGTCAGATATCCCATACCCGGAAAGTTGAACACCGTCTCGGTGATCACCGCGCCCGACACGATGGCCGGGAGGGAAAGGCCGAGCAGGGTGATGATCGGCATGAGGGCGTTGCGGAATGCGTGCCGGAACAGCACGCGGAGGCGGCCGGCGCCTTTCGCTCGGGCGGTTCGCACGTAGTCCTCGGCGAGGGTGTCCATCATCGACGAGCGCATGTACCGGCTGAAGGCTGCGATCGTGACAGCGGCGAGCGTGACCACCGGCAGCGTCATGGACCGCCAGTCGGTGAACATCTGCCCGAGGCTCTCGGTGTCGGGGACGACCGGGCGGAACACATGGTGATAAACGGCGAGGTAGAGGATGAGGAGGTTGCCGAGCACGAATGCCGGCATCGCGTAGAAGATGAACGCAAGGCCGGTCAGGGCGTAGTCGGACGGCTTGTTGCGCCGGACCGTCTGGAACACCCCGAGCGGGATCGCCACGACGAGCGCGAGCACTATCGCCATCGTTACCAGCACGAGCGAGCGAGGCAGGTACGTCCCGATCAGGGTCGCCACCGGCTGGTTGTAGTGATAGGAGTGGCCGAAGTTGAGCGTGGCGTAGTTCGCGATGAGGTGCCAGTACTGATCCCACCAGGGCAGGTTCAGGTTGTTGGCGATGATGAACTGGTGCACCTGGTAGGGGCTCGCACGGGAGCCGAGGTCGGTCCGCGCGAGCCCGACGGCTCCGTTCGGCACGAGCTGGAACAGGAGGAACACGATCGCCGTCACACCGAAGATCACGATGATCGCCTGGATCAGGCGGCGGATGATGTAACTGATCAAGCCGAACCTCCTGGCTCGGTCGCTCGCAGCCACGTAGCTGCGACGTAATCAGACGACTCTCGACCGGTGGTGATCGAGCCTACCTCGGCGGTGGCTGCCTCAGGGACCGGCGGTGGCGAGGGGGTCGATACCCACAGCGCCGGGAAACGACGAGCAGACGACAGCCGGCCCGGCCAGGTCACGCCTGAGGCGCAACCGGGCCGGGCCGGGCCGTCATGCTCGGATCAGCTGGTCTTGTACCAGTACTCCGGAGTCAGGTTCAGCAGTGCGTTGACCGGCGCCACACCGCCGACGCTCTTCGAGACCTCGAGGAGCTCGTTTGCGGGGTTCGGCTGCCAGACAACGGGGAGCTGCTGGGCCAAGTACGTCTCGTACTGGTGGAGGTACTTGAGGTCACTCGACAGGTGGGTCTTGTTGATCAACCCGTCGTTGGTCGGGTCGCTGTAGCTACCGGAGTTCGACCCGGCGCCCGTGGCGAAGATCTCGCCACCGGTCGGGAGGTAGTCCGGCGCATAGATCCAGCCACCGCCCCAGTTCCCGAACTGCCAAGCGCAGTCCGACGCTCCGTGCTTGCACGGGATCGACGTCGTGAGCACGTTGTCGAACGTCGTCGACTTGGTCGTCACGTGGATTCCGATGGAGCTCCACGCCGAGACCTCGGCGGTGACGGTCTGCTGCACGGAGAGGATGCCGTTGGCATACAGCTCGTTGAAGTTGAGCTGGGCGCCCGTCGGGATCCCCGGGCCGCACTTCGCGCCGCTGCTGCAGGTGTCCGTGCCGTTCGGGTGGATCGTCCATCCGTGGGACACGAGCAACTGCTTCGCCTTCGTCGGGTTGTACGGGTACGGGTTGTTGGTCTCACCGGTCGACGTGAACGGGTTCTTCGGCAGGACCGGGACGGGACCGTAGGTAGGCACGCCGTAGCCCTTGTCGATGCTCTTGATGATGAGCGGCTGGTCGATCATCGTCTGCAGCGCCTGGCGGAAGTACAGCTGGTGGAAGATCGCACCGACGTACCCGTTCGAATTGAAGTTCATCGGGAAGTAGTTGATGCTCCAGCCGAACACCGGCACGAGGTTGTACGTCGACGAGACGGCGGAAGCGTTCGCTCCGACCGAGCCCGGCTTGCCGTTGTTGGTGGGAACGTCCTGAGTCGGGATGTAGCCGACGGTCGGGGCGCCCGCGCCACCTCCTTCGAGGGCGTGGTACTCGGAGTCGTCCGAGGTGTAGGGCAACTCGACGAACTGGCTCAGGTACGGCTTCTGCGGGCCCGAGTACTTCGTGTTCGGGGCAAAGGTCGCACGGCCGAGCGTGGTGAAGGCGGTGAGGTGCCACGGACCGTCGACGACCTGCCAGAGCGGGTTCGTCGCGTAGGTCGCGAGGTCACCGGCCTCGGACGGGCTCTTCGCCTTGCCACCGTCGTCGGTGAGGAAGGTCCAGACCTTCGCGCAGTCAGCGGCCGTTGCCGACGTGGGGTGGAGGCTCGAGCAGCCACCGGAACCCGGTGCTGCGCCGGCCTTCGTGATGTCCCAGGCGAGCGGCATCGGCGTGACCTGCGACAGCTCGTTGTACAGGTACCAGTTCGTGCTGTACGCCTTGTTCAGGTTCAGCGTGATCGTGTCGGCGCTCATGTTCGCCGAGTAGCTCGTCACGTTGTCCGGGAAGTCCCCGGGCACATAACCGGCCCAGTTCGCCTTCTCGGCCTTGATCATGTTCATCCAGAACATGACGTCCTGAGCGTTCACGGGCGTGCCGTTCGACCACTGCCAACCCTTCATCTTGATGGTCACGGTCTTGTTGCCGTTGCTCCACTGCGGCGGGTCGGCCGGGCCCTGCGGATAGTCCACGGTCGGAGCCGCTGTGGTGATCTGGCCGAAGAAGTACAACGGCCGGAACATCAGCTCCTGGAACTGGGTCAGGTTGGCGACGCTGAAGTACGTCAGGCTCGCGAACGGGAGAATCCAGTTCGGAGAAGCGCCTGGGCCCTCAGCCCAATATGCCGTGCCACCGTGAACGATGTGCGACGGTCGCGTCGTGCTTGTGCTCTTTGCACTGGTCGACGGAGAACTCGATCCACACGCCGCGAGGGCGAGGGCCGCAGCCGCTCCGACGGCTCCTAGTTTCAGGACTCTCTTGAGCCCACCTCTCGGTGCCATTGTCGCTCGATACCTCCCTGGGTCAACGACTCTGTCGGCTGGAGACGGGAGCACCCCGGAAAGACAACAGACCGACGGGGCGACGGCCGTCAATGAGTCACCGTAGCATTTTCGTAACAGTTCGTACAGCCTTGCGCAACAGGGAACTCTCCGAGCGGCCAGATCAGCGCCGCTCGATCCGGACCGAGAATTATTCGATGCTCGGTCCCCAGGCCCGGTCCCCAGTCCCGCGCCGCGGGCGTTCAGCTCGAGAGGGTGACCTCGGCGACCAGCTCGGCAACCCGCGCCGCAGCAGCCTCGGGGTCGGATGCGCTCGTCACGGTCCTCCCGATCACGAGAAGGTCGGCGCCGGCCGCGAGTGCTGCCTCCGGCGTGGCGATGCGAGCCTGGTCGCCTGCAGCGGACTCGGGGAGCCTGATGCCCGGGACGGCGAGCACGAGCCCGGGGGCGGCGTCCCGGACGACCGCGAGGTCAGGTGCGGCACAGACCGCCCCGACGCAACCGACCTCCGCCGCGAGCTGGGCGCGGGATCGCAGGTCCTCCGGGCGGGCGACGGGGTCGCTCGTCAGCACGGTGACAGCCAGAATCCCGGCGCCGTTCCCTCGGGCGCCGCCCGAGCTCTCCGCCGAGTACCCGCCCACCGCTGCTTCGAGCATGGCCCTTCCGCCCGCGGCATGCACCGTGAGATAGCGGACACCGAGAGCTGCCGCCCGCCCGGCCGCCCGCCCGACCGTGTTCGGGATGTCGTGGAGCTTCAGGTCGAGGAAGACCTCATAACCCTCGTCCTGCGCGGCTCTCACCACGACCGGGCCTTCGGCCACGAACAGCTCGAGACCGATCTTCGCCACGCCGAACCAGGGTCGAAGGCGGCGCGCGAGGCGGACCGCCGCCGCCGCGTCCGGTAGATCGAGGGCGAGGGCGAGGTGCCGGCGCACGCCCTCCCCAGCCTCCGTCATCGCTGTGCCACCCCCGTGATCTCCTTCACCGACCGGACTCCCTCCCTCTCCAACCACGCGCCCAGCTCCGCCAGGACGCGGGCGGGCGCTCTCGGGTCCGCCAGAGTTGCGGTGCCCACCTGCACTGCATCGGCTCCGGCCATCAGCATCCTCACCGCTCCCTCCCCGTCCTCGATCCCGCCCACTCCGACGATGGGTGCATCCGGGAAGGCGCGGCGGCACTCGTACACGGCCCTGAGGGCGACGGCGTGGACGGCACGGCCGGACAGGCCACCGCCGACGCTTCCGAGGGTCGGGGTGCGCGTGGCGGCATCGATCATGAGGGCGAGCACCGTGTTGACGAGCGTCAGACCATCTGCTCCTGCCCCGAGCGCCGCCCCTGCGATGGCGACGAGGTCGGGGGTGTTGGGGGAGAGTTTCGCCCAGAGGGGCACACCCGGCAGGCGGGCACGGCAGGCTGCCACCGCCTCGGACGTGGCCACCGCCGAGTGTGCGAACATCCGGGACCGGTCCTCGAGGTTCGGGCAGCTCACGTTCAACTCGACGGCGATGATCGAGCGCTCGCCACCGGCGATCGCGGCGACGAGCTCCGCAGCACGGGCGAACTCGTCGACACGCCGGCCCCAGACGCTCACGACCACCCGCGCGCCGGCTCTCTCCAGCATCGGCAGCTCGTCGCGCGCCCAGTTCTCCACACCCGGGCCCTGCAGGCCGACGCTGTTCAGCATGCCGCCCGGAACCGGGCACACCCGCGGTGGCGGGTTGCCCGCCCACACGAAGGCCGCGAGGGACTTCACCACGACGGCGCCGAGCGACGCGAGGTCGAGATAGGCACCGAGCTCGGCGCCGTGGCCGGCAGTCCCGGCCGCCGTCATGACCGGGTTCGGCAGTCGAAGGGACCCGACCGCCGCAGTGAGGTCGGGTGCCGTGGCGGCTTCGCCGGCGCGGGCGCGGGCGCGGGCTCGGGCGGCGCTCACCGCTCCTCGTGGAACTCCTGCAGCGAGCGCACCTCGAGCGTGAGCCGTCCCCAGTCTGCGACACCCGCCGCCGCCGCCCGGGCGGCTGCGACCGTCGTGAGGCACGGCACCTGGTTCGCCGAGGCCGCCTGGCGGATGTAGGCGCCGTCGGCGCGCGGCCCGCGACCTCGCGGCGTGTTCACGACGAGGCGCACCTTGCCGCCGCCGATCAGCTCGACGGCATCGACCTGCCCGGGCTGCGCCGGCTCCCCGAGCTTCGCCACGACCGTCTCGACGTCGATGCCGCGCTCCTCGAAGTGCCGCGCTGTCCCCTCCGTCGCCACGATCGAGAAACCGAGCGACGCAAACGCACGCGCCGCCTCCACCCCCGCCGGCTTGTCGCGGTCGGCAAGCGACATGAAGACGGCGCCGTCCGAGGGCAGGCGGTTCCCGGCCGCGATCTGGCTCTTGGCGAACGCCAGCCCGAAGGTGCGGTCGATGCCCATGACCTCGCCCGTCGAGCGCATCTCGGGTCCGAGGACGGTGTCCACGTTCGGGAAGCGGTCGAAAGGCAGGACCGCCTCCTTGACGGCCACGTGGCCTCCGCTTTGCCGCCACCCTGTTGCCGGCACGAGACCCTCGTCACGCAGTTCCGCCAGGGTGGCGCCGACGACGACGCGGGCGGCGACCTTCGCCATCGCGACGCCCGTCGCCTTCGCCACGAAGGGCAGGGTGCGTGAGGCCCGCGGGTTGGCCTCGATGACGAAGACCTGACCCTGCTTCACGGCGTACTGGACGTTGATCGGCCCGCAGACGCAGAGCGCGTCGGCGATGCGGCGCGTGTGCTCCTCGATCAGCTCGACCGTCTCCTCCGGCAGCGTCGGCGGCGGGATCACGCAAGCCGAGTCCCCCGAGTGGACGCCTGCCTCCTCGACGTGCTCCATCACCGCGCCGATCAGCACCTCGCCAGTCCGGTCGCACACGGCGTCGACGTCCACCTCGATGGCGTCCTCGAGGAACCGGTCGATGAGGATCGGTCGCTCGGCTGCGAGCATCCCCTCCGAGCTGAGCGACAGGGACGTGAACGCCTCCTCGAGCCCCTCGGCGTCGTAGACGATCTCCATCGCGCGGCCCC
>JAKCCH010000049.1 GCA_021838945.1 Actinomycetes bacterium
ACTGCTCTCGTCGTGGCGGCTCTTGCACGGCTCGGGACGGCTCCTCCCCTCCAGCCCGACGGGACCGCCACGCGGGTTGGTCCTCGCGACCGCGAGCGCGAGCGCGTGCTGACCCGGCGTGACGTGATCGGGTTCTCCCGCTTCCGGCGTGGCTCGTCGACCCGAGGTTATGACGGAGACCTCGGCGCTGCCGGACGCGGGCTGTCCGAGCTCGCCCGTGCCGTTCGTCGATCGGACAGGCTGCAGGGAGTGGCCATCGCCTGCGCCGATGCGGACGACGTGCCGAGGGCCGGCGACCCGTGGCTGCCGTGCCGCGTGCCGTCGATGGCTGCCGTCACCGTCGGATGGCTCCTGAGCCTCGAGGCGGCCGGAGCGAGCACCCGTCTTGTTCCGTGCGCATCCGACCCATGCCGCAAGCGGGCACGAGACCTCGACGCCACCTACAGCCTGTTCAACGCGGTGCCGAGGGCCGTGCCGAGAGCGCAGCTGCGCGATCCGCGGGCGCGGTCGCGAGACGTAGAGCTCGAAGAGCCGCGGGCCACCGTCTCGTCGCTGCGAGCCCTCGGGATGTTGGCTGTCGACGGTCCACAGTGGCTCGTGGCCGGACCGGGCTGCTCTGTCGGGATGATTCAGGTCGACCCCGACCCCTGCACCACGTGCGGCGCCTGTGCAACGGCCTGCACTGAGGGTGCCCTGACGGTGGGGAGCGGCAGGGAGAGCACGTTCCAGCTGCTCTTCGACGCCTCGGCCTGCGGCGCGTGCGGTCGGTGTCTCACGGCTTGTCCGGAGGAGGCGCTCACCCTGAGGCGCTGCGTCGATTCGGCTGCCCTCGCGGTGGAGCGACAGCCCCGAGTCCTCCTGAGGCGAGAGCTCCCACTGTGTGGCGGATGCGGCGCTCCGCTCTTCGCCGGTGTCTCGGCGGTCGTGCTGCCCGGACGTTTCGTGGATGAAGGGCACGAGTCGGGGCGCGCCGGGTCCGAGCTGCAGCTCTGTGCCGACTGCCGCCTCTCGAGGCCTCGGGCGCCAACCGCCACAACGCAAGCGCCACCCGAACCTCGGGCGCCCGCCAGCACCTCTTCCACCCAGCCATAGGCGGCCACGGCGGCCGGGGAGCCGCGCGTGCCGACGTCAGTGGCTGTTCTCCGAGCCCTTGTGCGAGCTCGTCAGGACTTCCTCGACAGGCCGGCGTTGCGTGGTCGGCCAGCCGTGGGCGTAACCCATCCGCAGGACGATCTGCGGGTACCCGACGAGTCCGAGCCTTCCAGCCAGCTGAGCCCGGGTCGAGGCCACTTCGAGCACCTGGGTCATGGGTGATGCTGCCAAGCCCTCCGCCGCCGCCGTGAGGAGGATGCGGGCGAGCGCCTGTCCCGCGAGGAGCCACGCCCTCGGGTCGTCCTCCGGCGTTCCGAGGATCATCACCAACGGGTGCTCGGCCACTGGCGGCTCTTCGCCGTGAGGCGGACGCTCCGACTGCGACTCCTTCGGCGTGAAGTCCCGGAGGCGGAACGAGGACCCCCGTTCCCGCACGGGCCCGTCGGGCAACGCGGACGCCGGGATGCCGTCGGGGTGGTCCCCGCCGGCTCGAGGCTCCTCGTGCACCCACGCGGCCAGCTCGCGCTGGTACAGCGGGTTCATGACCTCGATCTCGTCGGCGTGGGCGAGGAGGACCGCCGTCGTCACCTGATCCCCGGGCCGATCGAGGAACTGAACCCAGGCGCCGAACAGCGTCGCGCCGTCGCGCATGGCCTCCCGCAGGTCTTCGGGTACGGGACGCTCGTCGAAACGCCCGCGCTCGGTGTATCGAGCTTCGACCGCCCTGTAGAGCCGCTGCTCTTCGGGAAGCGCGGGCTTCTTGTCGCGCAGCTCGATGCGTGCGAGCAGGTCGGAGCGTCCCTGCTCGGGGAACAAGACGACCTCACACGCCTCACCCCTCGCCCGTGTCGCGATCCTGGCGAACTCGACGACGGCACCGCAGCTGAGGTGCATCTCCCGTCCCGAAGGGTCGATCACCTCGAGCATCCGAGCGGGATCGGCCAGCACCTCGATCGCCTCGACGCGGTCGTCGTCACCGACCCGCCCGACGAAACGCCACGGCTGCGTGTTGTGCACGGACGGCGCCCTCACGGCCGATGCGACGACTGCTCGGAGCTCCTTGTCGTCCATCTCGGATGCCTCCTCCCGGGAGCTGCCGGCCATGGCTGGGCAGGCCACCGCTCCGCTCATGATCCAACCCCTTTCGGCGTCCCGGCGAAAGGGTCCTTCGACCCGATCCCGGACCCGAACTGGATCTCGGGCCGGAACTGGGACCGTCGCGCCAAGGCTTCGGGACCTTCGGCCCTGGTCGCACCAGGTCTCGGATCAGCAGTATTGCCCCAGGTACCGGAGCGACGAACGCAAACGGGGGACGTGACTGACCGGAGGTCCGCCATGAAGAGCGCAGAAGCGACCGAGCCGACAGCTCCGCGGTCCGAGGGTCGGGTCGTCGTGGGGGTCGACGACTCGAACGAAGGGCGTGAGGCCCTCCGGTACGCGGCGGAGATCGCCCGTTGGCGTCACTGGACGCTCCACATCGTGCACGCCTTCCATGCAGGCGTTCCGAGCAGCGCCTACGGCGTGGACATGGTCGCGTACGAGGCTGCCCTCGAGGCGACCGGCGAGGCTCTCGTGACCGACCTCGAGCAGGAGGTGCTGGGAGAGGGAGCCGGCCTCGACATCCGGCGCACGATCGTCGAGGGGCCTCCTGCGCGGCTCCTCGTGGGCGCGAGCCAGGATGCCGATCTGCTCGTCGTCGGAAACCGTGGCCATGGTGGGCTCGCGAGCATCGCACTCGGCTCCGTCAGCCAATTCTGCGTCCACCACGCGCACTGCCCGGTGCTCGTGGTGCGCCCGCAGACGCCGGTCGGGGCAGCCGCGTGATCCCAGCGCCCGAGCAGACGACGGGCGGAGAGGCCGGGCCGGCAAGGGAACGCGCCGTCTTCGTGAGCGACTTCGTGCACGTCGATGTCCCCTACGAGGAGCTGGCGACGGCCTTCTCCGACGAGTCGGTCGGATGGCTCCAGAGCTTGGCACGGCTGCAACGTGCGAAGGGGGACGACCTTCCTCAGAGCGAAGGCCGCGTCGTCCCGACGGGGATCGGCCGCGCAAACGCGAGCCTCGCGCGATCTCCGGGCCTCGACTCGCAGACCACGGTCGTCGTCCGCATCGGCACGACCGGTGGCGGCCCGGCACCGGTCGTCGCGGTCTCCGTCGGCGCTCCGCGAATCTGGGAAGGCCGGATCGTCATTGCCATGACCTGGACGCCGGTCTCCTTCGGGCAGCTGCTCCCGAGCCTCGATGCCGATGTCGAGCTCACCGATCTCGGCGCGGGTACGAGCCGCATCGGTCTCTCGGGGCGTTACCGTGTCCCGCTCGGCCAGATCGGCCGGGGCATCGACCGGCTCGGCCTCCATCGGGTCGCCGAGTCCTCCATCCGTGAGTTCCTCCTCGAGATCGAGAAGGCGGTGCATCCACGATGACTGCTCCCGGCGGCGCTCTCCCCGAGGGCTACCTGACCTCGCTGGAGGTCGACGTCCTCCTCGCCGACGGGCGCACGGCCAAGGTCCGCCCGGTTCTCCCGTCGGACCGCGAGGCCATCCGCGCTCTGTACGAGGGACTGTCGGAGCGGGCGTCCTATCTGCGCTTCTTCAGCATCAGGCGGCATGTCAAGGAAGAGGAGCTGGAGCGGTGGTGCACGGTCGACTACCGCGACCGGCTGGCCCTCGTGGCGCTCGCCGACGACCAGGTCATCGCCATGGCCTGCTATGACCGCACCCCCGGCTCGGACGAAGCCGAGGTCGCCTTCACGGTGCGCGAGGATCAGCAGGGCCGGGGCGTCGGCACCGTCCTGCTCGAGCACCTGGCGTCGGCCGCCCGGGTGGCGGGGCTTCGATGTTTCGTGGCGGACACGCTCGCAGAGAACCGGCAGATGCTCGACGTCTTCAGGCAGGCAGGTTTCGAGGAGCACACCGACTTCGACGGTTCGGTCATCAAGGTGTCCCTCGTCCTCGACGCGGTGCCTCGATATCTCGCGAATGTCGAGGAGCGGGACCGCCACGCGGCCGTTGCCTCCATCGCGCGGTTGCTGCGACCCAGGTCCATCGCTGTCGTCGGGGCCAGCCACCGACCTGGAGCGATCGGATACGAGCTGCTCGGGAACCTCGTCGCGGGCGGGTTCACCGGCCCCGTCTACCCCGTCAACCCGCGCGGCGGCGAGATCGCTGGCATCACCGCGTTCCCGACGATCGGCGACGTGCCGGACGAGGTCGACCTCGCCGTCGTCGTGGTGCCCGCCGAGCGTGTGGCAGAGGTGGTCGAGCAGTGCGGCGAGAAGCACGTCGGCGGGCTCGTCGTGATCAGCGCCGGTTTCGCCGAGACCGGGCCCGAAGGACGGGCAGCAGAGCGCGAGCTCGTCGCGATCGCCCGCCGGCACGGGATGCGCCTGATCGGCCCGAACTGCATGGGCGTCGTCAACACCGAGCCCAAAGTCTCGATGAACGCCACCTTCTCACCGGTGGCGCCTACGCCGGGGAGGATCGCGTTCTCGTCTCAGTCCGGCGGCCTCGGCATCGCGATCCTGAACGAGGCGACCCATCGGGACCTCGGCGTGTCGAGCTTCGTCTCGGTCGGCAACAAAGCGGACGTGAGCGGCAACGACCTCCTCCAGTACTGGGCTGAAGACGAGAACACCGACGTGATACTGCTCTACCTCGAGTCCTTCGGGAACCCGCGACATTTCTCCCGGATAGCCCGCCGGATCGCGCGGACGAAGCCGATCATCGCGGTCAAGGCGGGCAGGTCGCCCGCCGGCTCACGAGGCGCCAGCTCCCACACCGCGGCTCTCGCGTCGCCGGACGCCACGGTCGACGCTCTGTTCCGCCAGGCAGGCGTCATCCGGGTCGACACGCTCGAGGAGCTCTTCGACGTCGCCGACGTCATCCGTCACCAGCCGCTGCCGCAAGGGGACCGGGTCGCGATCGTCTGCAACGCCGGAGGACCCGGTGTCCTCGCCGCCGACGCCTGTGAGGGATACGGCCTCGACGTGCCCGAGCTCTCGGAGCAGTCCCAGCAGAGACTGCGTGAGCTCCTCGGTCCGGAAGCCGCGATCCGCAACCCCGTCGACTGCATCGCTTCGGCGACGGCCGAGCAGTACGAGCAAGCGCTGCGCATCGTGCTCGAGGACGAGTCGGTCGACGCCGCCATCGCGATCTTCACGCCTCCTCTCGTGACTCTGGCGGACGACGTCGCGCGGGCGGTCGCAAGCGTCGCCGCCACCGCCACCAAGCCGGTGGTCGCCAACTTCCTCGCCACCTCAGGGACGCTGTCGGCCCTGCGGGAGGGAGACCGGCGGGTGCCGTTCTTCACGTACCCGGAGTCGGCAGCGCGAGCCCTCGCCCGGGTCACACCGTACGCGTCGTGGCTAGCCAAGCCCGTCGTCGACGCGCCGGAGTACACGGATCTCGACCAGGCCCGAGGCCGTGCGATCGTCGAGGTCGCCCTCAGCGACTCGCCCTCCACCTGGCTCGGGGCGACGGAAGCCGCCGACCTCCTCGCTTCCTACGGGATCCCTCTCGTCCGAAGCGTCCGTGCCGAGAGCAGCCGGGAGGTGGTGGCTGCCGCCGCAGCCGTGGGCTACCCGGTGGCCGTCAAGGTGGACGTGCCCGGCCTCGTCCACAAGACCGACGTCGGAGGCGTCCGCCTCGGACTGCGCGACGAGGAGGAGGTCGCCGGAGCGGCCGACGACCTCCTCCACCGCTTCGGCGAGGGCTCTGCCGTCCTCGTGCAACCGATGGTGGGATCGGGGGTCGAGACGATCGTCGGGGTCGTCGAGGTGCCTTCCTTCGGGCCGCTCGTGATGTTCGGCCTCGGCGGCACCGCGACCGAGCTGCTCGGAGATCGATCGCTCACGCTGCTGCCGCTCAACCGGCCCGACGCGCTCGAGATGATCGAGTCACTCAGGTCGTCGCCGCTGTTGCGCGGGTACCGAGGTGCTGAGAAGGCCGACCTGGAGGCGCTCTCGGACCTGCTCTGCCGCGTCGCGAAGCTCGCCGAGGACCTGCCGGAGGTCGTCGAGATGGACCTCAACCCCGTCGTGGCCGGTCCGTCGGGGTGCCTCGTGCTCGACGCGAAGGTACGGGTGGCCACCGTCACCGAGCCCGAGCCGCTGCTCAGGCGTCGTCATCTGCGCTGAGGTCCCGGCCCGCCCGCCGGCGGTACTCCTCGACGAGCTCGAGCAGCGCAGGCCCGCGTGGCCGTCGTCCCGGCCGGATGTCGACGGTGAAGGCCTTCGCCTCCTGGATGTGCACATTCGGGTCGAGGGTCATCGCCGCCAGCTCGTTCGCGGCGTCGCCGACGGAGTAACCGTTCGGGCCCCAGTGGTAGGGGAGCCCGATCTGCTCGATCGTCCTGTCCTGCACGGTGAGCGGGGTCACGCGGTCCGTCACGAGCACACGGGCCTCGATGGCCCCGCGTAGCGTCACGATGGTCGCCCAGCCCCCGTGCTCGAGTCCACGCTCTGCCGCCAGGCCGGGCGAGATCTCGCAGAACATCTCCGGTTGCAGCTCCGACAGGTACGGGAGGAAGCGCGACATCCCGCCTGCCGTGTGGTGCTCGGTCAGCCGGTAGGTCGTGGCCACGTAGGGGAAGACGTCGCTTCCGGGCTGGCCGGGGTGGGGGTGGTACTCGTTGTGGCGACGTGGGAACACCTCACGGACCGGGTTCCTCTGCTGCGGGTAGAGCAAGTTCGAAAGCGGCGACTCCTCCGGCTCGTAGTGCGTCGGCAGCGGCCCGTCGACGAGCCCGGCAGGCGCGTAGAGCCAGCCGCGGCCGTCTGCCTGCATGATGAACGGCTCGGTCCCGGCGATGCCGTCCGGACCGGCGGCGCCCTTCGGCGGCCGGTAGTCCGGGCGCTTGTCCGCG
The DNA here is from genome assembly GCA_021838945.1 of Actinomycetes bacterium. Lineage (GTDB taxonomy): Bacteria > Actinomycetota > Acidimicrobiia > Acidimicrobiales > Bog-793 > JAKCCH01. The sequence continues at coordinate 6,955 of JAKCCH010000049.1, forward strand.
TCGAAGTCGGGCACGTCGTGGCCCGTCCAGCGGCCTTCGGACTCGTCCCACCAGACGAGCGCCTTGCGCTCGCTCCAGGGTTTCCCGTCCGGGTCGGCGGAGGCCCGGTTGTAGAGGATGCGGCGGTTCGCGGGCCAGGCCCAGCCCCACTCCGGTGCCACCCAGCTCTGCTCGCTCCGGGGCTTGCGGCGCGCCGTCTGGTTGACACCGTCCGCGTAGCACCCGCAGTAGATCCAGCATCCGCACGTCGTCGACCCGTCGTCCGCGAGCTCGGTGTAGGACGAGAGGGCGCGACCGTCGGGGCCGGCGCCGTTCACCTCCGCCAACACGGCCTCGGCGCTCGGCTCCTCGATCGATCCTTCCGTCGGGTAGTCCCACGTGAGGTCGAGCACGGGCCGGTCCATCTCGTCAGCGGATCCCGCCAGCTTCTCCCGGATGATCCGGCCGAGGTGGTAGTAGAACCAGAGGTCGCTGCGGGCATCGCCTGCCGGTTCGACGGCCTGCTCGTGCCACTGGAGCATGCGCTGGGTGTTCGTGAAGCTCCCGCTCTTCTCGGTGTGGGCGGCTGCAGGGAAGAAGAAGACCTCGGTCCCGATGTCGCCGGTGCGCAACTCGCCCGTGCGGATCTCCGGGCCGTCCTTCCAGAAGGTGGCCGTTTCGATGAGGGAGAAGTCGCGCACGACGAGCCAGTCGAGGCTCGCGAGCCCGAGCCGCTGCATCTTCGCGTTGGCAGAACCGACGGCAGGGTTCTCACCGACGACGAAGTACCCCTTGCAGGCGCCGTCGATCTGCGCCAGCACCGTCTGGTAGGTGCCGTGGGCTCCGGTGAGCCTCGGCACGTAGTCGAAACAGAACTCGTTCCCCGCCACCGCTGCCTCCCCCCACCACGCTTTGAGGAGGCTCACGAGGTACGCACGTGCGCCGGCCCAGTAACCGCGTCGCGCCGACTCGGCCTCGACGAAGGCGTCGAGGCTCTCGTGGATTGACGCGTGCGGCATCGGGATGTAGCCGGGAAGGAGGTCGAACAACGTCGGGATGTCGGTCGAGCCCTGGATGCTCGCGTGACCGCGCAGCGCCATTATCCCGCCGCCAGGGCGCCCGATGTTGCCGAGCAACAGCTGGAGGATCGAGGCGGTCCGGATGTACTGCACGCCGACGGTGTGCTGGGTCCAGCCGACCGAGTAGACGAAGGCCGTCGTGCGGTCGCGCCCGGAGTTCTCCGTGACGAGCTCGCACAGCTGGGCGAATTGGTCCTGCGAGATGCCGCAGATCTGCTCGACCATGGCGGGGGTGTAGCGGGAGAAATGCCGTTTCAGGATCTGGAACACGCAGCGCGGGTGCTGGAGCGTCGGGTCTTGGATCGGGTCGCCGCCGATCTCGGCACCGCCGGAACCGTGAGCCTCGCCGCGGCCCGCTTCGCGGATGTCGCGTTGTCCGGAGGCGGGCTCGACGTCGGCGCCCTCGTAGCTCCATGTGGAGATGTCGTAGTGGCGGGACTCGCGGTCGAGCCCCGAGAAGACACCGCCGAGGTCCTCGGTGTCCTCGAAGTCCTCGGAGATGATCGTCGGCGCGTTCGTGTAGTGGACGACGTAGTCGCGGAAGAACTTGCCTTCCTCGATGACGTGGTTGACGATCCCGCCGAGCAGTGCGATGTCGCTGCCGGCGCGGATCGGGACGTGGATGTCCGCGAGCGCGCTCGTCCGCGTGAACCGCGGGTCGACGTGGATCACTGTCGCACCGCGTGCCTTCGCCTCCATGATCCACTGGAACCCGACCGGGTGGCACTCGGCCATGTTCGAGCCCTGGATCACTATGCAGTCCGCGTTCTGGAGGTCTTGCTGGAAGGTGGTGGCGCCGCCCCTACCGAACGAAGTCCCCAGACCGGGGACGGTGGCCGAGTGTCATATGCGCGCCTGGTTCTCGATCTGTATCGCACCGAGGGCGGTGTACAGCTTCTTCATCAAGTAGTTCTCTTCGTTGTCGAGAGTCGCGCCGCCGAGGCTCGCGATCCCGAGCGTGCGCCGGACGCGCTTGCCCTCGTGCTCCCACTGGAACGTCTCGCGGCGCGTCCCGATCACGCGGTCCGCCACCGCCTGCATCGCATCGTCGAGATCCATCTCCTCCCAGGCCGAGGCGTACGGGCGCCGGTGGAGGACCTTGTACAGGCGCGCGTCGCCGGTCGTGAGCTGCAGGCTGGCGGCCCCCTTCGGGCAGAGACAGCCGCGGCTGACAGGCGAGTCGGGATCGCCCTCGATCTGGACGACGGCGCCGTCGCTCACGTACACGTTCTGGCCGCACCCGACGGCACAGTACGGGCAGACGGACTTCACGATCCGGTCCGACGACGCGGTCCTCGGTGAGATGCTGGCGCTTCTCGGCGACTGCGCCGCGGCGCCCTTGCCGAGCCGGTCGCGCCCGCGCACCTGACGCCACAAGGGCCAGTTCGACAGGCGTGCGGGCATTGTGCTCTGTTCTACCCGCTCGAGCTCGATCATGACCGGGATCCCGATCCTGTCCGGAGGAGTTCCGCACTGCGGAGCGTCCCCCTACCATGACAGGCAATGGCCTCGAGACCGCCGTCGATCGACGCGCTCGCCCGGTCGATCGCGGACGTCGGGCTGCCCCACGCGCTGCTCGTGGAGGCCGCACGCTCGGCCGTGGCGGCCGGAGAACCGGCCGAGGCGAGGGCGATGGCGGAGGAGACCGCGCTCGCACTGCTCCGTCCCGTCGTGAACGCGACCGGCGTCCTCTTGCACACGAACCTCGGCCGGGCACCGCTCGGGGCTCATTCGCCCGCGCGACCGGCCAACGTCGAGCTCGACCTCGCCACGGGGTCGCGAGGTTCGCGCCAGTCGCACGTGGCGCCCTTGCTCGCCCGGCTGACCGGAGCCGAGGACGCGATCGTGGTGAACAACGGTGCGGCCGCCGTGCTGCTCGTGCTGGCGGCACTGGCGGCCTCCCGGCCGGTGGTGGTGAGCCGGGGCGAGTTGGTCGAGATCGGTGGCGGGTTCCGTGTCCCCGAGGTGATGAACAGCTCCGGTGCGCACCTCGTCGAGGTCGGGACCACGAACCGCACCCGGCTGGCCGACTACCGCCGAGCGCTCGATGCGTCGCCCGACGTCGCCCTCGTCCTCAAAGTCCACCAGTCGAACTACCGCATCGTCGGGTTCACCGAGTCCGTCTCGGTGCGTGAGCTGTCACAGCTGCCTGTCCCGCTCGTGGTCGACCTCGGCTCTGGCCTGCTCGACTCGACGACCCCCTGGCTGGAGGGGCGTCCTCCCGCTTGGCTCGCAGAAGAGCCGGCAGTGCGCCAGAGCCTGCGAGCCGGGGCGGCGCTCGTCACGTTCTCGGGGGACAAGCTCTTCGGCGGCCCGCAGGCCGGCGTCATCGCCGGCCGGCGGGAGCTGGTCGCCCGCTGTGCTCGCCATGCGCTCGCGAGAGCCGTGCGCCCCGGGGGGCTCGTGCTGTCGGCGCTCCAGGACGTTGCACTTGCGTACCTGCGCCGGGATGCGTCCTCGATCCCGTTCTGGCGAATGGCGACCTCCCCGGTCGACGAGATACGTGAGCGGGCGGCCGTCGTGGCGGAGAAGGTCGGCTCGCCCGCATCCGTGACGGCCTGCTCGTCGGTCCCGGGCGCCGGGTCCGCGCCCGGCCAGGCGATCCCCTCCTTCGGAGTCGCCGTCGCGGGCGACCTCCTGGCTCCCCTGCGGCGCTGCGACACCCCGGTCATCGCGCGGGTGCAGGACGGGCGGACGATCTGTGACCTCCGCAGCGTCGACCCGTCTGACGACGGCGTGTTGGCGGACGGCCTCGCACGGGCAGTGGCCGTCGGGCCCCGCGACGACAGGCTTTCCGGACCTGCATCCGGGGCGACGGGACGTTCTCGCCGAAGTTCCGGAGACACGCCCCCTCGCGCGACGGAGACGAGGTGACATGGCGGCTCACGTCGTCGCCACCGCCGGCCATGTCGACCACGGCAAGTCCACCCTCGTCCAGGCGTTGACGGGGATGGACCCCGACCGTTTCGCCGAGGAGAAGGCGCGAGGTCTCACGATCGACCTCGGCTTTGCCTGGACGGAGCTGCCGTCGGGCCGGGAGATCGCGTTCGTCGACGTGCCGGGGCACGTCCGCCTGATCAAGAACATGCTCGCCGGGGCAGGCACCGTCGACCGTTGCCTGTTCGTCGTGGCCGCGAGCGAGGGGTGGAAGCCGCAGTCGGAGGAACACCTGCGCATCCTCGAACTGCTCGCGTATCGCGACGGGATCATCGCTTTGACGAAGGTTGCCGGGCTCGATCCTCACCTCGTCGACGTCGCACGGCTCGAAGTGGCCGATCGGGTGGCCGGAACGTTTCTCGAGGGCCGACCCGTCGTCGCGGTCGATGCTCCCGCCGGTCTCGGTCTCGGGGAGTTGCGGGTGGCGCTCGACGAGCTCTGCGCCTCATCAGCGCGGGAGCTCGGTGACGACTCCGTCACCGGCGAGGGCAAGGCCGAGGGGGTTCGCCTGTGGGTCGACAGGTCCTTCTCGGTCCGGGGGAGCGGCACCGTCGTGACCGGCATGCTGTCGGGGAGTTCGCTCCGTGTGGGCGATCGTCTCGAGGTCGTGCCGGGACGCTCACCGGACTTCCGGCCCCTCGAGGCACGTGTGCGGGGTCTGCAGGCGCAGATGCGACCGGTGGAGCAGGCGCGTCCCGGACGGGTCGCCGTCAACCTCGCCGGTCTCTCCGCTCGAGACGTCGAGCGCGGTCGGGCGCTCGTGGCGCCTTTGACCTTCGAGCCGGCTCGAGTCGTCGACGTGTCTCTGTCCGTCCTGCCCGGCCTCGGCCACGAGGTGAGCCGGCGAGGGGCATACCGCGCACACTTCGGGTCCGGGCAGCACGAGGTCCGCCTGCGCCTCCTCGACGTGGGCGTGCTCCTCCCGGGGGAGCAGGCGTGCGCCCGCCTCCACCTGCCCGTGCCGTTGCCCCTGTTGCCGGGCGATCGCTTCGTCCTGCGTGAGGCGGGCAGGTCCGAGACGGTCGGCGGAGGCGACGTCCTCGATGTCGCCCCGGTGCTGCCGGCCTCGAAGGCGAGGCCGGATCGCTCGGTCGACCGAGTCATACGAGAGCGCCGCTTCGTCGACGCGGCTCTGTTGGCGCGGATGACGGGAGTGCGGCGGCACCCGGATCTCGGGGGGCGCTGGGTGTCCGACCCGGTCGCGCGCGCCGCCGCCTCCGCCGCTCTCCTCGGTCGAGTCGAGAGCGCTGGGCCACTCGGGCTCGACGTGTCGACGCTCGGCGACCTCGACCGTGCGATCCTCACGACACTGGCCGGTGACGTCGTCATCGAAGGTGGTCAGGCGCGCCCGGTCGCATCTCCGTCACCGGTTGCGCATCCCTACGTCGCAGCACTCGAGGCGTCTCCCTACCAACCGCCCGATCCGACGACGTGCCACGTCGACCGGCGGCAGCTGCGCGAGCTGCTCCGGCAGGGGAGCGTCGTGGAGAGCGGCGGGTGTTACTTCGCCCGCTCGGCGGTGGAGCAGGCGGCCGAGGTCGTGGCATCGATGCTGGCCGAGCAGCCTGCAGGGGTGACTGCCTCGGCTGTGCGCGAACGCCTCGGCACGAGCCGGAAGTACGTGTTGCCGTTGCTCGCACATCTCGATGCGAGCGGTGTCACGCGCCGCCGGGGAGATGTGCGAACGGCCGGGCCGAGGCTGCCGCGGGTGCCCGCATGCGGCTGACCGAGCACGCTCCCGGCGGCGGATGCTCCTGCAAGGTGTCCGCCGGTGACCTCGAGAGGTGGCTCGGCCTCGCTTACGGCGACCTCGCGCCGCCCTTGCTCCCGCCCGGAGCCGAGCTCCTGTGCGGCCTCGACTCGGGCGACGACGCCACGGTCGTCCGCATCGAAGGCGGGACCGCAATCGTGACGACGACCGACTTCTTCCCGCCCGTCGTCGACTCCGCCTTCGACTGGGGCCGCATCGCGGCTACGAACGCCATCTCGGACGTGTACGCCATGGGCGGCGAGCCGCTGTCGGCACTCAACCTGCTCGCCTGGCCGTCCTCTCTCCCTCCCGAGCTCGCCGTCGAGGCGCTGAGGGGAGCCCGGTCGGTCGCGGACCGTGAGGGCTTCGTCCTCGCCGGGGGCCACAGCATCGTCGCCGAGGTGCCGCTGTTCGGCCTTGCCGTCACGGGGACTGCCGACCCCGACCGCCTCCTGCGAAACGACGCCGCCCGAGCCGGTCTGCCGATCACCCTGACCAAGCCCCTCGGTCTCGGCATCCTCAACAACTGGCACAAGGCGACGGGCGCGCCCATCGACGAAGCCATCGCGGTCATGACGCGATCCAACCGGGGGGCCTCCCGTGCGGCACTGGCCGCCGGGATCGAGGCGGCGACGGATGTCACTGGATTCGGCCTGCTCGGCCACCTGTACAAGATGGCGCGCGCGAGCGGGGTGACGGCCGTCATCGACGCGGCCGCGATCCCCTGTCTCGCAGGGGCCCGGGAGCGACTGGACAAGGGCTACGTCCCCGGTGGCACGCGCCGCAACCTCGACTGGGTGCGCCCGCACCTCGAGGTCGCGGCGCGGCTGGAGGAGGCCGACCTCCTGCTCCTGGCGGACGCCCAGACATCTGGTGGCCTGCTCGTGGCGGGCGAGATAGCCGGCTCGCCCGTCATCGGCGAATTCACCGAGCCCGGACCGGGACCGGCCATTCTCGTCGTCCGCTGAACTCGGTGGCGGCCGCCCGCTAGCCTCGCCGCCGGAGGTGTCTGGGCACCTGGTGGGCTCCCCCGCCTTCAAAGCGGGTGGGACGGGCGATCCCCGTCCGGCGGGTTCGATTCCCGTCCACCTCCGCCGCCGCCCACCTCTGGCACCGCCCACCTCCGGCACCGTGGCTAGACTGCGTCAGCCGGATGAGGCTCCGGCGGGCACGCGCTGGCGATACGCCGGCGGTTGCCCGAACTGTCCACCCGACTGATGGCCTCTGCGCACGTATAGGGCACTGCGTGGAGGTGTAGGTGACAGGAGTGGAGCTGGCCCCGGCGGAGATCCAGGTCTTGCAGGACCTCACGATCCTCGTCTTCGCGCCTTTCGTCTCCGGCGCGATCGCCCACGTCGAGGCCCGGGTGCAGGGTCGGCGCGGTCCCCGGATCCTCCAGCCCTACTACGACATCGCGAAGCTCTTCCGCAAGGAGACGCTCGTCCCGGAGGACGCGAGCTTCGTCTTCCTCGTCGCTCCGATCGTGGCCTTCGTCTGCTACCTCACGGTGCCGCTTTTGATACCCGTCCTCACGAGCTATCCGCTTCCGCTCGGGTACATGGGAGACATCCTCGGGGGCGGGTTCATCCTGGCGCTGGCCGGGTTCGCGGTGGCGTTGGCGGCGGCGGAGACGGACGCTCCCTACGCGCAGCTCGGGAGCAGCCGGGCGATGACCTTCGGCGCGCTCGTCGAGCCGTCCATCCTCTTCGTGACGTTCACGGTCGCGCTCCTCACCGCCACCGATCTGCCGTACTTCGAGGCCGCCGCTGTGCGCCCGCTCGGTCAGGCCGTCCACCCAGCCCACATCCTCGCCGCGTTCGCCTTCTTCCTCGTGGTGCTGGCCGACACGGGGCGCATCCCCGTCGAGACCCATTCGAGCACGCTCGAGTTCGGGATGATCGACGAGGCTCGCACGCTCGAGCATTCGGGACCGGCCTTCGCCCTCTTGAAGTGGGGAGCCGCGATGAAGCAGATGGTCCTCTACGTCATCTTGATCAACGTCTTCGTCGCGCCGTGGGGCCTCGCCGGCTCGCGCCAACTCGGCTCCGTGCTCCTCGCGATCCCGATCTTCCTCGCGAAGGCCCTCGGCCTCGGGATCGTCTTCGCCGTCATCGACAACAGCTTCTCCAAGCTGCGCCTGTTCAAGATCACCGAGTTCATGGCCGCCGCCTTCCTCCTCGCGGTGCTGGCAGTGCTGGTCCTGTACCTGGGAGGTCGTTGATGCACGGCCTGTCAGCGGCAGCGAGCGCTCCGTCAGCCGTCACGGGTGCGGCCGAGACCGTCGCGATCCTCGTCCTGCTCTCCGAGTTCGCCATGCTGCGCGCGGCTCTGTCCCGCTCCCAGGTCCGGCTCTACGCCTTCCAGTCCCTTGCCGTCGCAGCCCTTGCGTTCATCGTGGCAGCCGAGCGCCACATCGGCGAGCTGTACGTGCTCGGGGGGCTCTCCGTGCTGCTGAAGGTCCTGATCGTGCCTGCCATCATCTACCGCGTACTTCGGGAGGCGCCCGACGACGTCGCGACGAGCCATCGCTTCGGGGTCGCCTCCATGGTGCTCCTCGCCATCGTCCTCTCCGGCTTCGGGATCTTCGTCGTCGGCACGATGCCGATCCACTCGAAGCTGCTCCCGGTGCTGGCACTCGCGGTCGCGGCTGCGGTGATCCTCGTCGCCTTCCTGCTCGTGATCGTGCGCTCCGACGTCGTGTCCCAGGCCGTCGGCTTCTTCTCGCTCGAGAATGGGGTCTCGCTCGCGAGCTTCGTCCTCGCGGCCGGCCTTCCCCTCATCGCGGAGGTTGCCTTCCTCTTCGATCTGCTGGTGGCGGTGGTCGTCTTCGGCGTCCTGATGCGAGTGCACCATGGGCGCAGCGCGAGCCTCTCCACTCGCCCGCTCGAAAGACTGCGGGGGTAGGCGATGGGTGGGGTGCTCGTCGCTCTCATGATCGTGCCGTTCGTGGCGACGGTGGCGTCCCTCGTGGCCGCGCCTCGGATCGGCAAGCCGCTGACCGTGGTGGCGGGAGCCACGAGCCTCGGGCTGGCCGTCTCCCTCCTCGGTTCCGGGAGGGTGGCGACGGCTCTCGCCGGCTGGCTCCGAGTCGACTCGCTGTCGCTCGTCTTCCTGCTTGCCGTCGCGTTCCTTTACGCCTCGACAGCGCTGTTCGCCGTCGGCTACGTCGAGAGTGGTCAGGACGACGGGGGGCGGTACGCGCGCCGTTTCTTCGCGGGTCTCAACCTATTCGCCTGGGCGATGCTGATGGCTCCGATCGTGAGCGACTTCGCCCTCTTGTGGGTGGCCGTCGAAGTGACCACGGTCGTGTCGGCGCTCCTCGTCGCGATCGACGACACTGACGGGGCGGTGGAAGCGGCGTGGAAGTACGTCCTCATCGCATCGATGGGCCTCGGCCTCGCCCTGCTGGCCACGCTCGTCATGTACTACGCGGGGACGGCGACCCTCGGAAGCGGCTACGAGCTCTTCTTTCCGAGACTCCTCGCCGGCGCGCATCACTTCCAGCCGGAGGTGGTGCGTCTCGCCTTCGGCCTCGCGGTGCTCGGCTTCGGTTCGAAGATGGGCCTCGTCCCGGTGCACACCTGGCTGCCCGACGCACACTCCGAGGCGCCGACCCCCATCTCGGCGCTGCTGTCGGGGGCCCTCCTCACCGTGAGCTTCTACGCCATCCTCCGCTTCTACCAGGTGACGAGGCTCGCCGTCGGATCTGCCTTCCCACGAGACGTCCTCCTCGTCTTCGGCATCGCCTCGCTCGCGCTCGCAGCCCTCTACGTCGCTCGCCAGCGTGATTTGAAGCGGCTGCTCGCCTACTCAAGCGTCGAGCACATGGGCATCCTCGCGATCGGCATGAGCTTCGCGGCGCCCATCGCCGTCGCGGGGGTGCTGCTCCAGGTGCTCGCCCACGCGGCGGCGAAGTCGACGGCCTTCTTCGGGGCGGGGAGCGTCATCCGCAAGTTCGGCACGAAGGACCTCGAGCGCGTCAGCGGGGGCATCGGAGCGCTCCCGTGGAGCGGTCCGATGTTCGTGCTCGCGGTCCTCGCCCTCTCGGCGATGCCCCCGTTCGGCCTCTTCAGGAGTGAGTTCCTCATCGTCGAGGGCGGCCTCGTTTCGTCGGCGACGGCGCTCACCGCAGTGCTCGTGGCTCTCGTCACGATCGCCTTCCTCGGGCTCTCCTGGCACGCGAGCCAGATCATGCTCACGCCTCTGCCGGACGGAGTCCTCCGCGGCGAGACGAGCAAGGTCATGCCTGTCGCCATGGTGGTCGGGCTCGCCGCGCTCGTTCTTCTCGGCGTCCACCCGCCTGCCCAGCTCTCCGAGCTCATCACGCGGGCCGCGGCAGAGCTGGGCGCAGGACGATGAGCGCCGCCCCGCCCACCGTGCGCCTTGCTCCGGACGAGCTGGCGGGCGCGGTCGGTGAGCGTGTCGCGGGCGGTCGGCGTTTCGCCGGGCTGGTTGCGAGCGGAGACGATGCCGGCTCGACGATCCTGCGAGCCTTCATCGCCGGCGGTCCCTCCTTCGAGGTGGTGGAGACCGAGCTTCCGGCGGGAGTCAGCGAGTACCCGTCGCTCACGCCGTCGGTTCCCGCCGCCTCGTGGTACGAGCGCGAGATCCACGACCTGTACGGGATCACGCCCGCCGGCCACCCGCGCCTCGACCCGCTCGTCCTTCCCCTCGCCGGCACGGACCGGGCACACCCGAGGCCGGGCTCGAGCACGGCGGTGGGACAGCTGACACTCGATCGCTCGCCGCTCCCCGCCCACGTCACGGGGGAAGGTCTCTTCACGATCCCGTACGGCCCGGTCCGCTCCGGGGTGTTCGAGTCGGTCGAGTACCTCGTCGAAAGCTACGGGGAGGACATCCCTCACCTGCGGACCAGGGTGTACTACAAGCACCGGGGTATCGAGCGACGCTTCAGCGATCTGCGCATCCGTGACGGCGTCCTCCTCGCAGAGCGGGTGGAGGGGACAGCGTCGGTCGCCCATGCCGTGGCGTTCTGCCAGGCGGTCGAGAGCCTGACCGGGGTCGACCCCACACCGGCGGCGGACCTCGTCCGCGTCGTGCACCTCGAGCTCGAGCGAGTCGCTTGTCACCTCGACTCGGTCATCAGGCACACCGAGGGCTCCGGACAGGCGGTCGCGTATGCACGCATGTCTCTGCACAAGGAGCGCCTCATGCGCCTGCGAGCCCGCTTGTGCGGGCATCGCTTTGGCCGGGGCGTCGCCGTGCCGGGCGGTGTCAGCGGTCCGCTCCTTCTCGAGCCGGCGGACGCCCTCGCCGGCATCGAGGCCTTGGAGGAGGCGATCGCGAAGGACATGGCCGTCCTGATGCAGACCCCATCGTTCCTCGACCGTCTCCGTTCCACCGGCACCCTGCCATCCGACGTCGCTGAGATCCACGGTGCGCTCGGCCCGGTCGGTCGAGGTTCCGGTGTCGTGAACGACGTCCGCGAAGATCGCCCTTACGGCGGCTACCGGCTGCTCGGCGTCGACGTCGCCGAGCCGGAGCCGGCCGGTGACGCCCTCGCTCGCCAGCGGGTGCGACTGGAGGAGATCAGCAGCTCCTTCAGCCTGGTCCGCCGAGCTCTCGACGAGCTCTCCGCGTCCAGGGCCGAGCCGACGTGGTGCCGGGACATGCCGGAGGCAGACGGACTCGGTGTCGGCTGGGTCGAGGCGCCGCAGGGCGAGCTGCTGTATCTCGTGGAGGTGCGGCGGGGACGGATCATCCGGACGGCACCCCGCACGGCCTCCTTCCACAACCTCGCCCTCATGCCCCAGGCGTTCCGGGGGGACATCCTGACGGACTTCGTGTTCATCGAGGCGAGCTTCGGCCTCTCGATGGCGGGGGTCGCGCGCTGATGGCCGCCTGGTTGCTGCGGGGCCTGCGCGAGGGCGTCGTGACGACGCGGTACCCGCGGCGGCCCGACGACTACGGGGAGAGCTTCCGGGCGGCGGTCTCGGTCGTGCCATCCGCCGCGTCGCCCTCGGACGCCCGGCTCGCGGACCTGTGCCCGACCGGTGCCATCTCGGTGGAGACCGACCGGGTGCTCCTCGACAGAGGGCGCTGCGTCGTCTGCGGCCGCTGCGTCACCGCTGCTCCGGACCGCTTCAAATTCGAGTCCGGGCCCGAGGTCGCGTCTGTCCGAAGGGCCGCTCTCGTCGTGCCGAAGGCCGGGGAGGAGGGCGTCGACCTCGACGGCCTGCGCGAAGGACTCCGCACGCAGGTGAAGGCCTTTCGGCGCTCGGTACATGTCCGGCACGTCGACGCCGGCTCCGACGGATCGGAGGAGTGGGAGGTCTCCGCTCTGCTCAACCCCGTCTACGACGTTCAGCGTCTCGGCATCTACTTCACGGCCTCCCCACGCCACGCCGACATCCTCCTCGTGACCGGAGCGGGCTCCATCGGGATGCTCGACCCGCTCCGCACGACCTACGACGCCATGCCCGATCCAAAAGTGGTGGTGGCAGCAGGCACCGACGCCACAAGCGGAGGTCTCGTCCATCCGAGCTACGCAACGGCAGGCGGTGTCGCCGCAGCGGTTCCCGTCGACGTGTGGGTGCCGGGCTCGCCTCCGAGTCCTTTCAGCCTGCTGCAGGGGCTCATCCTCGCCATGCAGGTCCTCTCCGGGGAGGCGGTGGGGCGGTGATCGGGTCTCTTCTGCTCGCTGCCCTCGCTGCGTGGGCCGTCGGGGCCGGCGTGGACCTCGCGGCCGGGCCGCGGCCGACATGGGGTCGAGGTGGCACGTATCTGTCCGGCATGATCGGGTCCGGTTTGACGGCGGCGGCCGGTGTGCTGTGCGTGCTCGACCCGCAGGGCTACTTCTCGCTCGGCTCCACGCTTGGCATCGGCGAGACCCTGCTTCGCTTCGATCCGATGGCCGGCCTCTTCCTCACCCTCACGGGCGGCCTCGGCGCCGTCGTGTCGGCCTGCATGCTCAGCTGGTCTCGCCCCGAGGGCAGGCTCCATGGGCGGGGGACCGGTGCTGGCTACATGCTGCTGCTCGGATCGCTCGTCCTCGTCCTCGTCGCCGGCGACGCCTTCACGTTCCTGTTCGGCTGGGAGTCCCTCACCGTCGCCTTCTACGTCCTCACCGGAGCACGACGGGCCGACAGGGCGCAGGCCCGCGCCAGTTGGGCGACGCTCGGTCTCGGGAAGGTGAGCGGTGCCGCCCTCCTCCTCGGGCTGCTGCTCCTCGCCGGGACGAGCCACAGCCTGTCGTTCGCCTCCTTCGCCCACGTCCCGCCCTCGGGCGTCCACGACGCCGCCTTCGCTCTGCTGGTCGTCGGGTTCTGGGCGAAGGTCGGCGTCATCCCGTTCCAGGTCTGGGTCCCCCTCGGCTATCCGGCGGCGGAGGGTCCCGCCCGGGCCGCGATGGCCGGCATCGCAGCCAATGCCGGCTTCTACGGCTTGTGGCGCTTCCTCGGTCTGCTCGGGCGTCCTCCGATCTGGATCGTCGTCCTCGTGCTCGTCCTCGGCGGGATCACCGCTCTCGTCGGGATCGCCTTCGCCGCCGTCCAGTCGACGATGAGCCGGACCGTCGCGTACTCGAGCGTCGAGAACGCCGGTCTCATCACCGTCGGGTACGGAGTTGCCCTCGCGGGCTCGCTCACGGGGAGCTCAAAGCTCCTCGCGGTCGGCCTGCTGGCTGCCAGCCTGCAGGTGCTCGCGCACGCCGTCGCGAAGAGCGCTCTCTTCGCCTCGTCCGCGATGTTCTCCTCCGACGCCGGCACCGACGATCTCGAACAGCTGCGCGGCGTCGGCCGGCGCCATTCTGTCAGTGGCGCCGCCTTCAGCCTCGGGGCACTCACGCTCGCCGGGTTGCCGCCGACGATCGGTTTCGTGTCGGAGTGGTTCCTGCTGGAGGCGCTGCTGCAGGAGTTCCGCCTCCACAGCCTTGCGTTGCGCCTCGCCATGGCCCTCGCCGGAGCGCTCGTCGCCCTCACGGCAGGCGTCGCCGCCCTCGCCTTCGTCCGCCTCGTCGGGCTCTGCATCCTCGGGCGGGCCGAGCTACCCGAAGGCCCCGCGGGTTCCACGTCCGAGCGCGCGGCCAAGGTCCTCGACGGTGGTGTCACCGGCAGAGGCGGGCTCGTGCTCCTCGGGACGTCCTGTGTCGGCCTCGCCGCTGTCGCACCCTGGGTCGTCCGCTACATCGCCCTCGGCCTGTCATCCGCCGTGCCGCAGGCGGCGACGGCTTCTGCTCTCAGGTCTCCATGGGTCCTCCAACCCGTCTTCGCGAGCTTCTCCATCCTCTCGCCGTCGTGGCTCTTCGTCGTCATGCCGATCGGGTTCGTCGCGGTCGGGCTGCTGGCAGTGGCGATGTCGCGAGGAGGGCTGCTGCGCGTCCGTCGCGTCCCGGCGTGGCGGTCGGCGACGGGAGGCGTCGCGGGACCCGATCGGTACAGCCTCTTCGGTTTTGCCAACTCGATCCGCCACGTGCTCGGGAACGTCCTCGGTCACGAGCACTCGGTCACGCCGATCGAGGTGGAGATCCGTCACGACGGGTCAGCTCGCGGGACCGGCGAGCCGCACGTGGAGGTCAGCTCGAGCGTTGTCGAGCCCTTCGAGGAGTACCTCTACCGGCCGATCGGTGCTCTCTTCCTCCGGGTCGCCGGCGCCGCGAGACGGCTCCAGTCCGGTCGGCTCGACGCCTACATCGCCTACATGCTCGTGGCGCTCGTCGCCGTGCTGATCACGGTGGCGGTGATCCGGTAGGGAACGACTCCGGACCAGCGCCACGCCCGGTCGAGCCATGCCATGGGCGCGTCCCGCATGTTGCCGGCGACGACGAGGGGGAGAAGACTCTGTCCCGGCAAGGAGGTGGTCGTGGGAGGGTTCCGCCGGATCCTCGTCGGCTGGGACGGCTCGAGAGACGCCGAGCATGCCCTTCGTGCCGCCGCGCACCTCGCGAGCGAGCTCGGAGCCGAGCTCGTCGTGCTCGGGGTCCTGAAGCGGCAGCGTCATGTCGAAGCCCTGGACGAAGCCGAGGAGGACGTGGCAGATCGGCGCCGTCGGGTCGTCGGCGAGATCGCCGCCTTCGCCCGGCGCGCCGGAGTCCCCTGGTCCGAGAGCTCGCGCGGCGAGACGATCGTCGCGGACGATGTAGCCACCGCACTGGAGGAGTACGCACGCCGGCACGGTTTCGATGTCCTGGTCGTGGGTCGCCACGGCCTCGACCGAGCACTGCACCCACGGATCGGGCGGGTGACAGAGCACGAAGTGCGTCGCAGTCCGTGCCCCGTGCTGGTCGTGGGAGCCGACTGAGCACCGTCCGGTGCGTGGGGGGCGCTCCGGGGGGCGCTCCGGGGGTCGCTCCAGGGGTCAGACCGGGGGGTCGCTCCAGGGGGTCGCTTCGGGGAATCGATAGGCGCGAACCCGTGGCACGTTGACCGTCGAAACGCCGGCTAACGCGCCTGACGTTCGCGCCTAT
>JAKCCH010000140.1 GCA_021838945.1 Actinomycetes bacterium
TCGAGCCGCATCATCGGCGAGGTGCCGGGGGTCAACCGGGTGGTGTACGACGTGACGTCGAAGCCGCCCGGGACGATCGAGTGGGAATGAGTCGCCGGCCTTCGCCGTGGCTTCACGAGATGCAAGCGGGGTGGCCGGCGATCGAAGTGTGAAGCCAAGACGTCGCCGGCGACTCCGTGGCTTCACAGAACGCGGATAGCCGCTGCCGAAGCTCCTGCCGCCGGCGGCGAAATCCACAGCCTCCGTCGCTCGAAACGGTAGGTAGTCCGGTAACCCGCCCTGCGATCCTCCGGGCATGCCCACGCCGAGAGACGAGGTCCTGATGCTCGCCAGCCGCCAGGGCGGCTGGATCGCTGCCAGCCAGCTCCGAAGCAACGCCGAGCGATTGGCCGCGCAGCGCCTCACGGGAAAGGGCGTGCTGGTCGCCGAGGCCGGGCTGTACCGCCTCGCGCACCAAGAGACGACCATCGAGTCCAGGATCTGGCGGGCGGTGAGCGCCACCGGCGGCGCGTTGTCGCACAGCTCCGCGGCGTCGTGGCTCGGGTCAGCGGGGTCTTGGCGGCAGGTCGAGGTGCTCGTCCCGTACGGCCGGATGCCGACGGCGTTGACGGGAGTGGTGGTGCACCGGACGAGGCGGCTGCCGGACTCGCACGTCGTGGAGGACGGGGCCGGCTTCAGGATCACGACCGCACCGAGGACGCTGGTGGACATCTGCGCTCCGGCACAGGGACTGAGCGATGAGCAGATCGTGGACGTGGTGGACGCCTGGTTCGCTGCGGGTCGAGTGCGCCTCAGCTGGTTGCAGTGGTTCGTCCAGACGGAGGCGACCCGTCTCCCGGGTCGGCAGCGAGCCGCTCGCATCCTCGGGCTCGACAAGCGCGTGGACAGCACGGCCGAGCGCCGGCTGGCTCGCCTGCTCGCTCAGCAGGGTCTCCCGGCATGCGTCAGCCAGCATGTGATCCGTGACGCCGAGGGCGCCTTCCTCGGGAAGGTCGACTTCGCGTGGCCGGAGACGATGGTGGCACTCGAGCTCGACACCTACCGCTATCACACAGGCCCCGGCGTCTTCGTGAGCGACCGGCAGCGGGGCAACGAGATCACCCTGTCCGGCTGGACGTTGCTCCGCACGACATGGAGGGAGATTGAGGACACGCCTGACGTGCTCGTCGAGAGCCTCAAGCGGGCGTTCGGGCTCCCGCCCGGGGCAGCAGAATCACCGAGAGTGGGTATGGGACGCGCATGGGAGCAATCAGCGCCAACTCCGGGACGGTCGCGCCTGGTCAGCCCGATCCCCACGATGCCGCGCTCGAGGCCGGTTCGCCGGCCGAGCTGACGAAGGGCGAGTGGCGGGCCAGCCTGAAGGCCGCGCTGCAGCACGCCAAGGACGACCGCCTCAACATCGTCGCCGGGAGCCTGGCGTACCGGTGGTTCCTCAGCCTCTTCCCGACGATCATCGCCCTGCTCGGCGTCGCTGCGCTCGTCCACCTGGCGCCGCACCTCGTCGCCAAGCTGGTGCACGGTGCTTCGATCGCCCTGCCAGCCGGTGCTTCCGGCGTCCTCACCTCGGCGATTCGGCACGCCACCACCCGCACGACGGGCGCGGCGGGAGCAGTCGTTGCCGCCTCGATCGTCGCCCTGTGGAGCGCCTCCTCGAGCATGACGGTCCTCCAGGCCGGGCTCGACATGGCCTACGAGATCCCCGAGGACCGGAAATTCCTTCCGAAACGCCTCGTCGCCCTCGGCCTCATGATCGCGACCGCGATCCTCGGCGGTGCCGCCTCCGCCCTCATCGTCTTCGGACCCCAGGTCGGCCATGCCATCGACGGCGTCGTGCCGGTGGGCGGCACGGCGTTCGTCATCGGCTGGACGATCGTGCGATGGGTCGCGGCCGTCCTCCTCATCACGCTGCTGATGTCCGTGTTCTACTGGGCCGGCCCCAACCGGAGGGCGCCGCGCTGGCGGTGGCTGTCCCCGGGTGCGCTCGTGGCCTCGGGACTGTGGGTCCTGGCATCGTTGGCGTTCTCGTACTACACGTCGAGTTTCGGGTCGTATGGGAAGACCTATGGTGCCTTCGCCGGCGTGGCGATCCTCATCTTCTGGCTGTACGTCACGGGAGTCGTCGTCCTGCTCGGTGCCGAGATCAACGCAGAGCTCGAGCGGCGCCGGGCGGGACGGCGACCGGTGGCCGAGCCTGCGGGGAGGGGAGCAGCGGCGGCCTGACGCTACCGCCGAACGGCAGGCCAGCCTAAGGCCGGGACCGTGAACCCAATCGTCACAGGCGGAATCCTCTGGACGGTGCTGCAGGCGGCCGGCACCTTTGTCGTGAGCCACTACTTGCGCGACGACAACGCCGTCTACGGAACATTCGGGCGGTGCTCGGACTCGTCGCCTGGTTCAGCATCGCCGCCCAGATGACCGTCTACTGCGCCGAGCTGAACGCCCTTCTCCACCACAGGCTGTGGCCACGAGGCATGGTGCAGCCGCCGCTCACGAAGGCCGACCAGGAGCTGGCCGCGCTCCAGGCGACGACAAGCCAGTTCCGCCCGGAGGTCGAGGTGCACGTGACCGTCAAGGGACGTCCCATGTCGCAACAGGAGTACCTGCGGACCGGTCAGCGGCCCGACCTCGGCGAGGTGGGAACCGTCAAACAGGTCCCGGAGAGGGTGCGCACAACCCGCCCGACGCCGCGGCCGGATCGGGGGACGACTGAGGGAGGTGCCGTGACGGCGAATGCCTACTCCTCCCCCGAGAAACGCTCCCACGCTGACTGCCTCGTCATCCCCAACGCCTCGCCGATGCGCGCCCAAGTGGCCCCGTCGCTGTGAGCCTTGCGCACCAGTCGGGCGAGGTTGTCCTCGACTTGAGCGCCTGCGCTAGCGACGACAGGGAGCAGGGCGAGGAGCTGTTCGAGCGGCTGGTCCACGTCCCACAGCGCGACGGGTGGACGGGGCGGCGCCGCCGACTCGCTCTCGAGATCGAGGACCTCGCTGCAGAGCGACACGCACTCGTTGCAGATGTAGACGCCGGGCCCGGCGATGAGCTTTGCCACCTGGGTGTCCGGCTTCGTGCAGAACGAGCAGCGGGCGAGCACCTTCGCGCCATTTGTGCTCTCGGTCATGCTGCTGGTCATGCTGCCCTCCCGGCGTGCACCTCGTGCTGTCAGGCAATACCTTACAACGGTCGGCCGTAAGGGTTCCGCCCGTCAGAGTGCGTGTGCACCACGTCGAACATCGGCCGCGGCGCCCGGTGGACGGTGATGAGGTACTGCTCGGAATAGAGATGGCGTCCCGGACGTCGTCGAGCTTGCCGGGCCGCGTCTCTCCTTGCCGGTCAGGAGGAGCCCCTCCACGGACGCTTGGTCTGATCCGCGGCAGCTCAGAGTGCGCGCATCTCCCCGGTAGCCTTGACCAGGTGGCTGGTGCGGTGAGTCCCGGTTCGAGACAGGGTGACGACTGGGACCTGTTCGGGGACTTCGAACAGCTGCCAGCGCTCGCCGATGCGCCCTCTCCGGGCTCTCCTGCCCCGACCCCGGCGAAGACGTTCGACCTCTCAGACGAGCGCCTGCTGGGCGATCTCAACCCGGCCCAGCGAGAGGCGGTCGTCCACGAGGAGGGACCACTCGTCGTCGTCGCCGGCGCAGGTTCCGGCAAGACCAGAGTCCTCACCCGCCGCATCGCCCGCCTCGTCGCCACCGGCACACCCCCCTGGCGCATCCTCGCCATCACGTTCACGAACAAGGCCGCCGGCGAGATGCGCGAGCGGGTGGTGCAGCTCGTCGGCGAGGAGGCCGAGAAGATGTGGGTCTCGACCTTCCACTCGGCCTGCGTGCGGATCCTGCGCCGCAACGCCGACCGGATCGGCTACCGCTCGAACTTCACGATCTACGACGACGGGGACTCGCGCCGGCTGATCGAGCACATCCTCGACGACCGCGGCATCGACCAGAAGCGCTTCCCGGCCCGCGCCGTCGCCGGCGCCATCAGCCAGGCCAAGTCCGAGCTGGTCGACCCGGACGGGTACGAGTTGCGGGCTTCCCAGGCGACCCTGTACGAGCGCCGGCTCGCCGAGATCTACCTCGAGTACGAGCGGCGGCTCGTCGAGGCGAACGCCATGGATTTCGACGACCTCCTCGTCCGGACGGTGCGGCTCCTCCGCGACCATCCGGACGTGCTGGAGGGGTACCAGGAGCGTTTCGCCCATGTCCTCGTCGACGAGTACCAGGACACGAACGTCGCCCAGAACGAGCTCGTCATGCTGCTCGGGCGCGCCCACCGCAATGTCTGCGTCGTCGGCGACACGGACCAGAGCATCTACCGCTTCCGCGGGGCA
>JAKCCH010000141.1 GCA_021838945.1 Actinomycetes bacterium
TGAAGCCGGGGGCTCGGCCGGCCTCAGCCACTTCGTCGGTGTCCCCGGCCCCCGATCGGTGATCGAAGAGAGGGTTGCCGTCTCTGGCTATGCCCCAAGCGCGCGGCCATAGTCGAATGGGTAGGACGAGGTCCGAGCGCAGGGCCGCCGGCACTGGTGGCAAGCTCGATGGTCGCCCGGCGCCGAGTGGACGCCCAGAACGTGGTTGGGGGTGGCGTCTCGGGACCGGGGCGAGGATGCTCATCGTCCACGGGGTAGTGCTCGTGGTGGTGCTGGGAGCGGTGACCCTCGAGGTGGTCCACGGGTTCAGTTCACACTACACCCACACGATCGTCTCGGACCTCTCCGAGGAGGGTCCCGAGTACGCCCGCGCTGCGGCGCAGCGCCCCGCTGGCCAGGGCATGGAGGCGTTCTCGCGCAACTACCTGCAGACCCATGTTCTCGCCGCAGGGCACCTCCTGGTGGTCGGGCTGAAGGGCCAGCCGACCCTCGTCAGCCCGGGCGGCGAGGTGCTGGCTTTGCGTCCGACCGTCGCCGGGTGGCTGGCGGCGCCCCCGGCGCGCTCGAAGCTGCAGGACGTCTCGACCGGGGCGTCGAGCTACCTGGTGCTGGCGAGCCCCATCCGGACCGCCAGCGGCTCGACGATCGGGGTGCTGGTCGCGGCGGCCAACTTGGCAGGCCTTCGGACCCAGCGTGACCAGGTGCTGCTCCTGGCAGGCGCCGAGGCGGCGGTAGCAGTGGCGGCAGCCCTGCTCAGCTCGTTCCTCGTGATGCGCCGGCTGCTTCGCACCGTCGGGGCGGTCACCCGGGCGGCGGTGGAGGCGAGCGTCGGCGACCTCGGCGCGCGTCTTGGCACCGAGGGCGGAGCCGACGACGAGGTGGGCCGGCTGCGGGCCGCCTTCGACGGGATGCTCGAGCGCATCGCCGCGGGTCTCGACGCCCAGCGCCAGCTGCTCTCCGACGTCTCCCACCAGCTGCGGACCCCACTTACGGTCGCCCGCGGGCACCTGGAGGTCCTCGAGCGCAACCCTGCCCCCGAGCGCGCCGAGGTGACCCAGACGACGGTCACGGTGATCCGAGAGCTCGGCCAGATGTCGACACTGGTCGACCGGCTGCTGCTCCTCGGGCGGTCCTTCGCGCCGGACTTCGTGGAAGCTGAGCCAGCCGCGCTGCGGGCGTTCATGGGCGAGCTCTTCGCTGCCGCACGGGTGCTCGCGGAGCGGCGCTGGAAGCTGTGCGAGGTGCCCGACGTGGTGGTCGTCGTCGACGGCGCCAAGCTGCGCGGCGCGCTGCTCAACCTCGTCGACAATGCCGTCAAGGCCACCACGTCCGTAGATGCCATCGAGCTGGGCGCGCGCGTCGGTCCCGAGCTGGTCTTCTGGGTCGCCGATACCGGGTCGGGGATCGCGGCCGGGGCCCAGGCCGAGGTGTTCGACCGGTTCCGCCGAGCCGGGCCGACTGGCCAGAAGGGAGCCGGGTTGGGCCTCGCCATCGTGAAAGCCGTCACCGAGGCCCACGGGGGCAAGGTGCGACTGCGCAGTGCCGAGGGCCAGGGGACGACGGTGGAGGTGGTGCTTCCCGCCAGCTGCGTGCGCCCGCTTCCCGCCGACGAGGAGGAGGCCTGGTGATCCTCATCGTGGAGGACGACGAGGGCATCGCGGCCTTCTTGGCCAAGGGGCTCAAGGCCGAGGGCTACGCGACGGCCGTAGCCAGGGACGGCGACGAAGCCCTCGCCCTGGCCGCCGCTGGCGGCGACGACCTCGACCTGGTGCTGCTCGACCTGGTGCTTCCCGGCACCGACGGGCTCTCGGTGCTGCGAACCTGGCGAGCCCAGCGCTTGGGCGTGCCGGTCATCGTGCTCACCGCCCGTGGCGAGACGGCCGACAAGGTCCGCGGTCTCGACACCGGCGCCGATGACTACGTGACCAAGCCGTTCGCCTTCGACGAGCTGCTCGCCCGGGTACGGGCTGCGCTGCGAAGCGTCGAGCAGCGCAGCTCCACCGAGCTGGTGGTTGGCGACCTCCGCCTCGACCTGTTGACCAAGGTCGCGTGGCGCGCCGAGCGCCGCGTCGATCTGGCGCCGAAGGAGTGGGCGCTGCTCGAGCTGTTCATGCGCCACCCCGACCAGCTGCTCTCCCGGGCCCAGATCCTCGCCCGGGTCTGGGACTACGACTTCGACCCGGGGACCAACGTCGTCGAGGTCTACATCAGCTACCTGCGACGCAAGCTCAACCAGGAGGGGCTCCCCCCGCTCATCCGCACCGTCCGCGGCGCCGGCTACCGCCTTCGCGACCCCTCGGGTTAGCAAAATCTAATCCGGGAAGCATCGGCCGCTTAAGGTCCGCCGGTCATGGTGTGAGCATGACCGAAAGCTCCCCGACCGCATCCTGCTGGCGCCGCCGGGCCCTTTTCGTCGCTACTGGCGGGGTCGGTGCCGGCGTGGTGGTCGGCGGCCCGACCCTCGCCTCGGCCGGCCACCAGCCGTCCGTCCCGGCCGCCGTCCGCCTGGCCGGTGCTACCGCCGGCGGTGCATCTGGCGCCGACCAGGTCGCGGTCAACTACGTCGACACCCACTACCCCGGGGCGGGCACGGCACAAGTCCTCAAGACCGAGCCCGACATCGAGCGAGGCGTGCCCGTGTACGACGTGCGGGTCCTGGCGCCCGACGGAACCACCTACGCTGTCCACGTCCGCCAGGCCGGCGACGCCGCCCTCTCTGCCAGCCCGGCCGAGCACCAGGCGAACGCGCCGCCCTCCACGGCCACCCCCGCCCCGCCGGTGACGAGCACGCCGGTGACGAGCACGCCGGTGACCGCTCCCCTCGCGCCAAGCCCACCGGCCACCGCCGAGCCGCAGCCGGTCGAACCGGTCGAGACCCCCGAAGCCCCAGCGACGACCGCACCCGGGTGGTCGATCGACCACTCGATCGACCACCCGCCCGACCGGTCAACCACCGCGACCGGGGGGTCGCCCCCTGATCACCCCAAGTCCGAGACGAGCCGAAACGACAACTGAGAGGAAACCGCTTCGGCATCGACGGCGATGTCCAATCCCAACACCCGACCAGCACAAAGGAGAACCCTCTATGCCTCAGATGAACGACCTACCCATGACCCTGATGTCGCCGGCACCCAACCAGGCCGGACCGGCGGACGCCGCCACCCGTGACCGGCGGCGCCGCCGAGCGCTGCGCAGCTCGGCTGTTGGGCTCGGCGCCTTCGCCGTCGCCGGAGGTGGCCTCCTCGCGGGTGCCCCGGCCGCCTTTGCGGCCAGTAGCGCACCCACACACGGCAAGACCACCTGTGCGATCGCCGGAGACGAGTGCACCAACGCCATCAACTACGCCAACACGAACGACGGCGGTGGTGCCACCGTACTCACCGTGGAAGCTGACACCGAGGCTCACGGCGGCACCATCACCCACCGGGTGTTCGACATCCGGGTGCAGACCAACAACGGTGTCTACAACGTCCACGTCTACCGCAACGACAACGCCCCCTACAACGATGCCGTGTGGTGGCAGAACCTCGCCGAGAACCAGAACCCGGGCGGTGGGTCCGGCGACGGCTCGGGCGGTGGGTCCGGCTCTGGCGGCGGCGAAACAAGCGGCGGGGGCTCGACCAGCTCCGATTCCCCCCAGATCTCGGCCAGCCAGGCGGCGACCGACGCCACCAACTTCGCCACCGGCCAGGGACGCCAGGTCCTCTCGGTCAAGCATAACCAGCTCAAGTCCCAAGGCCAGAAGGACTACTACCAGGTCAAGCTACAGCTGGGCGAGAACGGCCGGAACGCCGGCACGACCAACGTCTGGGTCGACGCCACGTCCTCGGCGGGCACTGTGACCGCCGCCTCCGGCAGCGGGCTCACCTACCGCGACCCGAACCTCGTGCCGGTCGCGACAGCCCAAGCGAACGCCGTGAAGGCCGCCGGTGGCGGTACCGCCTACAAGACAAACCTCAACGGCGGCAAGTGGCGTTGGTACTGGGTGTTCGTCCGCAACGGCGGCACCAAGTACAAAGTCGGCGTCGACGCCGTGACCGGTGTGGTCACCGAGGTGCGCCAGAGCTGACACACCGGGTCCGTCCGACGACCAACTGACGGAGGGAAGGGTGCGAGGCGTCACCCGCCCTCCGGCTTTGATCGCTCACCAATCGAGAACTGGGCTGTGACCACGACGGGGGGTCACCGGGTTCGTGCCGGGACCTCGCGAACACCGGTGGTCACCGGGTGGAGCAAGCGGGCTCACGAAAAGTGGCGCTCGCGAGGGCCTACAAGCCGCTCGACGCCGCCCAGGACCTCTGGCACCGCATCGCCGGT
>JAKCCH010000050.1 GCA_021838945.1 Actinomycetes bacterium
TGGCTCGTCGAGGACGTGATCGCGTGGCTGAACCCGTCCGAGGGGATCGAGATCGTGCACGTGACGGAGGAGGACGAATACTTCCCGCCCCCGCCCGAGCTCCGTGACCTGTTGCGTGCGGCGGCCACGGCCGCGACCCTGCTCGCCGGGGTGCCCCCCGACGAAGCGCTCCCGAGTGCGGCGGACCGCACCACTTCGGCCGCGTCGGTGCTGCGACCGGACGAGCACGTGCAGTCACTCGCCTCGTGAACGTCCGCGAGGCCAGGCGCCGCCGGGCGACCGACGAGCTGATCGACCACGTCGCCCTCGAGGAGCTCGCCGCCCACCACGGTGGCCGGCTCCTCAACCCCGTCGCCATCGTGATGGCCGCCTACAAGGAAGCCGACAACATCGAGCAGGTCGTGAAGTCGATGCCGGCGGAGATCAACGGCGCGCCCACGTCAGTCGTCGTCGTCGTCGACGGTGAGGACGACGGGACGAGCACCATCGCGCGCGAGTCCGGAGCGGTGGCCGTGATCGCGCCGGTGAACCGCGGCCAGGGGGCAGCGCTCCGCCTCGGCTACCGGGTGGCCCGCGAGTACGGTGCTCGCTTCATCGTCACGGCGGATGCGGACGGCCAGACCGACCCTGAGGACCTCGTGCACGCCCTTGCGCCGGTGATGAAGGGCGAGAAGGACTTCGTGAACGGCTCGAGGCGGCTCGGCGCCACGCACGGGCGGGATGCCGTCCGCAACACCGGCGTCGTCGTGTACGCGACCCTCGTGTCGCTTCTCATGGGCGAGAAGGTCACCGACACGGCGAACCCCGTCCGTGCTTTCACCGCCGACCTCACGGCTTCGCTCACCCTCGAGGAGCCCCAGTACCAAGCTTCCGAGCTGCTCATCAGTGCTTTGTCGTTCGGCGTGCGCTACGGCGAGGTTCCCGTGACGATGCTGAACCGCTCGAGCGGCAAGTCGAAGAAGGGCGGCAACCTCGCCTACGGCTACCGCTACGGCAAGGTGCTGTTGCGGACGTGGTGGCGCGAGCGGATGAGGCGGCGGGCTAGAGGACGGTCGGAACGCGCTGGCCAGGTGGTGCGCTGAGCTCGTCCTCGGCCGCGAGCGCAGGGTGCAGGGCTCTCACCGGGACGGCAGAACCGCGCCCCGGCACGCCGCGCCAGACGAGGCCGATCACCACCACGCAGACCCCCATGGAGCCCGCTGCCAGCATGAACGGGAGCCAGGGACGGACGCCGAAGAGGGCTCCTGCGATCGACGCAGACACCGCCATGGCACCGGTCTGCATGCTCGAGACCGCGCCCTGAGCGCGCCCGAGCTCGCGCGATGACACCGAGCGCGTGAGCTGTGCCGACTCCGCCGGGCCGCCGAGGGCGACGGTCATCGCCTCGCCGGTCCCGAGGCCGACGAGCAGGGCGACCGAGTGGAGCCAGGGATAGGTGCCGGCGAACGCCGCCATGCCGACGAGGGAGATGATGACGAGCCGGCGACGATCCATGTGGTCGACGAGCCAACCGGCCGGGAGCGACACGATCGCGAACGGGAGAGCGAAGAGCGTCCACGAAAGCCCGATCTCCCAGGACCGCGCGCCCCGCAGCGTGAGGAGCAGGCTCCAGCAGACCTCGTACATCCCGACGGCGATGCCCCCGGCGAGAAACGCCACGCCGACGCCCACGACGGACCGGTTCCGCCAGAGAGCGGTGCGCTCGTGGGCGCGCAGAGGCTCGCGACGCCGGTTGCGAGGGGCGAAGAGGTAGATCGGCACAGCGGCGAGGAGCACGGCGATGGCGGCTGCGACGAAGAGCCAGTGCATCTCGCCGAGACCCGCGAGACCGCCGAAGAACGGTGCGATCGCCATGCCTGCTGTGCGCGTCCCGTAGAGGGCTCCGAAGGCACGGCCCCGTTGCGACTCGGGCACGACCTCACCGATCGTGGCGGCGTTCGCCACATCGACGACACCGACGCCGGCCCCTTGCAGTCCACGGAAGAGGAGCGCTGCGAGCGGTGCGGACACGAAGACGAACAGGATCGTGGCGAACGAGTAGGTGACGAGGCCGGCAAGCTGGATGGTCCGGCGCCCGATCCGGTCCGAGAGGCGCCCCACCGGATACTGCACGAGGACGGCTGCTGCGAAGAACGCCGCCATCGTGAACCCGACGAGTGTCACAGACGAACCCCGGTTGTGGAGGTAGACCGGGAGCAGCGGCAGGACGGCACTCGAGCCTCCCCACTCCGCGAAGGCAGACAGGCAGACCGCGATCACCACGCGCCGTGCCACCTGGTCGTCGATGCGGCTGCCGCGCGCGAGGCGCGTGAGGAGCTTCATCGCTTGCGCCTCACCTGGTGGTGTCGTCGATCATCGAGACGAGCAGCTTGCCGACGCGCTCGCGAAGTGCCCCACCGACGGGAGCGAGCTCGAAGAGGTCGCTCAGCCAGAGGCCGTCAGAGCACACGCGGACGACTGTCGCCACCTCCTCGGGGAGCCCGTCGGCCTCCACCGCTTCCTGCCACGCCGCGAAGCGATCGCGCAACGGCGCCAGCAGCTCGGGGTCCGAGGCCACACCGGCGAGGAGGGCGCCGCCGAGGCGGCGCTCACGAAGGTCGTCGCTCTCCGAGTGGTCGATCAGGCCGGCGGCCTCGTCGCCGGCGGACGTGGGAGCCAGGGTCGCCTGGAGGTAGGCGCGCGTGAAGTCCCCCGGCTTCCCGCCGAGCGCCCCGTAGGCGACGAGGTCGGCGTCGAAGCTGACGACGAAGCGCTGCACCATCGCCGAGACGAGCGCTGCTCTGCTCGGGAAGTGGTACAGGACGCCGCCCTTGCTCAGACCTGCCTCCTGCGCGGCGGCCTCGAGGGTGAGCTTCGACACCCCGTCACGGATGACGAGGTCCTCTGCGGCGCAGAGGATGCGCGCGCGGGTGTCGGAGGAGTGACGGCTCACGCCGATTTACTGTACCGTCTGGACGGTACAGTCAGGCAGCTCCCAGGAAGTCCTTCCAGGTGGCCTCGACGCCGGAGCGAATGTCGTGCTCGGGATGCCATCCCCTCTCGCGGGCATGCCCGTTGTCGACGATGACGGCCGGCATCTCCCCCGGCTTGCCCGGCACGTGCTCCTTGCCGATGTCGGCCCCGGTGACCTCACAGGTGATGCGGTGGAGCTCGAGCATCGACACGGATTCGCCGCTCCCGATCACGAGCGTGTCGCTCTCGGAGAGCGCGATGGCGAGCTCGATCGCGTTCACCACGTCGCTCACGTAGACGTAGTCGCGCACCTGCGTGCCGTCTCCGTAGATCTGGATGCCGCCGCCCGAGAGGGCCGCTCGCATGAGCCGAGCGATGACCGAGTCCTTCACTTGCATGCCCCGCCCGTAGACGTTCGTGAACCGGAGGGTCACGGCCTTCAGGCCGTAGACGGCCGAGTAGGCCGAGAGGAGGTTCTCCGCCGCAGCCTTCGTCGCGCCGTACGGCGTCAGCGGGTGGAGGGGCATCTGCTCGGAGATGACGGCCGAGCCCACATCTCCGACGACGGCGTTGGTCGACGCGAACACGAACGTCGGGACGGCGAGCTCGCGGCAGCGCTCGAGCAGGTAGTGCGTCGCGAGCATGTTCGTGCGAAAGACGCCGTCGGGGTCGTCGATCGAGTCGAGCACGCGGGTGAGGGCTGCGAGGTGCACGACGGCGTCGGTGCCTTCGGTGAGCGACTCCGCGGTCACCGCCGGGTCGCGCAGATCACCCTGCACGTGGCGGACGCCCTCGTCGGCTCTCTCCTTCAGGTCGACGACGGTGACGTCATCCCCACGCTCGAGAAGCGAGGACACGAGCTGACGCCCGATGAACCCGGCTCCACCGGTGACGAGGACACGCACGATGCGCAACCCTAGTGGGCCGAGCCGCCCGACTGCATGCGTTCAGCCTCGTCGTAGGCCTGCTGGATGGCGGCCCCGATGCGATCGGAGAGCTCCCTCATCGCGCGGCGAGAGACGCGGGCCCGCGACCGTGAGCCGCCGTCTCCCCCGCCGCCGTCCTCGGCCTCGTCGGTCGGAGCCTCGAGCGGGCTACCGACGACGAGGCTGATGCGGCTCGGCTTCGGGAAGGTGGATCCACGCGGCATCGCCCTCTCGCTACCGCCGATGCCGACGGGCACGACAGGCACCCGTGAGCGCAGGGCGAGGTAGGCGACGCCTTCGCGGAGGTCCTCCACCACCGGGCCGGAACGCCGCGTTCCCTCGGGGAACATCACGAGCGGCTCACCGCCCGCGAGGACCTCGCGGCAGCGCTCGAGTGCCTCGCGGTCGGCCCCCGAGCGGTTGACGGGAAAGGCGCCGAGCGCCTCGATGATTCGCCCTACGAGCTTGGACTTCCAGATCTCTGCTTTGGCCATGTACCGGAGCCGCCGGCGGGTGACCCGGGCGACGAGGAGCCAGTCGAGGTACGAGCGGTGCACCGGGGCGAGGATGAACGGGCCCGTGTCCGGGATGTTCTCGAGGCCGACGACGCGGCCTGGGAAGAAGAGCCTCGACAAGCCGACTGCGACGCCCCTGCAGGCGCGGTAGAGCCGGACCTCCCCCGGTGTCGGTGGTCTCGGCATCACGTCCTCGTTCACAGGTGTCGCAGCACCTCCTCCACGACCTCATCGACTGTGAGATGGGTCGAGTCCACCACGATTGCATCTTCTGCGACCTGAAGGGGGGAGATCGCGCGCCCACTGTCGAGGGTGTCGCGCCGCTCGAGATCGGCGACTGCTTCAAAGGACTCGGTCCCCCGGGGTGACGGTGCCAGCTGGCGCTGCTGGTCGACCCGCCTGCGGGCACGTTCCTCGGGCTCTGCCGTCAGGTAGATCTTGAGATCGGCAGTCGGGAACACGACGGACCCGATGTCCCGGCCCTCGACGACGCCGCCCCCGTGACGCTCGCCCCACTCGCGCTGGCGCCGCACGAGCTCTGCACGGACCGCGGGATGCGCCGCGACCTCGGAGACGGCGCCGTCGACTTCGCCTGAGCGGATCGCGAGGGTGACGTCCTCGCCGTCTAGCCGCACGTGGTCGCCGACGTCGAGGTCCATGTCACGGGCGAGCCGTGCGGCCGCCTCGCCGTTCTCCGGGTCCACCCCTTGCCGCAGCACGAGCAGGGTGACGGCCCGGTACATGGCACCGGTGTCGAGGCGGGCGAGGCCGAGGCGCTCTGCCAGCGCGGCGGCGATGGTCGACTTGCCCGAGCCGGCAGGACCGTCGATAGCTACGAGGAGGCTCACGACGCCGCGCCTGTTCCCTCGGAGGTGGCGGCCACCCGGTACCCCCTCTTGCGCAGAGCGGACACGAGGGCGTCGCCGGAGCCGGGCGCCACGACGAGCACGAGGACACCGCGCGGCCCCTCGCTCGAGTGGGCGATCTCGATGTCGTAGATGTTCACGGCAAGCTGCGCTGCTGCAGACGTGACCTCGGCGAGCACGCCCGGCCGGTCGGGGACGACCACGCGGAGCTCGACGCCCCGTGGCGGCGGTGCGCCTCGTGCCGGGAGGTTGCGGCGGGCGACGCTCGCCCGGTCGAGCAGAGCGACGAGCCCGCTCCGGTCGGCTCCCGCGACGATGCTCCGGACGTCTTCCAGCCGCTCGATGAGGCGGTCGAGCGCCGGCACGATCGCCGCCGAGTTGTCCCGGCAGATGTCGGGCCAGATCCCCGGCGAGCCTGCTGCGATGCGCGTCATGTCCCGGAATCCGCCGGCAGCAAGGCGCATCAGCGCCTCGCGGTCGACAGGTGAGTCGGCCGCGAGCGACATGAGCGTCGCAGCCGCCAGGTGCGGCACGTGCGAGACCACGGCCACGAGCTCGTCATGGCGCTCGGGCGGGAGCACGACGACATCTCCTCCGAGCATCGACACGGCGTCCTGCACGGCCGAGAACGCCGCCTCGCTCGTCTGCTCTGTCGGCGTGAGCACCCACGTCGCCCCGACGAACAGGTCCGGGTCGGCACCTGCGGGGCCTTCCTGCTCCGATCCCGCCATCGGGTGACCCGGCACGAAACGGGGGTCGAGCAACTCGCCCGCGATCTGCCCCTTCACGCCCGCGACGTCCGTGACGACGAGTCCGTCCGACTCGTCTGCCAGCACCCTGCGAGCCACGTCGACGATGCTCGAGGCGGGTGTGGCGAGGAAGACGATGCCCTCGCGGGGAGCCCCCGCGATCGCGGCGACTGCGCCGAGATCGCGAGCCTGTGCGGCACGCGCGGGATCACGGTCCTCGCCGGTCACCTCTGCGTCCCGCCGCCGGAGGCCGAGCGCGATCGAGGATCCGACGAGGCCGAGGCCGACGACATGGACTCGCATCGCTCGTGGAGCGCTCACGTGCTCACGGGCTCACTCGGGCAGGTCGTCGCGGAGCCCGCGCGCTCCCTCGAGATAGACGTGGTGCAGCTCGGCGCGGTCGCGCTCGCTGTAGCAGTGCATGAGCACGCGGATGCACTTCGGCGTCCCACCGCGTATCGACAGCTCGCGGGCGCAGATGAGCGGCACGTCGCCGAGTCCGGCGGCCCGCGCAGCCGTGGCCGGGAACACCGAGGTGACGTCTTCGGTGGCCGTGAAGAGGATGGAGACGAGGTCGTCGTGAGCGATGCCGTTTCGCTCGAGCATCTGCTGCACGAGCGCCTGGACGCGGCCGGTGACCTGTTCCTCTGTGTCCTCGTCGACCGTCGTCGCGCCACGCAGCGCCCGAAGCATGACCGGCATCGGGCGGGAGCCTACTGAGAGGGGCGCGGCGGTGGCGAAGCCGCCCTGGCAGCTCTCGTGTCCCGCCGCCGGGTGGTGCGCGGGCGGCGGGACGCCGCCTTCGAGAGCTCGAGCACCTCGCTCGGGCCGAGCTCCCGCCAGCTGCCGGGTCGCAAGGTCCGGTCGGTCACCGTCCCTATGCGTGTTCGGACGAGCCGGACGACGGGGTGCCCGGTCGCTTCGAGCATGCGGCGCACCTGATGGTTCCGCCCCTCGTGGATCGTGATGCGCAACAAGTTCGGTGCGACGGCCGAGACCTTTGCCGGGGCGGTCCTGCCGTCTTCGAGGTCGATGCCGTCGCGGAGGCGCCGGATGTCGCCTGGCGACGGCACGCCGGCGACCTCGGCCAGGTACTCCTTGTCGACGCCATGGCTCGGATGGGAGACGCGCTGGGCGAGGTCACCGTCGTTCGTGAGGAGGATCAAGCCCTCTGTGGCGGCATCGAGGCGGCCGACCGGGAAGACCCGTGGCTCGTCCGGCACGAGGTCGAGCACGGTCCGACGGCCCTGCGGGTCCGAGGCCGTCGTGACGACGCCGGCAGGCTTGTTGAGCAGGTAGTAGACGAGGCCGGGGAGGACGCCGACCGGGACGCCGTCGACGGTCACGCGATCGGTCGCCGTGTCGACCTGGCGACCGAGCGCGGCGACCTCGCCGTTGACGGTGACGCGGCCCGCTGCGATCAGCTCCTCGCAGGCGCGCCTGCTCCCGTAGCCGACCCGGGCAAGGACCTTCTGGAGTCGCTCCAGGCTCACTCGGTGACGTCGGAGCTCTGGCGGGCCGGATCCGTCTCGGGTCGGAGCGCCTGCTCCAGCATCTCCACCGTCGATGCGGGCGGCACGAACTCCACGAGCGGCGGGAGGTCCTCGAGCGAGTCGAGACCGAGCCGCTCGAGGAACACCCGGGTCGTCCCGTAGAGGATCGGCTGACCCGGACCGGGGTCACGGCCGACCTCCTGCACGTATCCTCGGGCCGTGAGCAGGCGGAGGACGCCATCGGCGTTCACGCCGCGGATGGCCGACACCTGCGCCCTCGAGACCGGCTGCTTGTACGCCACCACCGCAAGCGTCTCGAGAGCGGCAGCGGACAGCTTCTGCGGCGCGCCGTCGAGGACGAAACGCTCCACGTATCCCGAGTACCGCTCCGCGCTCTGGAAGCGGTACCCGCCTGCCACGCGGACGAGCGCGAACCCTCGCCCGTCCCGCTCGTACTGCGCCGCCAGCGCTGCGCACACCTCCTCGACGGCCGGCACCGGGAGCTCGAGCAGCTCGGCCAGCAGGCCCGGCGGGACCGCATCGGTGGCGACGGTGAGGACCGCCTCGATCGCAGCTGCGTGCTCGGGATCCATTGCCCTCTCAGCCTCCGTACTCCGCATCGACGAGAGCCGCCCGGGCGCGCTCGGCCGCGCCGGCAGAGAGCCCGCCGATTTCGTCGGTGTCGACCGTGTCGTCGGGACCGCCGGTCCACCGGACCGTGATCGCCCCGAAGGTGAAGGGCTGGTCGAGGTCGACGAGGCCCTGTTTGTAGAGCTCGAGCAGGCCGAGGAAGTGCACGACAACCTCGGTCCGAGTCCTGGCGTGCGTCGTGAGCTCACGGAACGTCGTGGTGCCCCGCCCGGGCAGGTACCTCGCGAGACGCTCTACGACCTCGGCAACGGTGACCTCGTCGACGAGGATGTGCTCGACCTCGACCTCTGCCTTCGGTCTCTCTGCAAGGGCGCGTAGGGCCGCCTCGACGACGTCGAGCGTGCTGACGCCGGCCAGCAGATCGGGAGCGATGCCCTCGAAGCGCTCGTCCAGGCCAGCCAGGCGCGGGAACGACTTCGCCGCACGCCGCTCGAGCTCCGCGATGGCCTGACCCGCGGCCGAGAACGTGGTGCACTCGACGAGACGTGCGAGCAGGTAGTCGCGCTCCTCGAGGAGGGCCAGGTCGTCCTCGCTCACGGCGTAGTCGCGGTCGGGAAGAAGCCGGCGCGACTTGAGCTCGACGAGGATGGCGGCGATGAGCAGGAACTCGGTCGCGATCTCGAGGTCGAGCCGCTCCAGCGCCTCGACCTCGCCGAGGAAGGCGTCGACGATCCCCGACAGCCGGACCTCGTAGAGGTCCACGCGCTGCTCGGTGATGAGGCGGAACAGGACGTCGAAGGGCCCCTCGAAGACGTCGGTCCGCACCGCGTACCCCACCTCGGCAACGATACCGGCGTCTCCGCCGGACTCGTGGGATGGGAGCCGCCGCCTATCATGCTCGGATGACGCGTGTGTTCTCGGGTGTGAAGCCCACCGGCGAGCTGCACCTCGGGAACTACCTCGGGGCCTTCCGCCAGTGGAGCGCCGATCAGCGCGAATTCGACTGCCTCTTCTGCGTGGTCGACCTGCACGCGTTGACGGTCGAGATCGATCCCGCCGAGCTGCGGCGGAAGACCTTCCAGACCGCCGTGGGCTTCCTTGCGGCCGGGATCGAGCCAGATCTGTCGACCCTCTTCGTGCAGAGCCACGTCCACGAGCACGCAGAGCTGTCGTGGATCATGGAATGCACCGTCAGCTACGGCGAGCTGACCCGGATGACGCAGTTCAAGGACAAGTCGGGCTCGAAGACCTCGGTCCGCGCCGGGCTCTTCACCTACCCGGCGCTCATGGCGGCGGACATCCTGCTCTACGACGCCGATCGTGTCCCGGTCGGTGAGGACCAGCGCCAGCACCTCGAGATCGCCCGGGACATCGCGATCCGGTTCAACAACCGCTACGGGGAGACCTTCGTCGTGCCCGAGGTGGCGCTGCCACGCTTCGCGGCGAGGGTGATGGACCTGCAGCACCCCGAGAACAAGATGTCGAAGTCGGAGGACTCGCCGCAGGGCACGATCGACCTCCTCGACAGCCCGGACGAGATCCGCCACAAGATCCGGAGGGCGGTGACGGATGCGGACGGCGAGATGCGTTTCGATCCCGAAGGAAAGCCCGGGCTCGCGAACCTGCTCCAGATGATGGCGGCCGTGACGGGGCGCTCGGTCGACGACGTCGTCGACGGCTACGAGCAGTACGGGCCGCTCAAGGACGATCTCGCCGACGCCCTCGACGAGGTGCTGCGCCCGGTGCGCGAGCGTTGGGAGCTCTTCTCCTCCGATCCCGGGGAGATCGCCTCGATGCTCGACCAGGGCGCGGAGAAGGCGGCCGGGATCGCCTCGAAGACGCTCGCGCGGGCGAAGGACGCGGTCGGCCTGCTGCCCCGGGGGTAGGCGACCGAGGTGATCCTCAGAAGACGTGCAGCCAGGCAGGCTTGACGAGGTTCATGTACCAGGTGGCGACGTCCCCGAACATGGTCCCGAGGAACCCGCGGTCGAGCCAGACCAAGAGGACGATGACGATGATGAAGCCCATCCGGATGCGGTAGTAGGTCGGCAGCGCATCGACCGGGATGAAGCGCTCGACCAGGGCCGCGCCATCGAGGGGCGGGATCGGGAGGAGGTTGAACGCTCCGACGAGCAGGTTGGCGAGCCCGATCATGCCGACCACGAGCCCGAGCCAGTACAGGAACCCTCCGCTCATCGCCTGGAAGGTGAGGATCGAGAAGTAGAGGTTGGCCGTCTCGTAACGGGGAGCGGCCCCCATGATGAAGTGCAGCCCGATCCCGGCCGCGAGGGCGAGCAGGCCGTTCGAGAGCGGGCCGGCAAGTCCTACCAGCACTGCCTGGTTCCTCGGACGGCGCAGCTTGTTGAGCGCGACGGGGACAGGCTTCGCCCATCCGAAGAAGCCCGGCGAGTGCAGCAGCAGCACCATCGCCGCAGGGACGATGATCGTGCCGATCGGGTCGACGTGGCGGATCGGGTTGGCCGAGATGCGGCCGGCCCGTTTGGCGGTGTCGTCACCGCACCACAGTGCGACGACTCCGTGGCTCACCTCGTGGAACATGATCGAGGGGATCAGCACGAGGATGAAGATCACGGTGCCGAGTGTCAGCTTGTGGTCCTGTATCCCCTTCGTGACCGCGACGACGATGATCGCCGCGATCACGAGGACGAGCGCGACGTTCGCTGCGTTCGAGCGCAGGTACTGCCGCGGATCCCTCCGGCGGCGGCCGATCACGGAGCCACGTCGCAGAGCCGACGACCTCAGCGGCGGGCGACCGAGGCGCAGTTGATGCAATACGCGCTTGCAGGCTTGGCCTCGAGGCGGGCTTCGGAGATGGGCTGCCCGCAACGCTCGCAGACTCCGTAGGTGCCCTTGTCGAGCTTGATGAGGGCGC
Organism: Actinomycetes bacterium; assembly: GCA_021838945.1. Lineage (GTDB taxonomy): Bacteria > Actinomycetota > Acidimicrobiia > Acidimicrobiales > Bog-793 > JAKCCH01. Next base: position 10,986 of record JAKCCH010000050.1, read on the forward strand.
TGAGGACGTCGCCGAGGGCGTCCTTCAACTGAGACGCGAGGGCTTCGTTCTCGCCGCGCTCCGCAGTGACCTGCGAGGTGTCGGCGAAGTTCGAGTCGTACTCGATCTTGCCCTTCTCGCCGTAACCGAGCTCGGTCAGTTGACCCTCGAGCGAGGCTCTCTCTTCCTCGAGAAGAGCGCGGTAGTCGACGGCTGCATCATTTGCCACGGTCGCGAGACTAGTTGCCAGGCGAAGGCACCGGTGCCCGAGTGCGGTGGGCGCGGGGATGTGCTTGCTCGTAGGCGCGCCGCAGGAGATCGCCGGACACCTTCGTGTACACCTGTGTCGTCGTGATGGCGGCGTGCCCGAGCAGCTCCTGCACGACCCGGATGTCGGCCCCGTGTTCGAGCAGGTGCGTGGCGCACGAGTGGCGAAGGACGTGTGGCGTGACCTTCGCCTGAAGGCCGACGCGCTCGGCGGCGTTCCGGACGACGAGCCAGACCGACTGGCGGCTCATCCGGCGGCCCCGCGTCGTGATGAACAGCGCCTCCTCGTCAGCACGCCGGGCCCAGCGCTCGGGCGCCATGGCGGGCCTCCCCGCCGACGCCAGCCACTCCATGAGTGCACGCGCCGCCGGAGCTCCGAAGGGCACGATCCGCTCCTTCGAGCCCTTGCCGAACACGAGGGCGAGCCCCCGCCCGAGGTCGAGGTCGGCGATGCGCAGGCCGCACAGCTCGGAGATGCGCATCCCGGTCGCGTACATGAGCTCGAGGATCGCCCGGTCGCGGCGCGCCCTCGGGTCGTCGCCCACGACAGATGCCAGCAGCGACTCGATCTCGGGCTCGGTGAGCGCCTTCGGGATCGGCGAGGGGAGCCTCGGACCGTTCACCCCGGCCGTCGGGTCGGGTGGACCGTGTCGCTCGTCCTCGCAGAAGCGATGCAGTCCCCGAATCGCCGACAGCGCCCTCGCGTTCGAGGTCGCCCGCCTCCCGGAGGCGGCGAGGAAGGCGAGGTAGTCCTCGACGACGCGGGGACCGACATCTGCGAGGGCGATGCGGCGGGCGGCAAGGAACTCTTCGTACGCTCGGAGATCGCGGCGATACGAGGCGATGGAGGCGGGCGCACGCCCGCGCTCGACGGCCAGGTACGAGAGGAACTCCTCAGCGTCGACGCTGAGGGGGCGCCACGTCACGAGAGCGTCACTCGGAGTCTTCGTCGGCAGCGAAGATGGTCGGTTGGCTGGTCCTCGCCTTCGCTCCAGCGAGTGCCGCACGAGCGGCGACAAGGCCGATGATGGACTTCGCGTCGACGAGGTCACCGGCGGCCATCAGCTCCTCGACGTCGTCGAGGGAGATCCTCTCGATCGTGAGGTGCTCCTCCTCGATCCCGTGGGCCTCCCGCTCGCACTCGACGAGGCCCTCGGCGAGGTAGCAGATCGTCTCCTCGTTCGAGAAGCCGACCGAGTTGTAGAAGCGGGCGACCTCGGTGATCTCCCGGGCCTCCCGGCCGATCTCCTCGACGAGCTCCCTCGCCATGCAGTCCTTCGGGTCCTCGCTGTCGACGTCGCGCTTGCCGGCGGGCAGCTCCAGCACGGCCTCCCCGATCGCGCCGCGATACTGCCGGATCATCAGCACGTGTCGCCGGTCGTCCTCGAGCGGCACGGCGCACACGGCACCTGGATGGCGGATGACCTCCCGCTCGAAGGTGAACCCGTCCGGGCCGACGAAGGTCGCCGTCGACACCCGGAAGAAACCCCCATCGAAGCGCGTGCGCTCCCCGATCTTCCGGAACGGTTCCCCGTCCGGTGGCTGGGCTTGCGGCATGGCCCGCTCAGCCGACGGCGTCGAGGTCGTACAGGCGCGGCGTCCTGGCGGAGGCACGCTCGAGCGCTGCCTCGACCAGGCCGGCGAACAGTGGGTGCGGGCGGTCGGGGCGGCTCTTGAACTCGGGGTGTGCCTGGGTCGCGATCCAGAAGGGGTGAGCCGGCAGCTCGATGTACTCGACGAGGCGGTTGTCCTTCGACTCCACCCCGGAGCAGACGAGACCGGCCTCCTCGAGCCGAGAGCGGTATCGAGGGTTCACCTCGTAACGGTGGCGATGGCGTTCGGAGACGGTCACCTCTCGGTACAGCTGCGCTACTCGCGAGCCGGGCGTCAGCCGCGCGACATAGGCGCCGAGCCGCATCGTGCCGCCCTTCTCCGTGACGTCGAGCTGCTCGTCCATGAGGTCGATGACGGCATACGGGGTGACCGGGTCCATCTCGCGCGAGTTGGCGCCGGCCAGGCCTGCCACGTTGCGGGCGTAGTCGACGATCATCGCGTGAAGGCCGAGGCAGAGGCCGAGGCAGGGAATGCCGTGCTCCCTCGCGTAGGCCGATGCTGCGATCTTGCCCTCGAAGCCGCGCTCGCCGAATCCGCCCGGGATCACGATGCCGTCGAGCGCGTCGAGGCGCGCGCCGGCCAGCATGCCGGTCACCTCCTCGGCCTGGATCCACTCCATCTCGACGGCCGCGTGGTGCCCGAATCCCGCGTGGCGCAAGGCTTCGACGACCGAGAGGTAGGCGTCGGGCAGGTTGACGTACTTGCCGATGACGCCGATCCGCACCAGGTCCCGGGTGGAGTTCACGCGTTCCAGCAGGCGCTCCCACCCCGAGAGGTCGATCTCGTGCTCGGGGCCGTCGAGGTGGAACAGCCGGCAGACGATGTCGTCGAGGCCTTCGGAGTGCAGGACGAGCGGGATCTCGTAGATGCTGGCGGCATCGATCGCCGTGACCACCGCCTCCGTGGGCACGTCGCACAGTAGTGAGATCTTCTGCTTCAGGCTGTCGGCGAAGGGCTGCTCGCTGCGGCACACGATGACGTCGGGCTGGATGCCGCGGCTGCGCAGCTCGGTCACCGAGTGCTGCGTCGGCTTGGTCTTGTGCTCTCCGGTCGTCCGGAGGAACGGAACGAGCGTCAGGTGCAGGTAGCACACGTTGTCGCGGCCGACCTCGCGGCGGAACTGCCGGATCGCCTCGAGAAACGGCACGATCTCGATGTCCCCCACCGTCCCGCCCACTTCCACGATCACGACGTCGACGTCCTCGGTCCCGAGCCGGCGGACACGATCCTTGATCTCGTCGGTGATGTGTGGGATGACCTGCACCGTCTTGCCGAGGTAGTCGCCCCTGCGCTCCTTCGCGATGACCGACGAGTAGACCTGGCCGGTGGTGGCGTTCGAGTCGCGGTGCAGGTTCACGTCGATGAACCGCTCGTAGTGGCCGAGGTCCAGGTCGGTCTCACCACCGTCGTCGGTGACGAAGACCTCTCCGTGCTCGAACGGGTTCATCGTGCCGGGGTCGACGTTGATGTACGGGTCGAGCTTGCACATCGTGACCCGGAGCCCCCGCGACTTGAGGAGCCGGCCGAGCGACGAGGCGGTGAGGCCCTTGCCGAGCGAGCTCGACACGCCGCCGGTCACGAACACGAACTTGCTCACGCTGTCCTCCCAGGTGTCCGCTCGGACAGAATACCGGAGGGCTGCGCGGCCGTCGCGGATCGAGCCCGAACAGGGACGGCAGGTGGGGTCACCGGCCGGAGGCCACCTGCAGGAGCTCCTCGGCATGGCGGCGGGCTGCCGCGCTCGCCGGCTGGCCGGACAGCATGCGTGACAGCTCGGCCAGCCGCTCGTCACCGGAGACCGCTCGGGCGTGGGTGATGGTGCGGGTAGAGGACTCGCGTTTCTCGACGGCGATCTGATGCGTTGCGAACGCCGCCACCTGAGCGAGGTGGGTGACGACGAGGACCTGGTGCCGCTCCCCCAGCTCGGCGAGAGAGCGGCCGACGGCAAGAGCCGCTTCTCCACCGATCCCGGCATCGACCTCGTCGAACACGAGGGTCGGCGGCGCGCCGGAGAGGACGAGGCGGGTGGCGAGCATGGCGCGGGAGAGCTCGCCGCCGGAGGCCACCTTCGCAAGGGGCAGGGCCGTCTCGCCCGCGTTCGCTCCGAAGAGGAACTCGACCGCATCCCCGCGACCGCCCTCCGAAACGAGGATCTCGAGGCGCGCCCTCGGAAGAGCGAGCTCACGCAGGTGGCCCTGGATCCTGGCGGCCAGATCCGGGGCGGCGGCTCGTCTCGCGTCGCCGAGGACTTGCTCGGCGAGCTGCAGGTGCTCCAGGGCCACGTCCCTCTCGGCGCTGATCTGCGCCCGTCGGGCGTCCCCGGCCCGGAGGTCGGCAAGGCGCGCTCGTGCCTCGTCGCGGTAGGCGATGACGGCGGCGAGATCGGCACCGTACTTCCGCCGGAGCTCGGCGAGGCGCCGGCGTCGCTCCTGGACGGCGGCAAGCCGCGCCGGGTCGTCGTCGAAGCGCTCCTCGCGGTCGCGCAGCTCCGCGAGCACGTCGTCGAGCTCTGCCACCGCTGCGTCGAGGCGCGCTGCCAGGTCGGCGAGCGGTTCGAATTGGCCGAGGCGTGCCGCCGTCTCGCTCACGAGGTCGCGAGCCCCGGCGTCGTCCCCCTCGCCACCGATCGCGTCGCGCGCCGCCGCAGCCGTGTGACGCAGTTCCTCTGCGCTCGCGAGGATCGCCTCCTCCTCCCGGAGCCGGTCGTCCTCCCCGGCGTCTTCCAGCCCGGCGGGTTCGAGCTCGCCGAGCTGGAAGCTCAGGAGGTCGATCTCCCGGGCGAGCGTTCGCTCGTCCCCGCCGAGGGCGGCGAGCCGGTCGTCGAGCGCTCTCACGACGGCCCGTGCCTCCTCGACTTCGCTCGCGTCGACTCCGGCGAAGCGATCGACGGCCGCCCGCTGTGCGTCCTGGCGCAGCAGCGACTGATGGGCGTGCTGCCCGTGCAGGTCCACGAGCGCCGCACCCACCTCCGCGAGGGCACCAGCTGTTGCCATGCGGCCGTCGACGTAGGCGCGTGAGCGGCCGTCGCCCGGCACCTCCCGCGCGAGCACGACCTCCTGGTCGGACGCCGCCATGCCGGGTGTCAGAGCGCCCGCGACGGCGAACCGGCCTTCGACGACGGCAGCGTCGGCGCCGGCTCGGACGAGGGCCGGATCGGCACGGCCGCCCATGAGGAGCTCGAGCGCTTCGACGAGGAGCGTCTTGCCCGCTCCCGTCTCCCCTGTCAGCGCCGTCATCCCCGGGCCGAGATGGAGGACGAGGTCCTCGATGACGCCGAGGTTCCGGACGCGGAGCTCGACCAGCATCGGCTTCAGCTCGCTATCGGTCCGTGAGGCTGAAGCGCGAACGGAGGACCGTGTGGAAATCAACGTCGCCGAAGGTGACGAGGCGAGCCGTCTCAGGCGCCGCGCGGCAGGCGACGTGGGACCCTGCGCAGAGGGAGACGACGATCGAGCCATCGATGACGGCGGCAGCCTCGTGCCCGTCGAGAAGCGTCATGTCGATCGACTCGTCCGGCTCGAGGACGAGGGAGCGGTCGAAGACGAGGTGGGGAGCGACGGGCGTGAGCACGATGGCGCGCAGCTGTGGCGAGACGACCGGACCGCGTGCCGAGAGGTTGTATGCGGTCGAGCCGGTCGGCGTACAGGCGAGGAGACCGTCCGTGACGTACGTGAGGAACGGGTGGCCGCCGATCCCGACGGCGACGTGGATGGTGTGGCCCGGAGCGGTCTTCTCCACGATGACCTCGTTGAGGGCGAGCAGTCGGCGTCGCTTCTCGCCGGGGCAGTCGATGTCCGCCTCGAGCACCATCCGCTCCTCGACGGCGTAGTCGCCGGCGGCTATCCGCTCGAGTGCCTGCTCCAGGCCAGCCGGCTCGACCTCGGCCAGGTAACCCATCCGACCTAGGTTGACCCCGAGCACGGGCGTCTCGTGTGGAAGCGCCAGCTGCACCGTTCGCAGCATCGTGCCGTCGCCGCCGAGGCTGATGGCGAGGTCGATCTCCGGCGGGAGTGACTCGTCGGCGGTCCCCGACCAGGTCGTGACCTCGACGCCCCGCGCCTCCCACCACGCCCGGGCCGTCGCTGCGAGCGCGAGCGCCTCGTCCCGCTGCGGGTGGAGGACGAGCACGACTGACTTCACGCGGCCATCCTCGCGGCTCGGGAGTGAGTCACGCCAGCACCGTCCGCCGGGCGCCGGGAGAGCGTCGTGCGTCGTGCGTCGTGCGTGGCGCCGCTCTCGTGGCGCTCTATGCCGGGGGGACCCGTCACGCCTCAATTATTTCGTGAAGCCAGCAGGTCGCCGGCGACACGTGAGCTTCACAAGTTGAGCCAGCTCGGGCTCTCGGGGCTAACGGGCTCAGGCGGAAGTCGCTCTCTTCGCCGTGCTGCGAGCCCGCCCGGAGGCGGAGCCGGCGCTCTTCTTCACCGTGCCGGCGCTCTTCTTCGCCGTCGGCCGGGTTGCCTTCTTCGTCGCTCCACTCGCCTTCTTGGCAGGCGCGGAGGCGTTGGCGGCACGGGTTCGGGTCGCCTTCTTCGCTGCGGCCTTGGCAGTCGACGCCTTCTTGGCGGTCGACACCTTCTTGGCGGCCTTGCGCGTGCGCGTCGCGGCCGCCTTTCGTGCCGCTTCGCTGCGGGCGCCCGCCCGAGAGCGGCGCTCCCCGATCTCGCGGAGGTCCTCGAGCTTGCCCGTCGCGGCGGTGGAGGCCGAGCTGGCACGGCGGGCGGCGTCCCTCACGGTCTGGGCGCCGGCCTTCCGGGCGAGGTTCAGCATGCGGTCCACCATGGCGGCGAGGTCCTCGCGCCGCACCAGACCGAGCTGGTCGACCTGCCGGCGGACCTCGTCCCGGACGAGTGACGCCAGTTGCTCTGCACTTCGGCGGCTGCGGGCGAGAAGGTCCTCCACCCACTCCTCGGCGTGCTCACGTCCGACCTCGCCGTCCTGGACCAACTCCCGGACGATCTGCTCGGCACGCTTGCGCGTGAGCTGCGTGGCGGCCATCCCGGCATTCAGATACCGCTCGAATGGTTTCTTGGGTGCCATACCACTATTATACCCCTGAGCTGGACTGCTTGCAAGAGTGAGCACTTAGGCACCACCATCAGCGGCCCGACGTCGCTGTCTCAGGAGGTTCTGAGCACAGCCTCCACGAGCGATGTGAGGTCCGATGCCTCGACGTCGGGCGCCGGCTCGACCGGTCCGTGACCGGCCGGCGTGACGCCGGTCAGCACGAGCCCGAAGGGGACGCCGAGCAGGCGAGCGAAGCGGCCGTCGGTCGATGGACGGTCGCCGACCATGATCGAGATGTCGCCGTAGCGGTCAAGCACGAGGTCGGCGACCGGCTGGTGCGGCTTGCCAGCGAACACCGGCTCGACCCCGCCGGCCGTCGCCACTGCGGCCACCACGGACCCGGCACCGGGCAGCAAGCCGTGAGAAGTCGGGAACGTCGCGTCCTCGTTCGTGGCGATGAGCCGCGCATGACCCTCACGGAGCGCCGTCGTGGCGGCAGCGAGCCTCGAGAAACTGAACCCGACGTCCATCCCCACGACGACGCTCCGGACCGTCTTCGGGTCGCCCTCTCCTGGCTCGATGACCTCCGCCCCACGCCCCTCGAGCTCCTCTTTCACGCCCGGCCCCCCGACGAGCAGCACCCGTTCGCCCGGCTCGACCAGTCGGGCAGCCGCCATCGAGGAGCTGACGACGTCATCGGGGGAGGCGGGGATGCCGATCGAGGTGAGCTTCTTCACGTGGTCGGCAACTCGGGGCCATGAGTTGTTGGTGAGGAAGGCGACGCGCTCGCCGGCGTCACGCAAGCGCTGCACCGCCGCCGCGGCCCCGGGCACCGGCACGTCGGCGAGCCAGACGACCCCGTCGCAGTCGAGCAGCCAAGTCACGGGCGAATGCTGCCAGAGCGAGAGCAGCACGGGCGAACAGACCGTCTGGCGATGTGACCGGGCATCCTGGTAGGTAAGACGGATGGCACGGTTTGTCGCGTGGCGCGCGACGGTCTACGACAGGTCTCGCGTCGACCCACAGGACGTGGTCGCGCCACCTTACGACGTGGTCGGTGCGGCCGAGCGGGCCGAGCTCGCGGCACGGTCCGCCTACAACTCGATCCTCGTCGAGCTCCCCGTCGACCCCTCTGGCGGCGACAAGTACCAGCACGCAGCTGCCATCTGGCAGGAGTGGCACGAGAGCGGCATCGTGCGAGTGGCCGGGGAGCCTGCGCTGTACGTGTACCGCATGACCTTCGTCGAGGAGGACGGGACGAGGCGCTCGACGACAGGCGTGCTCGGCGCGCTCGGCCTCGACCCATCGCATGCCGGGGACGTCCTGCCACACGAGCAGACGATCTCGAAGGACAAGCACGACCGGCTGTCGTTGCTGCGGGCCGCCCGTACGAACTTCTCACCGATCTGGGGGCTCTCGCTCGCCGGCGGCCTCGGTGACCTCTGCGAAGTCGCCGCGAAGAGCGCCGGGGATTCCTGGCGGGCCACCGACGAGGCGGGCACGGTCCACGAGTGCTTCGCCGTGGACGACTCGAGCCTCGTGGAGCAGGTCGTCGCGCTCGTGGCCACGACGCCGGTGCTGATCGCTGACGGTCATCACCGGTACGAGACCGCGTGCGCCTACTACGAGGAGACCGACGGATCGCCCGGATCCGATGCGGTCCTCGCCTACGTGGTCGAGCTGTCCGAGCGCGAGCTCGCGGTGCAGGCCATCCACCGCCTCATCAACGGCGTCGACGCGGGCTCACTGCCGGAGATCCTCGAGAGGTCCTTCGAGCTCAGGCCCGGTCCGTCGGATCCCGTCGAGCTGCGCAACATGATGGCGGCGGAGGGAGCTCTCGGGCTTCTGCTCCCCGGTGGTCGCGCACACCTGCTCACCCCACGGCCCGACCTGCTCCTGCCGGGCGAGGACGAACTCGACTCGACGCGTCTCGCCCGGGCTCTCGCGAACACCCCGCACGCCGAGGTCTCATACCAGCACGGGGCGGTCGAGGCGGCCCGAGCGGTCCTCGAGGGGCGGGCGGAAGCCGCCGTGTTGCTGCGCCCGGTCTCGGTGGAGCAGATCCGTGCCGTCGCGCACGGCGGTCGCCGGATGCCGCCGAAGTCGACGTTCTTCCACCCGAAGCCCCGGACCGGGATGGTGTTCCGGGAGCTCGACGCTGGTTGACGAGCGGCAGGCCGCGCTACTCGACGGTCCAGGTCGTGCCGGAAGCGAGTAGAGCCTGCAGGTCGCCCGGTCCCTTGCGGGTCTGAGCCTCGAGCAGCTGCCCGTCGACGAGGCTCCCGTAGTCGGGCCGCTCGACGGCGCGGAACACGCCCATCGGCGTCGGCTCGTGCGGTCCGCGAGCCAGTCGTGAGAGTGCGAATGCGAGCCCCGGGTCTTCGCGTCGCTCGTCGTGTACGAGGAGGGCGTCCTCGCCGACATCTGCCACCTCGACGAGCTCGAGCTGGCCCCGGTCGTTCATGACGACACCCCGGTGCCCATCGGCACCGAAACGAATCGCCTTCCCGTGCTCGAGCGGGATCAACATCTCCTCCCGGCTCGCCTTGCCGGTGACCTGCTCGAACGCACCGTCGTTGAAGACGTTGCAGTTCTGGTACACCTCGACGAGCGCAGCGCCTCGGTGATCGTGCGCCCGGCGGAACATCTCCTGCATGTGCTTGCGGTCCATGTCGTGCGTGCGCGCCACGAAGGACGCCTCGGCACCGAGCGCCAAGCTCACGGGGTTGAACGGTGCGTCGAGCGAACCGAACGGAGTGGACTTGGTGACCTTGCCCACCTCCGACGTCGGTGAGTACTGGCCCTTCGTGAGCCCGTAGATCTGGTTGTTGAACAGCAGGATCGTGATGTTCACATTGCGCCGGAGCGAGTGGATGAGGTGGTTTCCACCGATCGAGAGGGCGTCGCCGTCACCTGAGATCACCCAGACATCGAGATCGGGCCGCGAGATGGCGAGCCCGGTCGCGATCGCCGGTGCGCGCCCGTGGATGGAGTGCATGCCGTAGGTGTTCATGTAGTAGGGGAAGCGGGCCGCGCACCCGATGCCGGACACGAACACCGTGTTCTCCCGGCGGACGCCGAGGTCGGGCAGGAGGAACTGCAGCGCGGCGAGGATCGAGTAGTCCCCGCAGCCCGGGCACCAGCGGACATCCTGATCGCTCGCCCAGTCCTTGCGCGTCGTGACGGGAACGGCGGTGTCGGTCACTTGCTCTCCTCCTCGAGGCTCGGATCGCTCCCGCCGCTGCCGTCGAGGCCGTCGAGCTCGACGAGCGCGTCGAGCACGGCGTGCTCGATCTCGGCCACGCGGAACGGCGTGCCCTGCACCTTCGTGAGAGCCCTCGCGTCGACGAGGAAGTCCGCGCGCACGAGCTTCGTCAGGTGGCCCAGGTTGCCCTCGGGCACGATGACACGGTCGTAGTTGCGCAGGACCTCGCCGAGGTTCGCCGGGAACGGGTTGAGGTGCATGAGGTGCGCCTGTGCGACCTGCTTGCCAAGGGCGCGGATACGACGGACCGCCGCCGTGATGGCGCCGTACGTGGAGCCCCAGCCAAGCAGCAGGACCCTGGCGTCACCCGCCGGGTCGTCCACGACGACGTCCGGGATGTCCTTCGCGATGCCGGCGATCTTCGCCGCGCGAAGGTGCACCATCCGCTCGTGGTTGACGGGATCGTACGAAACCTCACCGGTGACGTCCTGCTTCTCGAGACCGCCGATGCGGTGCTCGAGACCCGGCGTGCCCGGCAACGCCCACGGGCGGGCGAGCGTCTCCGGATCCCGCTGGTACGGAAGGAAGGCGGCTGCTGGCGACCCGGCCGTCTCGCCGTCGATCTCCGCGTCGTCACCTCCCTCACCCTCCGGCGCGGCCGGAGGCGAGGCGAAGGTCGTGGCGATGAGCGGTAGATCGGCAACGGACGGGATCCGCCACGGCTCCGAGCCGTTCGCCAGGTAGCCGTCCGAGAGCAGGAAGACTGGTGTTCGGTACTTGAGGGCGATGCGCACCGCCTC